>JAGQTQ010000131.1 GCA_020438905.1 Mycobacterium sp.
GTCTGGGTCTTCGACTTGACCGTCACCTCGACCGGGTCATGCAGGTATTTGGTGGTGATCTTCTTGATGCCCGGCGGCATGGTGGCCGAGAACAACGCGACCTGTTTGTACTCCGGGGTGTCGGCCAGGATGCGTTCGACATCCTCGGCGAAACCCATCTGCAGCATCTCGTCGGCCTCGTCGAGCACCAGATAGTCCAGGTGCGAAAGATCCAGGCTGCCCTTGTCCAGATGGTCGATCACCCGGCCGGGTGTTCCCACCACGACCTGCGCGCCGCGCCGCAGGCCGGCCAGCTGCGGGACATAGGACGACCCGCCGTAGATCGGCAGCACGTTGATCTTCAGATGCGCCCCGTAGCGGCTGAACGCCTCGGCCACCTGCAGCGCCAACTCGCGCGTCGGGGCCAGCACCAGGGCCTGGGTCTGCTTGCTGTCGGTGTCGATGCGGGACAGGATCGGGATGGCGAAGGCGGCGGTTTTTCCGGTGCCGGTCTGGGCCAGTCCGACGACGTCCGACCCGGCCAGCAACGCAGGGATGGTGGCGGCCTGGATCGCCGACGGCGACTCGTAGCCCACGTCGGAAACAGCCTGCAGCACGGCTGGATGAATCTGCAGTTCGGCGAAGGTATTTGCCGGTGGCTCAGGGCTCGTCATTTCGCTGAGAGTCTAGTGCCTGTGCGCGTGGCACCCCGGCGGCCGGTGCCCGCGACGGTACGGTCCTCAGATTGTGTGGGAACGGCTGAGCACCGCGGCGTTGGGTTTCGCCGCCGCCGCTGCGCTGGTGGGTTGCAGTTCGGGTGATTCGACGGTGTCCAAAACCCCGCTGCCGGAGACCCCCGCCGTGACCGCTCCCGAGACGCCCACCGCCGCCGAACCGCCACCGCCGGCGACTCCCCCACCGCCGGACCCCTGCGCGGTGAACCTCGCCGCACCGGCGATCGCCGAGGCCGTCTCGGCGTTGCCGCGCGATCCGCGCAGCAATCAGGGCTGGAACCCCGAACCGGTGGCCGGCAACTACAACGAATGCGCCCCGCTGTCGGCGGTGATCGTCAAGGCCAACACCAACGCGCCCAACCCCAACACCCGCGCGGTGATGTTCCACCTCGGAAAGTTCATCCCCTCCGGGGTGCCGGACACCTACGGGTTCAACGGAATCGACGCCACGCAGAGCACCGGGGACACCATCGCGCTGACGTTCGCGGGCGGGTTCGGCCTGCAGAGCGTGGTCAAGTTCCGTTGGAACGGCAACGGGGTGGAACTGATCGGCAACACCGGCTGAGCCGGGTCAAAGCGCTAGGGTCAATTCGATGGACACCACCGCCCGCCGCGGCCCACTGCAGTGGACGTTGCTGGCTCCCCTGGCGGCGCTGGTCATCCTGATCGCAACCTGGGCCCGCCACGACAACCCGCTGGTGCTGGCCGTGATCGGGGTCTGTCTGATCGCCGCGGTCCTCTCGGCGGTTCACCACGCCGAGGTGGTCGCCCACCGGATCGGCGAACCGCTGGGTTCCCTGGTGCTGGCGGTGGCGGTCACGGTGATCGAGGTCGGCCTGATCGTCATGCTGATGGTGGGCGGCGGCAAGGGCGCGTCGACCTACGCTCGCGACACCGTCTTCGCCGCCGTCATGATCACCCTCAACGGCATCGTCGGGCTGAGCCTGCTCATCGGCGCACTGCGGCACCGGTTGGTCGCCTTCAACGCCTCGGGATCGGGTGCGGCATTGACCACGGTCGTGACACTGGCCGGGGTGTGCCTGGTGCTGCCCGGCTTCACCGTCAGCGAGGCCGGCCTGGAGTACAGCACCTCGCAGTTGGCCTTCGCCGCGGTCGTGTCACTGACGCTGTACTGCGCCTTCGTGTTCACCCAGACCGTCCGCCACCGCGACTTCTTCGTACCGGTCGCCTCCGACAGTCACGGACGCGTCACCGGCATCCTCGACGAGGACGGCGAGGGACACGCCGACCCGCCCTCGGCCCGAGAGGCCCGGATCAGCCTGGCACTGCTGATGGTTGCCCTGGTGTCCACAGTGGGCCTGGCAAAACTGCTCTCCCCCTCGATCGAGGGGGTCGTCACCGGGCTGGGCCTGCCCTACCCGGTGGTCGGTGTGGTGATCGCGCTTTTGGTGCTGGCACCGGAGTCCATCGCGGCGGTTCGCAACGCCATGCGCGACCGGGTGCAGATCAGCCTCAACCTCGCCTACGGATCGGCGATGGCCTCGATCGGGCTGACCATCCCCACCATCGCGGTCGCGATGATCTGGCTGCCCGGCCCGCTGACCCTGGGCCTGGAACCAACCCAGATCGTGCTGCTGACCCTGTCGGTGATCGTCTCGGTGCTGACCCTGGCCGAGGGGCGAGCGCTGGCCCTGCAGGGCATGGTGCACCTGGTGCTGCTGGCCACCTTCATGTTCCTATCCGCCCAGCCGTGAACACCGCCCAGCCGTGAACACCGCGCAGCCATGAACACCGCGCTGGTCGAGCGCCTCGCCGCGATCGTCGGCCCCACCCACCTGATCACCGATCCCGCGGTGCTGGCCGCCCGCAGCGCCGACTGGACCGGCCGCTATCGCGGACAGGCCGGCGCGCTGGTCCGCCCCGCCGACACCGAACAGGTCGGCGAGGTTCTTCGCGCCTGCCGCGACGCCGGCACGCCGGTCACGGTGCAGGGCGGGTGCACCTCCCTGGTGGCCGGCACGGTGCCCGAGTACGACGACGTGCTGCTGTCCACCGAGCGGCTGACCGCGATGGAACCCGTCGACACCGCACAACGCCGGGTCCGGGCGGAAGCCGGAGTGACAGCGGCTCGGGTGCAGGATGCGGCGGCGGCAGCCGGTCTGCTGTTCGGGGTCGACCTGGCCTCCCGGGATTCGGCCACCGTCGGCGGGATGGCCTCGACGAACGCCGGCGGGCTGCGCACCGTGCGGTACGGGTCGATGGCCCAGCAGGTGATCGGACTGGAGGTGGTCCTGCCGGACGGCGCGGTGCTGCGCCGGCACTCCGAGGTCCGCTCGGACAACACCGGATACGACCTGCCGGCGCTGTTCCTCGGCGCGGAGGGAACGCTCGGGGTGATCACCGCCGTGGAACTGCGGCTGCATCCGGTGCCCGCGCACAGGGTGACCGCGGTGTGCGGTTTCGACGATCTCGGGGCGTGCGTGTCGGCCGGGCGCCGGCTTCGCGATATCGAGACCATCGCCGCATTGGAGCTCGTAGACGGGCGCGCCGCGGCGCTGGCCGCCGAGCATCTGGGCCTGCCCGCCCCGGTGCCGGGCGCATGGATGCTGCTGGTCGAACTGGCCGGGGACTCCGACCCGACCGACGTCCTGGCCGAGGCGCTGGACTCGGTGCCGCTTCGCGACTCGGCCGCGGTGGGGGTCGAGACCGGCGCGCAAAAACGGCTGTGGCAGCTGCGCGAGGCCATGGCCGAGGTGGTCGGGATGTTCGGTCCGCCACTGAAATTCGATGTCTCACTTCCACTTTCGGCGTTGCCGGGGTTCAGCGCCGACGCCGCCGAGCTGATCGCGCGGGAGGCGCCGCAGGCGGTCCCGGTGCTCTTCGGGCATCTCGGCGAGGGCAATATGCACCTCAACGTGCTGCGCTGCGACACCGGCCGGGAGTCCCGGATCTACGCCGCGATGATGGTCCTGATCGCCGATCACGGCGGCAATGTGAGCTCCGAGCACGGGGTCGGAAGCCTCAAGCGCCGCTATCTGGCGCTGTCCCGCGGGCCCTCCGACATCGCGGCCATGCGAACGATCAAGGCCGCCTTCGACCCGACCGGATACCTCAATCCGGCGGTGCTGTTCGACGGACCGGTGTTGTTCGACCGACCGGTGCCGTTCGACTGACCGGCCCCGAGGGGCGCCCCGTAACGGCCCCCACCAGGAAGAGCGCAGCCACCACCCCGAACAGCGCGGCGAAGGCCGACAGCAGCACCGACTGCGACATCGCGGCGGCGAACGGCTCGTGCAGGGACCGCGGCAGGTCCAGGACGTCCGATTCCCCGGCCGGTGTGGAACCGGACGCGGCGCCGGGCATCTCGGCCCGGATCCGCCAGGACATGCAGGCGGCCATGGCGGCGCTGCCCAGCACCGAACCGACCTGGCGGGTGGTGTTGTAGACACCCGAGCCCGCCCCGGCCAATCCGGCCGGAAGATTGCGGGTCGCGGTCGCGCCCAGCGGCGACCAGATGAAGGCCATCCCGGTCCCCAACGCCGTCAGCGGCAGCAGCAGCCGCCAGATCGGAGTGCTCGGCGTCATCTCCAGCGACAGCCACAGCAGGGACACCGACAGCGTCGTGAAACCGAAACCGATGATCGGCCGTGGGTGCGAACGGTCGACCATCCGGCCGACGAACGGGGCCAGCACACCGTTGGCCACCGCCATCGGCGCGGTCAGCAGCGCAGCACCGGTCGGGGTCAGCCCGCACACCGACTGGGCGTAGAACATCACCGGCAGGATCATCCCCGTCACCGCGAAACCGATGACGGCGATCCCGACGTTGGCCAGGCTGAAATCCCGATCGGCGAAGATCGCCAGCGGGATCAGCGGCTCACCGGCGTTGACCGACTGCCAGTAGACGAAGACGCCCAGCACCGCGGCACCACCGGCGATCATCGCCCAGATCCACACCGGCCAACCCACCGTCTGGCCCTCCTGCAGACCGAACACGATCAGGAACAGACCCGCCCCGGACAGGGCCACACCGAGGACGTCGAAGCGGTGCCGGTGAGTCGGCAGCGCCGGCAGCAGCCGCAGCGCCAGAACCACGCCGACGACGCCGATCGGCACGTTGACGAAGAAGATCCAGGCCCAACCGAGGCGGTCGACGAGCACCCCGCCGGCCACCGGCCCGGCCAGCGTGGCCACCCCCGCGGTGGCGCCCCACAGGCTCAGCGCCACCCCGCGCCGCTCCGGCGGGAAGATCCGGGTGATCATCGACAGCGTCTGCGGGGTCAGCAGCGCAGCGCCTATGCCCTGCAGCACCCGCGCGGCGATCAGCATGCCGACCGACCCCGACAGTCCGCACCACAGCGAGGCCACGGTGAACACCACCAGACCCGCGATGTAGAGGTTCTTGGGCCCGAACCGGTCGCCGAGCCGGCCCGACAGCAGCAACGGCACCGCATAGGCCAGCAGGTAGGCGCTGGTGACCCAGACGATGACGTCGTAGTCGGTGATGTCCAGCGCGGCCATGATGCTCGGATTGGCCACCGCGACGATGGTCGAGTCCACCAGGATCATGAAGAAGCCGACCAGCATGGCCCACAGCGCCGGCCACGGGCTGGCGGCATCGCCGGACGTAGTGGTAGCCATGCCCGGCGATGCTGCCAGTAGTCAGAGGCGCGTCAGGTCAGAACGTCGCCCGTCGTCCCCGAGGCGATAGTCACACTGGTGTCCACCGCGAGGGAGTCGGTGACCTCCGCCAGCAAGGACGCGGCGAAGGTCAGGTCCGCCGCGATATCGAGTTCGAACGTCGGGTCCTTGCCCAGCGCCACCGTCAGCGGCGCGGTCATCGGGAACTCCACTCCTGCGTCAATGGTGGCGACCGATACCTTGCCGATGATCGGTGTGTCGGTCGGGGTGAACCAGCCCAGGGTCGCGGTGATCGCCGGTGTCAGCGTGGGCGTGATGGTGATGCTGTCGATCTTGGTGAAATCGTCGTAGGAGATGTCCATGTAATAGGCGCCTCCGATCGACAGCCCCTCCTGGCCCTGCGTGTTGAGTCCGACCTGGATTCCCGGGACGGCGTAGGCATACGCCTTGAGTTCCTCCATGTCGTCCACCCCACCGAGTTCGACATCCAGCTTCGCCGATACCGTGCCGGCGAACTCCAGCAATGCCGGACCCACCACGATCGGCGAGCCGATTCCCTTGGACGCCAGTTCCGTTTCCTGGAAGGTGAACGTCTGGGATTCGTCGTCAGCAATAAGCCCCACTGTGAGCGAGGGCCCGACTTCGACCCCCGCCACCGCAGCGGCGGCGTATTCGGAGATCTTCAACTTGCTCCACACTCCGGCGGGCACGTAAATGTATCCGTAGGCGACCGGTATGACGTCGAAGGCCAATGTCAGGTTCTGCCCTCCGCTGCCCAGAGCGTATTCATAGCTCCAGCCGTAATTGAGGTCCGGGCTGGTGGCGAACGAGTAGAAGGACCCGGTGCAACTGCTGGCATTCCCGCACGCCGGTTGATTCATCACCTGGTTGAAGAACGGGTCTGCGGTGCCATCGTCACTCGTCGCGAACGGTTGTCCGTTGTCCAGGACATACTTGATCGCACTCTTCAACGCCGTCTCGGACAGACTCGTGTCGGTCGCCACCAGGCTGACGAAGCTCGCACCGGCCCACTGAATCACGCTTCCGTCCTGGCGGCCGATGACGAACTGCTGCGTCGTATCGCCGACGACCTGACCCGCCACGACCAGATTGTTCGACTCGGAGGAACCCTGCAGTTGCTTGAACCCTGCTGAGTCGGGTCTGCCCGTGATCAAGTTGGCCACGTTGAGGACGGCCACCTGGCTCTGGGTGTTGTTGCTGACGTAGACATAGGCGCCGCCGTCCTCCTCCTGCACGGCGGCCAGGCCCCAGGCCTCCGAGCCGGGCGGACCGATGTAGACAGCACCCAAAACCGGCGTGACCTTGGCTTTCGGGTCGGCGATCGACGTCTTGACGGGCAGCAGATCGATCACCACGACCTTGTCCGTCGCAGTGACGTAGAGCAGGTTCCCGTCCGGGCTCACCACCAGGTCACCGGGGGCCGCATCCAGGCCGATCGTCGTCGCGACCGTGTTCGTGGCGGTGTCGATCACCGACACCGAGTTGGAGTTGGAGTTGGAGACGTAGACATAGCCCTTGGCATAACCCCTGTCCGACGTCGCCACTCCCCACGGGGCGGAACCGACGGTGATGTCGGCGCCGACCTTGTTCCCGTTGTCGATCACCGAGACGGTGTTGGCGCCCTTGTTGGCGACATAGGCCTTGCCGTTCTCAGCCACCGCGACGCCGTAGGGCGAAGTGAAACCGCCGGGAGAAAACTCGACGGTGTTGTACTTGGGGCTGTTCGGGTCGATGTTGATGACGTCGACGGTGGTGTTCTTGTTGGTGACGTACAGGTGGTTTCCGTCCGGACTGATGGCCATCTTCTCCGGCGTCGTTCCCACCTCGATCCACACACTGGTCGCCGAGTCGTCGGTGAGATCGGCCATCTGCACGGCGTCGTGGTAGGCGTCGGCGATGTAGGCGCGCTTGCCATCCGGGGTGATCGCCACCCCCGCGGCGCCGGTATCGAAGTACAAGGCGCCCGGGTCGAGGTCGATGGCGTTCTTGGTGACGACGTCGTCCTTGACGCCGATCACCGTCAGGTCATTGGCGCCGTACTGCGCGACGTAGACCTTGCCGTTGGCGATCGCGATTCCGGTCGGCCCGTCACCGACGGCGACGACGGGTTCCCAGAAATAGACGCTCCCGTCATCCAGCGAGACGACAAAGCCCTTGCCGTAGGGCTGCAATCCCTGCACTCCGCTGGACCAGCTCGTCGAGAGCTGTTCGAACTCGGCATCCGTCGCCGAGCTGGGCATCCGCTGCAGGGAACCCTCACTCCAGCCCACGACGTAACCCGTGCCGTTTCCGATGATGCTGGTGACTTCCTCGCCGCTGGAGAACCACCCACCGGTGCTGTCCAGTGCGGTCGACCAACTCGAACCGTCGTAGTAGTTCACCGAGCCGTCTGAGAGGCCGACGATCAGGCCGTCGGAATCGCCGTCTTTGGTCCACGCGATCATGGCCTTGACGCGGGCACCCCAGTCACTGCCCTGTAGTTCGCGCCAGGTGTTGTCGTTGAGGTTGTAGTACTCGACGGCGCCGGGGTTGCCGTCCGTGGTGCCGAGGCCGACGACGAACCCTTGGGCGTAGGGCACCATCACGCTCACCCCCTGGCCCCAGCCGGTGCCTTGAAGTTCCGTCCAGTCTCCCTGCTTGGCGCACGAGCCGGCGGTCTTGCAGTACTCCACCGCGCCGCTGTCCAGGGCGACGATGACTCCATCCCCGCGGGGGATCATGGCGGTCACCTTGCTGCCCCAACCGGTGCCCATCAGCTCGTTGAACGATGTGCCGGTACCGGTCCACTGCTGCACCGACCCGTTACCGAGGCCGACGATGAAACCCTGTCCGTGCTCGATGATCTGTTCGACGCTGGTGCCCCACCCAGCCCCCTGGAGCTTGTTCCAGCCCGCACCCGGGCTGGGCGCGCACGAGGTGGTGCTGCAGGTGGAACTGGTGGGGGTGAACTGCCACACCTCCCCGTTGAGTAAGCCGACGACGACTTTTCCGGACTGCAGGTACTCCATGGCGCTGATCGTCGAGCCGAACAGGTTGGTCGCGCCGCCGGGCTGGGCCGCCGGCAGCACGTCGGCGGCATCGATACCGGGGTCTGCGCCTGCGATCTCGTTGGCGTAGGTCACCGGACTCCAGGTGGACAGGAACAGGTCCCCCGTCACGTGTCCCGGGCCGCCCTGGAGGTAGTTGTCGAGGAAATGTTCGTAGTTGTCCTTGAAATGACTTCCGAGGACGTCCCACTGGTCGATATCGCCTTGCTCCTCGGGGTTCGCGGACAGTTCCCCGGACAGCACGTACTGGCCCGCGGCGTTCACACTGGCGCTGACGTTGGACAGGATCAGCGTGGTCTCCACGCCGGCGTCGTCGACGAAGTCGAAGCCGAGCATCACCCCGTCGGCGGACAGCGCGGCGGCCTCGGCGAACTCGTCCCACTTCGACGGTCCGCCCGAGTCGGCCAGCAACTCCCCCACCGTGAAGGTGGTGCAGCTGCCGGCATCGGTGCACCCGCGTCCCTGAGCGTCCAGCCACAGCACCTGGTCATCGACCGCGCCCGCGTCCAGAGTCAAGGTGGCGCCGTACCGATTCCCCAGCGGACCGGCCAGCTTGTCCACCGCGATCGTTCCCGCCGCGTTCTCGACGTAGAGCGTCGCGTCGATCGGGTCCACGCCCGAACCGAAGGGGTTCGTCGGGGCACCCTCGCCGACCAGCACCGTCACATCCTCGAAGGCCGCACTCCCCGCGAAGGGAAGGCTCCAGCCTGACGATTCGGTGATGACCCGCGCGACGAAGCTGTCGCTACCGGCGAACACACCGTTCGGGGTGTAGCGCCACTTGTCACCGTCGAAGAACTCCACGTAGCCGTGCTCGGGCGCCACGGCCAGTTCGACCCGGAAGGAATCGTCTTCCGGATCGACAACCCCCAGCGACCCCAGGATCAGCCCCTCCGAGGTGGTCGTCTCCTGCACCGGGGTGACGTTCGGAGCCCGGTTGAACAGCGTCCGGCGGACCATCAACAACGCACCCTCGAGGAAGGTGGTGACGTTGTTCTCCGGCAATCCCGCCAGCCAGTTGCCCACCCGGTGCAGGAAGACATTGATCCCGGCGCTGAGCTGCTCGACAACCGGCGGCGCTGGAACCGGGCTCACGTTCGGCGCGGCGGTCGCTGCCGCGGCCCAACTCGGCAGCAGCGAGATCGCCGACCCCACCCGCGGCGAGGCGGTTCTCAGGGCCGTCACCGGCAGGGCGGCCGGCACAGCGACATCGCCCTGGGTAACCGGTCCCACACCGGCCGGGACCGCCGTGTCCGCGAGCGTTTCCGATGACCCGACCGCGCCGGCCGAATCCTCCGGCCGGACATCCGGCTGGGTGACAGGCACCACCGCGGATGCCCGCACGCCACGCGCCGCAGCGGCAGCGGGAACCTGCACGGGGACGCTTGAACCCGCGCCCGCCCGCCGCGGCGTGCCGGCAGCAGGTGTGCCGCCCCTGGACCGGGCGGCTCCGCGGTCAGCCCGGCCCTTCGAGGACGGGGAACTCGATGAAGCCCCGTCATCCCTGCCCGCCGAGGCCGAGGAACCGCCCTCCTGGCCGTCGGCGGAGGCTACGCCCACCGCCTGAGGACCGACCAAGAACAAACCCGCCGCGAACGCGGCAGCACCAACACGGGGGACTTTTTTCATCGCCGGACTTCTTCCGTACGTAGAAACTTTCGACCGCGCGGGCCGCGTGCTGTCTTGTCGTTACCAGTCCCCTCCGTTGCGATCGCAACAAGCACTCAATAATGTGATGCCCGTCACATTGCCGTTTGGCGCTTCGGCCCGTTCCCGGACCGTCGGCTACCCCGGCAGCACCCGCCGGGGTCGGCCCATTACGTTTAACGCCGAGTTCGACACCCGGTCGACCGGAGGGGACACCCATGCACGCCGAACGTTTTCGAGGGTTGGTCGATGCCACCGGCCCGTTCGTATCGGTCTACTTCGACGACTCCCACGACACCCAGGACGCGGCGGCACAGCTCGACGCCCGGCTGCGCGACCTGCGCAAGCACCTCGAGGAGCAGTCGATCGACGCCGCGGCGATCGAGGCCGTCGACGCCGCGGTGCGCGCCAAGCATCCGCCGGTCGGGCGCAGCGGCCGGTTGCTGATCGCCCGGGTCGGTGAGCGCGGCGCGGAGGTGCTGCTCGACGAGCACCTGATCCTCCCGCCGGTGAACACCGAGCTGCGGGTCTCCGAGCTGCCCTGGCTGGTGCCCGTCGTCGAGCACGGCATGCTGCACACCTCGTATCTGCTGGTCGCGGTCGACCACACCGGCGCGGACATCTCGCTGCATGACGGGCGGGCGCATTCGGAGACCGTGACGGGTTCCGGCTACCCGGTGCACAAGGCCCACAAGGCCGAGACCGCCGGCTACGGCGGACCGCAGGGACGTGTGGACGAGGCCGTCCGCAAGAACCTCCGCGAGGTCGCCGACCGCCTCACCCACCTCGTCGACGAGACCGGGGCCGACATCGTCTTCATCACCGGCGACGCCCGAGCCGAGCTGCTGGGTGAGCTGCCGGAGCGGGTCGCCACCCGGGCGGTGGCGCTGCAGGGCGGCGGGCGCGCCGCCGGCACCGACGAGGCCGAGGTCCACCACGAAATGGGCCAGGAGTTCCTCAAGCGCCGGCTGGCCGCCATCGACGACGCCGCGCAGCGCTTCGCCGCCGGCCGCGGGACCGGGCTGGCCGTGGAGGGACTGGCCGACGTCACCGCCGCGCTGCGTGACGGGGCGGTGGACACCCTGATCATCGGCGACCTCGGCGAGGCCACCGTGGTGGCCGACCACGACCAGCTGGCGATGGTGGGTCCCGACGCCAAGACCGTCTCGGATCTGGGCGGCTCCCCCGACCGGGTGCTGCGCGCCGACGAGGCGCTGCCGCTGCTCGCGGTGACGATCAACGCCGCGATGGTGCGCACCGACGAGCGGATGAGCCCGGCGGACGGGATCGGCGCGGTGCTGCGCTACGCCGATACCGCCGGACGCTGATCGGGGCACTCCCGGCCGCGGCGATTCGTTAGCCTGGCGTCACGCCCGAAGGAGCTCGGGCCCGAAGTAAGGCCCGGAGGAAGTATGAGACTTCGCCGCAAGAGGTCCGAACAGCCGGAGCAGCTGTCGGCCAAGCCGGAGGACGCCGGGATCTCGGCCAAGGCCCTCTCCCACGTGCTGGAGTCCAGCACCCGGGTGCAGGCCCCCGCGGTCAAGGCCTATGTCGCCCGGCTGCGTCGCTCCAACCCCGACGCCTCCCCGGCCGAGATCGTCACAAAACTGGAGAAGCGCTACCTGGCCGCGGTGATGGCCAGCGGCGCGGCCGTCGGCTCGGCGGCGGCATTCCCCGGCGTCGGCACCCTGGCCGCACTGTCCGCGGTGGCCGGCGAAACCCTGGTCTTCCTGGAGGCCACCGCCGCCTTCGTGCTGGCCGTGGCCGAGGTGCACGGTATCGGCCTTGAGGAACGGGAGCGCCGCCGCGCGCTGGTGCTCAGCGTCCTGGTCGGCGAGGACGACAGCAAGGGTGCCGTGAAGGATCTGCTGGGACCCGGACGCACCAGTGGGGCCTGGCTGGCCGAGGCCGAGCTGCTGCCGCTGCCCATGGTCTCGCAGCTGAACACCAGGCTGATGCACTACTTCATCAAGAAGTACACGGTCAAGCGCACCGCGATGGCCTTCGGCAAGATGCTGCCGGTCGGCATCGGCGCGGCGGTCGGCGGTGGCGGCAACCGAATGATGGGTAAGAAGATCGTCGGCAACGCCCGCCGGGCATTCGGCCCGGCACCGGCCCGCTGGCCGGTGACCCTGCACCTGCTGCCCGCCGTCGCGGACGAACTGCCCGCGATCGAGGAGGCGCGCTAACCGCCCGGCCCGGGCGCAGGCGTGCCGAGGAGCGTGTGGTTGACCCGCTTCAGGAATACCCTCGAGGAGATAGCCTTTGCAATGCTGGGCGCATACCGACCACCAGCGCTGGGCGCATTAGGGCAGAAGAATCGAGGCGAGTGACTCCGTGAGCAGTTCGAGTTCACCTTTCGGCCAGAACGAGTGGCTGGTCGAGGAGATGTACCGCAAGTTCCGCGACGACCCGTCCTCGGTCGATCCGAGCTGGCACGAGTTCCTCGTCG
>JAGQTQ010000132.1 GCA_020438905.1 Mycobacterium sp.
CGAGCTTGCGGACGATGAACGCATCAAGTGGCGCGCCGAGTGAGCGGGCCACCTCATAGGCCACCGGCAGACCGCCCCGGGCCAGCCCCAGCACGATGACGTCCGGTCTGCCTCGGTAGGCGGTGAGCAAGTCGGCCAGTACCCGACCGGCCTCGCGCCGGTCCCGAAAGACCCGGCGCGGTTGATGCCGGCGGATTGCTCGGGTCATCGTTTCCACTCTCCCCCACGATCGTTACGACCCCTGCAGCCATCCGACCACGCCGGGGCCGGTGCCGGTAGGGGCGGAAGTCCCGTCATCGCACGGGTGCGGGTATCAGTCACGGATCTCCAGCACCTCGGCCGGCGGCCGGCGCGGTGTCGCCGGCGGCGGGGCGGACAGCTGCGGCACCTGCCCGATCCGGATCAGCAGTTGCGGGTTGCCCGAGCCGCCGGTCAGCGTCCGGATGATGGACCGGCTGGCCTCCAGTTCGGTCATATGGGTCAGCGTGCAGGTGGCCAGTCCGGCCAGGGTGGCCTCCAGCAGTACGTCGGAGAGCACTTCGCCGCAGCCCAGCGCGTCGCGGCGACCGTCGCCGTCGGTGGACAGCACCGCGATCACCGACCGGTCGCGGGCAACCTCGGGGCGGCCCTCGGGACGATCGCCGACAGGGAAGGCCCGGGCTATACCGACCCGGCCCTGCTCGGATTCCGATGCCAGCGCGCTGTGGGGAATCCCGTCGGACACCTCGAACGGGGCTGTCCACCATTGCAGTTCGGCGTGGTAGGAGGTGTCGTAGCGGCGCAGCGCCTCGGTCAGGCGGGAGGCCTCCGCGAGCTGTGGGCGCACCGCATCCCCGAGGATGTACAGGGTGGACTTCTCGGGGTCGACGGTGCTGCGCAGCACGGGTTCGATCGCCTTCCAGCCCGCGGGCGCGGCGAACGGGAGCCGGTCGGTCCGGCGGCGCAGGATGGCATCGGCGCGGGCCCGGTCGGCGTCGGTGACGAACTCCCGTGGGTGGAAGTCGATGGTGGCCAGGTGATCCAGTTCGTTCGGGTTGGGGAAACGGGCGATCTCAGCCTGCCAGCCGGCCGCCGCGGCGGCCACCCGCAGGTGATCGAGTAGGGCGCCGCAGCTGATCACGGCTTCGCGACCGCTGAGATCGGTGGCATGCGGCACCCGGTGGCGCTCGATGAACAGCCTGAGCTCACCGTCGGAGAACACCAGGTGCCACGGTTGGCTGTTGTGCACCGACGGCGCCCGGCAGGCGAGGTGCACCAGGTCGGCCAGAACCTGGCGGTCGATCGTGGACCCGGTCATATCAGACCCCTCCGGTTTGCGGCCCTCGTGTGTGCCCCGGTTTCCACCATAGGGGGATCCGGTGGCTTTGTACCCTCGGCGGCGGGGCGCACTCGGGGGCAGGATCGAGGGGGAGAGGGGTGGCGATGACCGATGCCGGCGGGGTGCCGTCCGGTGCCGCTCTTCGCCCTGAGGTCACCGAAACGCATTCCGGCTTGGTGGTGCTCGTCGGCGACCTGGCCTACAAGGTCAAAAAGCCGATCGTCACCGACTTTCTCGACTTCTCCACCGTGGCCAGCCGCGAGGCGGCCTGCGCGCACGAGGTGATGCTCAACAGCAGGCTCGCCGCGGATAGCTACCTGGGCGTCGGCCACTTCGACCCGCCGCAGGGCGGGGCCCCCGAGCCGGTCATCGTGATGCGCCGTCACCCCGATGACCGGCGGCTGGCCACCATGGTCCGCCGCGGCGACGACGACGTGGCCGGGCAGCTTGCCGCCATCGCCGCCATCCTGGCCCGCTTCCACGCCGGCGCCCACCGGGGCCGGGAGGTGGACGATCAGGCCCGCATCGAGGCCGTCGGCGAGCGCTGGCGGGAGAACCTCGCCGAACTGGCCCGCTACGGCGCCGGGGCCGTTCCCGGCCTGGATCCCGACGGTGTCGCCGACATCGAGCGCCGGGTGGGCGACTTCCTCGCCGGGCGGGCGGTGCTGTTCGCCCGCCGGATCGACGAGGGCAGGATCGTCGACGGCCACGCCGACCTGCTCGCCGACGACATCTTCTGCCTGTCCGAGGGACCGGCTCTGCTGGACTGCCTGGAGTTCGACGACCGGCTGCGCTATGTCGACGCGATCGACGACGCGGGCTTCCTGGCGATGGACCTGGAGTTTCTGGGCCACCCGGAACTCGGCGCGGCGTTCCTTGGCGAATACGCCTCCCTGGCCGGCGATGACGCCCCGGAGTCGTTGCGGCACTTCTACATCGCCTACCGCGCGGTGGTCCGCGCCAAGGTCGAGTGCGTCCGCTACACCCAGGGCCACGCGGCCGCCGCCGCCGAGGCCGCGGCGCATCTGCGCATCGCCGGCGAACACCTGCGGGCCGGTGCGGTCCGTCTGATCATGGTGGGCGGCGGGCCCGGCACCGGAAAGACGACGCTGGCCCGGGCCCTGGCCGGACACCTCGGCGGCCGGCTGATCTCGACCGACGACGTCCGCGCCGACATGGCCGCTCGCGGGGAGATCAGCGGATCGCCGGGGGTGCTCTCCGAGGGCCTCTACACCCCGGAGAACGTCGATACGGTCTATGCGTCCGTTCTGCGACAGGCGCACCAGAGCCTGTGCGAGGGTCATACCGTGATCCTGGACGGCACCTGGCTCGACCCGGACCAGCGGGATCGGGCACGTCGGGTGGCCGCCGAGGCCGCCGCCCCGCTGGTCGAACTCGTCTGTGCGGCGCCGCTGCAGGCCAGCGTCGCCCGGATCCGCTCCCGCACCCACACCACCTCGCAGGTGACCCCGGAGATCGCGGCCGCACTGGCCGAACGCGATCAGTACGGCTGGCCGGGCGCCCACCGCATCGACACCACCGCAGACCCGGTCGAGTCCGTCGCCGCGGCGCTGGACATCTGCCGTACCGCCCGTTGACCCCAACCGATAGGAGAGCGCTGATGCGATACGTCGAGGAGATTGCAAACCTGAGCATGGCCGACGCCGAGGAGGCCGGCGGCAAGGGCGCCAACATGGGCGAGATGGTGCGGGCCGATCTGCCGGTCCCGCTCGGTTTCGTCGTCCTGCGCGACAGTTATCTGGAGTCGATGAGCGCCTCCGGGGTTGCCGACGAACTCAACGCCGCGCACCGGGAGGCCATGCTGCACGCCGGTGATCCGGGCCGTTTCGATGAGATGTGCGCGGCGATGAAGGCGCTGGTGCACAAGGCCGGTATGTCCGAGGAGGTCAAGCAGCGGATTCTGGCCGCCTATCGGACGATGGGGTCGGATTGCTTTGTCGCCGTGCGTTCTTCGGCAACCGGTGAGGACGGCGCGGATGCCTCCTTCGCCGGGATGAACGAGACCTACACCAACATCCGCGGCGAGGCCGACCTGATCGACGCTGTGCAGAACTGCTGGGCCTCGCTGTTCGGGCCCCGGGTGGTGGCCTACCGGGCCAGCCGCGGGTTCAGCGCCGACCCGGCGATGGCGGTGGTGGTTCAGCAGATGATCGCCTCGGAGCGCTCCGGTGTGGCGTTCACCGCCGACCCGACCACCGACGCCACCGACCGGGTGGTGGTCGAGGGCGCGTTCGGCCAGGGCGAGGTGGTGGTGTCCGGGTCGGTGGAGCCGGACACCTACGTCGTGGCCAAACAGAACGGCGAGATCCTCTCGCGCCGAATCGGCTTCAAGTCGTTCAAGATCGTCCGCGGACCCGACGGCAAGGACCAGCGGGTCGAGCTCGACGAGGCCCAGGCCGAGGCCGTGGTGCTCAGCGATGACGAGGTGCGCGAGATCGCCGATATCGCCGTGCGCAGCGAGCGGCACGCCGGTAGCCCGCAGGACACCGAGTGGGCGATCGCCGGCGGCAAGACCTACATCGTGCAGACCCGGCCGATCACCACCCTCAGCCGCGCCGGGACGCCGACTGCGGAGAAGCACGAGGTACTGGTCCAGGGTCTGCCCGCGGTCCCGGGGGCGGCCTCCGGGGTGGTTCGGGTACTCGACGACGTCAGCGAAGGCGGCCGGCTACAGGACGGCGAGGTGCTGGTGGCCAAGATGACCAACCCGGACTGGCTGCCCACCATGCGTCGGGCCTCGGCGCTGGTGACCGACACCGGCGGGATGACCTGTCACGCCGCCATCGTGGCCCGGGAACTCAAAGTGCCCTGCATCGTCGGGGCGCGGACCGCCACCAAGGACCTCACCGATGGAATGGTGGTGACCGTCGACGGCACCCACGGCCGGGTGTTGGCGGGCCGGACCGCCGAGGTGCAGACATCCTCGACGGTGACCGCGGATCGGGCGGCGCCGACCGTGGCCGTGGCCACCGAGGTGACCGCCACCAAGATCTACGTCAACGTCGCCATGCCGGAGAACGCCGAGGAGGCCGCCGCCAAGGATGTCGACGGGGTGGGACTGCTGCGCGCGGAGTTCATCCTCACCGACGCGCTGGGCAATCGGCATCCGCGCGACCTGATCGCTCGGGGCGAGCAGAACACTCTGGTCGAGAAGCTGGCCGAGGCGGTGGGGCGAATCGCGGCGGCGTTCGCGCCTCGGCCGGTGGTCTACCGCGCCACCGACTTCCGCACCAACGAGTTCCGCAAGCTCGAGGGGGGCGCGGCCTACGAGCCGGAGGAACACAACCCGATGATCGGCTACCGGGGCTGCTTCCGCTACGTCAAGCAACCCGACGTCTTCGCCCTGGAGTTGGAGGCGCTGGCCCGGGTCCGTGAGCGCAATCCCAACCTGCATTTGATGATTCCGTTCGTGCGCACCAAGTGGGAGCTTGAGGAGTGCCTCGGCCTGGTCGACGCCAGCCCGCTGGGCCGCCAGCGCGGGCTGCATCGCTGGGTGATGGCCGAGGTGCCCTCGGTGGTGTACTGGCTGCCCGAGTACGTCGGGATGGGTATCGACGGGGTGTCGATCGGCAGCAACGACCTGACCCAGCTGATGCTCGGCGTGGACCGGGACTCCGACGTCTGCGCCGAACTGTTCGACGAGTCCGACGGCGCCGTGCTCGACGCCATCGGCCACATCGTCGGCACCGCCCGGCGGCTGGGTATCACCGCGTCGCTGTGCGGACAGGCCCCGTCGACCCGTCCGGACTTCGCCGAGCACCTGGTCCGGATGGGTATCACCTCGATCTCGGTGACCCCGGATGTGGCCGAGCGGACCCGGCGCAACGTCGCCGCCGCCGAACGCCGACTGCTGCTGGAGACCGCACGGGCCCAGCACGGATAAAAGCCCGCGCTGCCGATGAGTCGGTGGTTCGGCAGCGCGGGGCTGTCCGGGATATCGGCGCGCCGCCGTCGGGCGTTACCGGCGGGTCACCCGGCATCCTCGGCGGCGCGCGTTTGGCCTGACCGCTCAGAAGTGAATAACCTTGTGCATCGTCAGAGGCGCTGGAAGACGGGGAGACGTTCGATGTATGCAGCGAGTGTGGTCCGACGGTTGGCCCTGGCGGCCGGACTGGCCGGAGTCCTGGGCATGGGACTGCTCACGGCCTGCAGTTCGAAGGAGGAGCCGGCGGGCAATCCGATGCCGTCGTCGAGTCAGGTCGCCCCGCCGACGCTCTCTGCCACGGAGAAGGGTGTTCCCCATGCGCTGACCCCGGGACCGCATGCCGGACCCGGGCCGCAGAATTCCCCGCCCGGGAAGGGCGGCCCGGCTCCGGCGGTAATGCCGGGCGACGTCGTCGGCGGCGGCTGAGGTCGCGGCGTTCCGCCCTTCCCGACGTACCGCACCCTAGGATCGGGCGCATGTCGGTATCGCGCCGAAACCTGCTCAAGCTCGCCGCCGCGGCACCGGCCGCAGCGGGGATGGGCGCCCTGGCCGGTGCGATCGCACCGGCGGCGGCCTCCGCGGACTCTCTCGGCGTCCTGCTCGACTACGCCGCCGGTGTGCTGAGCGCGGCCGATATCAAAGCCGCCGGAGCGCTGGGAGCCATTCGCTACGTCTCCGATCGCCGGCCGGGCGCCCAATGGATGCTGGGCAAGCCGATGCAGCTCGACGAGGCCCGCGACCTCTACCAGGCCGGGCTGAAGATCGTCTCCAACTACCAGTTCGGCAAGCAGGACACCGCCGACTGGCTCGGCGGGCAGAGCGCCGGGGTCGCCCACGCCAAACGGGGGTGGGCGCTGCACACCGCCGCCGGTGGTCCCGTCGCGGCCCCGATCTACGCCTCCATCGACGACAACCCCAGCTACGAGCAGTACAAACAGCAGGTCGCGCCGTATCTGCGCGGCTGGGAGTCGGTCCTGGGCCATCAGCGGGTGGGCATCTACGGCAACTCCAAGACCATCGACTGGGCGCTTGACGACGGGTTGGGCTCCTGGTTCTGGCAGCACAACTGGGGCTCCCCGCGCGGCTTCGTGCACCCGGCGGCGCACCTGCACCAGTTCGAGATCGACGCGCGCAGTGTCGCCGGGGTCGGGGTGGACCTGAACAACATTCTCAAGCCGCAATTCGGTCAGTGGGATTAAACCTACTCATTGGTAGGTATTTGCCGACGATCCATTTCGCGTAAATGGGGGTCGTAATTTTCGGGCCGGCCGGCCCGGGGGACGCCGCCCACGGGGTGTGATCGCCGCCGCCGCATGAAGGTAACGATTCGATAACAATCCCACCTTGAGCAGCGGTGTTATGGTTACTCGACCGTAACCACGTCCATGCAGGACGTTTGTCGGGATCGGCCGAGGGTGCCGTCGCGCCCGCCGTTATCCGGCTGCCGGGTTAATCCCACGCGCCGGTCCCGGGAATCAATAAGGTGCGAGAAATTCCCGGCTTTTCTGTGGGATTCTTGGTGCTGTTTCGCGAGGGTGCGGCAGGGAGACGGAGACGCAGTGACGATCGACGAGCATGACCGGTTGCCCACAGGAGACGGCCCCGGGGGAGACGGCACCCGGGCTCCCGGCCCGCACGCCCTCGTGGACCGCTTCAACGCCGGGGAGCCCTACGCTGTGGTCTTCGGCGGACAGGGCAACAGTTCGTGGCTGACCAGCCTGGAGGAACTCGTCACCACCGCCGGGATCGAGTCGGAGCTGGCGCGGCTCGCAGCGGAGGCCGAACTCCTGCTCGAACCGGTCGCCGATGAACTTCTCGTGGTGCGCCCCATCGGGTTCGAACCGCTGCAGTGGGTGCGGTCGCTGGCCGCCGGCGAGCCGGTCCCCAAGGCCCATCTGCTGACCTCGGCGGCGGTATCGATGCCCGGGGTGCTGCTCACCCAGATCGCGGCCATCCGTGCGCTGCGGCGCCAGGGCCTGGACTTCGACGGGGCTCCGCCGGTCGCCGCGGCCGGTCACTCCCAGGGTGTGCTGGCCGTGGAGGCGTTGCGGGCCGGCGGCGCCGGCGATGCGCAGCTGCTGGCTCTGGCCCAGCTCATCGGTGCCGCCGGCACCCTGGTGGCCCGCCGCCGCGGGATCGTGGCCCTTGGTGACCGGCCGCCGATGGTCGCGGTGACCAATGCCGATCCGGAGCGCATCGCCACACTGCTCGACGATTTCGCCGCCGACGTGCGCACGGTCCTGCCGCCGGTGCTGTCCATCCGCAACGGCCGGCGCTCGGTGGTCATCACCGGCACCCCCGAGCAGCTGTCCCGCTTCGAGTTGTACTGCACGCAGATCGCCGACCGGGAGGCCGCCGAGCGCAAGAACAAACTGCGCGGCGGCGACGCCTTCTCCCCGGTGTTCGACCCGGTCGATGTCGAGGTGGGCTTCCACTCGCCCCGGCTCTCCGACGGCGTCGGCATCGTCACCGGATGGGCCGAGACGGTGGGCCTGGACACCGGCCTGGCCCGGAAGATGGCCGAGGACATCCTGGTTCGCCAGGTCGACTGGGTCGAGGCGGTCGACGGCCTGCAGCGGGCCGGGGCCCGGTGGATCCTGGACATGGGTCCGGGCGACATCCTGACCCGGCTGACCGCACCGGTCATCCGGGGTCTGGGCATGGGGATCGTGCCGGCCGGCACCCGCGGCGGGCACCGCAACCTGTTCACCGTGGGCGGTGCGCCGGAGATCGGTGCGCCGTGGTCGAGCTACGCGCCCTCGGCGATCACCCTGCCCGACGGTTCGGTCAAATTGTCCACCAAGTTCACCCGGCTGACCGGCCGGTCGCCGATCCTGCTGGCCGGGATGACCCCGACCACCGTCGACGCGCGCATCGTCGCCGCGGCCGCCAACGCCGGGCACTGGGCGGAGTTGGCCGGCGGCGGTCAGGTCACCGAGGCGATCTTCCAGCGTCGGGTGGACGAACTCGGCGATCTGCTCGAGCCGGGCCGGGCCTTCCAGTTCAACGCGCTGTTCCTGGACCCCTACCTGTGGAAGCTTCAGGTCGGCGGTAAGCGGCTGGTGCAGAAGGCCCGGGCCTCGGGCGCGCCGATCGACGGCCTGGTGATCAGTGCCGGTCTGCCCGAACTCCCCGACGCCGTTGATCTCATCGAGGAACTCAACGACGCCGGGATCTCCCACGTGGCGTTCAAGCCCGGCACCGTCGAGCAGATCCGGGCGGTCATCCGGATCGCCGCCGAGGTGCCCGACCGCGAGGTCATCGCCCATATCGAGGGCGGTCGGGCCGGCGGGCACCACTCCTGGGAGGACCTCGACGACCTGCTGCTGGCGACCTACTCCGAACTGCGGTCGCGGGCCAACATCACGGTGTGCGTCGGCGGCGGGATCGGCACCCCTGAGCGCGCCGCCGAGTACCTCACCGGACGCTGGTCGCAGCGGTTCGGCTATCCGCTGATGCCGGTCGACGGCATCCTGGTGGGCACCGCCGCGATGGCCTGCCTGGAGGCCACCACCTCGCCCGCGGTCAAGCAGATGCTGGTCGACACCGTCGGCACCGACCAATGGGTGGGCGCGGGCAACGCGGTGAACGGGATGGCTTCCGGGCGAAGCCAACTCGGCGCCGACATCCACGAGATCGACAACTCCGCCTCGCGCTGCGGCCGGCTGCTCGACGAGGTCGCCGGTGACGCCGAGGCGGTCGCCGCGCGCCGCGAGCAGATCATCGCGGCGATGGCGCCCACCGCCAAGCCGTACTTCGGCGATGTTGCGGAGATGACCTATTTGCAGTGGCTGCGGCGTTACGTCGAGCTGGCGATCGGGGACGGCACCAGCACCGCCGACACCAAGGAGCCGGGCTCGCCCTGGCTGGACACCACCTGGCGGGACCGTTTCGCGGCCATGCTGCAACGCGCCGAGGCCCGCCTGGACTCCTGCGAATCCGGCCCCATCCCAACACTTTTCGACGGCGACGGGGAGTCCCTGCTTGAGCAGCCCGATCGTGCTATCGCCGCGCTGCTCGAGCGTTTCCCGGAAGCGGCCGAGGTGCTGCTGCACCCGGCCGACGCCCCGTTCTTCGTTCAGCTGTGCAAGACCCCGGGCAAGCCGGTGAACTTCGTTCCGGTGATCGACAAGGACGTTCGCCGGTGGTGGCGCAGCGACTCGCTGTGGCAGGCCCACGACGCCCGCTACACCGCGGATCAGGTGTGCATCATCCCCGGTATCGAGGCGGTCGCCGGAATCACCCGGGTCGACGAGCCGGTCGGACAGTTGCTGGACCGTTTCGAGAAAGCGGCCGTCGACGAGGTGCTGGGCAGCGGTGCGGTTCCGACGCCGGTGGTGTCGCGGCTGCAGGTGCGCGGCGATGTCAGCGGGCCGCTGGGTGTGGTGCTGGATTCCCCGGACGTGCTGTGGGCCGGCCGGATGACGGTCAACCCGGTGCACCGGCTGGCCCCGCCGGAGGCGTGGCAGGTCCACGACGGACGCCCGGGGGCCAGGAGCGCCGTGACCGGTGAGTATCTCAGTGCGACAAGCCATTCCACTGGCGCCCGGCTTGAGGTGATCGGAGCCGACCGGGTGGTGCTGAGGGTGCCGCTGTCCGGGACCTGGATCGACATCACCTTCACCCTGCCGCCCACCGTCGCCGACGGCGGCGCGCCGGTCGTCATCACCGCCGACGCCGCAGCGGCCATGCGTTCGGTGCTGGCGATCGCCGCCGGCGCCGCCGGAACCGAGGCGATGCCCGAACCGGTTAACGGCGCCACCACGGTCACTGTGGACTGGGATCCCGAGCGGGTGGCCGACCACACCGGCGTCACCGCGACCTTCGGCGCCCCGCTGGCACCCACGCTGACTACGGTGCCCGATGCCCTGGTGGGGCGGTGCTGGCCGGCGGTGTTCGCCGCGATCGGTGCGGCCGTCACCGACACCGGTTTCCCGGTCATCGAGGGTCTGCTCAGCCTGGTCCACCTCGACCACGCCGCCCGGTTGCTCAAGCCGCTGCCGGACCGGCCCACCCAGCTGATCGTCACCGCAACGTCGTCCGTGGCGATCGACACCGAGGTCGGCCGGGTGGTTCCGGTCACCGTCAACGTCAGCGACGTCGGCGGCACCGTGCTGGCGGTGCTCGAGGAGCGCTTCGCGATCCGCGGCCGCACCGGCCCGGCCGAACTCACCGACCCGGTCCGGGCCGGGGGAGCGGTGTCGCGCAACGCCACCGACACACCTCGTCGCCGCCGCCGCGACGTCATCGTCACCGCACCGGTCGACATGCGCCCCTTCGCGGTGGTCTCCGGCGACCACAACCCGATCCACACCGACCGGACCGCCGCCCTGCTGGCCGGCCTCGACGGACCGATCGTGCACGGCATGTGGCTCTCTGCGGCCGCCCAGCACGTGGTCACCGCCACCGACGGCAAAGCCGTCCCGCCGGCGAAGCTGATCGGCTGGACCGCCCGCTTCCTCGGCATGGTCGTCCCCGGCGACGAAGTCGATATCCGGGTCGACCGGGTCGGCATCGACTTGGGCGCGGAGGTCCTGGAAGTCTCGGCCAAAGTCGGCGGAGAGCTGGTGATGTCGGCCACCGCGCGACTGGCCGCGCCGAAGACCGCGTACGCCTTCCCCGGCCAGGGCATCCAGCACAAGGGCATGGGAATGGAGGTGCGCTCGCGCTCCCGGGCCGCGCGCAAGATCTGGGACCGCGCCGACGAGTTCACCCGCGAGGTGCTCGGCTTCTCGGTGCTGCACGTGGTGCGGGAGAACCCGACCAGCCTGATCGCCGGCGGTGTGCAGTACCAGCATCCGGACGGGGTGCTGTACCTGACTCAGTTCACCCAGGTCGCGATGGCCACGGTGGCCGCCGCCCAGGTCGCCGAGATGCGCGAGCAGGGCGCTTTCGTCGAGGGCGCCATCGCCTGTGGGCACTCGGTGGGCGAGTACACCGCATTAGCCTGTGTGACCGGGGTTTTCGAGCTCGAGGCGCTGCTGGAGGTGGTGTTCCACCGAGGCAGCAAGATGCACGAACTCGTCCCGCGCGACGAGCTGGGCCGATCGAACTACCGGCTGGCCGCCATCCGGCCGACCCAGATCGACCTCGACCACGAGGACGTCACCGACTTCGTCGCCGAGATCGCCGAGCGCACCGGTGAATTCCTGCAGATCGTCAACTACAACCTGCGCGGTTCCCAGTACGCCATCGCCGGCACCGTCCGCGGCCTGGACGCACTGGAGGCCGAGGTCGAGCGCCGTCGCGAGATCTCCGGTGGCAGAAGGGCCTACATCCAGGTTCCCGGCATCGACGTGCCGTTCCACTCCAGCGTGCTGCGCAACGGGGTCGCAGAGTTCCGTCGCTCACTGGACCGGATCATGCCCGCCGACGCCGACGCCTCGGTGCTCATCGGCCGCTACATCCCCAACCTGGTGCCTCGGCTGTTCACCCTGGACCGCGACTTCATCGCCGAGATCCGGGATCTGGTGCCGGCCGAACCGCTGGATGAGATCCTCGCCGACTACGACACCTGGATCACCCAGCGCCCCAGGGAGGTCGGTCGCCGGGTCGTCATCGAACTGCTGGCCTGGCAGTTCGCCAGCCCGGTGCGCTGGATCGAGACCCAGGACCTGCTGTTCACCGAGGAGGCCGCCGGCGGGCTGGGGGTGGAGCGATTCGTCGAGATCGGCGTGAAGTCGATGCCCACGGTCGCCGGCCTGGCCACCAACACCCTCAAGCTGCCGGACTACGCCTACAGCACGGTGCAGGTGCTCAACGTCGAGCGCGACGCCGCGGTGCTGTTCGCCAGCGACGAGGACGCCCCTGAAGCCGACGAAGTGGAGGAGACCGCCGTCCAGGCCGCGCCGGCTGAGCAGCAGGCCGCACCGGCTGCCCCCGCCCCCGCGGCGGCCCCCGCGGGCACCCCCCGACCTGAGGACATCGCCTTCGACGCCTCCGACGCGACGCTCGCGCTGATCGCGCTGTCGGCAAAGATGCGCATTGACCAGATCGAGCCGCTGGATTCCATCGAATCCATCACCGACGGTGCCTCCTCGCGGCGCAACCAGTTGCTGGTGGACCTGGGTTCGGAGCTCAACCTAGGCGCGATCGACGGTGCGGCCGAGGCCGATCTCACCGCGCTGCGCGGCCAGGTGGCCAAGCTGGCCCGCACCTACAAGCCGTTCGGCCCGGTCCTCACCGACGCAGTCAACGACCAGTTGCGCAGCGTGCTCGGCCCGTCCGGCAAGCGGCCGGCGGCGATCGCCGAACGCCTCACCAAGACCTGGGAACTCGGGCCGGGCTGGGGCAAGCACGTCACCGTGGAACTGGCGCTGGGAACGAGGGAGGGCGCCAGCGTGCGGGGCGGACCGCTGGGCGACCTGCACGAAGGGGCGCTGCCCGACGCCGCCGCGGTCGACAAGGCGATCGACGCCGCGGTGGCCGCGGTGGCCGCGCGCCGCGGTGTCGCCGTGGCGCTGCCCGCGGCCGGGGGCGGTGCCGGTGGTGGAGTCGTTGATTCCGCCGCTCTGGACGAGTTCGCCGCAACCGTCACCGGCCGCGACGGCGTGCTGGCCTCGGCCGCCCGCATGGTGCTCGGCCAACTCGGGCTGGACACCCCCGTCTCGGCGGCGCCGTCAACCACCGACGCCGAACTGATCGACCTGGTCACCTCTGAGCTCGGTTCGGACTGGCCGCGGCTGGTGGCCCCGGTATTCGACGCCCGCAAAGCGGTGCTGATCGACGACCGGTGGGCCAGCGCCCGGGAGGATCTGGTCCGGATTTGGCTGGCCGACGAGGGCGAGATCGACGCCGACTGGCCTTGGCACGCAGAACGTTTCGAGGGTGCCGGGCACGCGGTGGCCACCCAGGCCGATTGGTGGCGGGCCCGCGCGTTGGCCGAGGGTCGGCTGACCCACGCCTCGCTCTACGCGCGCATCGCCGCCGGCGCGGAGAACCCGGAGACCGGTCGCTACGGCGGTGAGATCGCCGTCGTCACCGGGGCGTCCAAGGGTTCCATCGCAGCCTCGGTGGTCGCCGCGCTGCTCGACGGCGGCGCCACCGTGGTCGCCACCACCTCCAAGCTCGACGAGCAGCGCCTGGAGTTCTACAAGTCGCTCTACCGCGAGCACGCCCGGTTCGGCGCCGAGCTGTGGGTGGTGCCGGCCAACATGGCCTCCTACGCCGACATCGACGCCTTGGTGGACTGGGTCGGCAACGACCAGTCGGAGAACCTGGGGCCCAAGGCGATTCACGTCAAGGACGCCCAGACGCCCACCCTGCTGTTCCCGTTCGCCGCGCCGCGGGTGGCCGGCGATCTCTCCGAGGCCGGTTCGCGCTCCGAGATGGAGATGAAGGTTCTGCTGTGGGCCGTCGAGCGGCTGCTCGCCGGGCTCTCGGCGATCGGCGCCGAGCGCGATATCGCCTCCCGGCTGCATGTGGTGCTGCCCGGCTCGCCCAACCGCGGCATGTTCGGCGGCGACGGCGCCTACGGCGAGTCCAAGTCCGCACTCGACGCCGTGGTCAGCAAGTGGAGTGCGGAGTCGTCCTGGTCTCAGCGCGTCACCCTTGCCCACGCACTGATCGGCTGGACCAAGGGCACCGGACTGATGGGCCACAACGACGCCATCGTCGCGGCCGTCGAGGAGGCCGGGGTGCAGACCTACAGCACCGCCGAGATGGCGGCCATGCTGCTGGAACTGTGCGCCCCCGACGCCAGGGCGGCCGCCGCGATCGCACCGCTGAAGGTCGACCTCACCGGCGGCCTGGGCGACGTCGAACTGGACATGGCCGAACTCGCGGCCAAGGCCCGCGAGGAGATGAGCTCTGCGGCAACCGATCCCGATGCCGGACCGCCGGCGGGCGCCATCCCCGCGCTGCCGTCCCCGCCGCGCGTCCACCGCGGTGCCCCGGCACCGGAGTGGGCCGATCTCGACATCGACCCCGCCGATCTGGTGGTGATCGTCGGCGGGGCCGAACTGGGTCCGTACGGATCGTCGCGGACCCGTTTCGAGATGGAGGTCGACAACGAACTGTCCGCCGCCGGGGTGCTCGAACTCGCCTGGACCACAGGACTTCTCAAATGGGAGGACGATCCCACCCCCGGCTGGTACGACACCGCCGGCGGTGATCTGGTCCCCGAGGAGGAGATCGTCGAGCGCTACCACGACGCGGTGGTGGAGCGCTGCGGCATCCGCGAGTTCGTCGCCGACGGTGCGCTGGAGGCCGACCACGCGACAGAGCTGCTCGTCAGCGTCTTCCTGGACCGCGATTTCAGCTTCGTGGTCTCAGGCGAGGCCGAGGCCCGGGCGTTCGAGCACGCCGACCCCGATCACACCGTGGTACGGCCGGTGCCCGACTCCGGTGACTGGGAGGTGATCCGCAAGGCGGGCACCGAGATCCGGGTTCCGCGCAAGGCTAAGCTATCCCGCACCGTCGGCGGTCAGATCCCCACCGGGTTCGACCCGAAGGTGTGGGGCATCAGCGCCGACATGGCCGGTTCGGTGGACCGGGTGGCGCTGTGGAACATGGTCGCCACGGTGGATGCGTTCCTGTCCTCCGGGTTCACCCCGGCCGAGCTCATGCGCTGGGTTCACCCCAGCCTGGTGGCCAACACCCAGGGCACCGGCATCGGTGGTCTGACCAGCATGCAGACCATGTTCCACGGCAACCTGCTGGGCACCGCCAAGCCGAACGACATCCTGCAGGAGGTGCTGCCCAACGTCGTTGCGGCACATGTGATGCAGTCCTATGTCGGCGGTTACGGCGCTATGGTGCACCCGGTCGGTGCGTGCGCCACCGCGGCGGTTTCGGTCGAGGAGGGCGTCGACAAGATCCGGCTCGGCAAGGCCGACCTTGTGGTCGCCGGGGGCTTCGACGACATGACCTCCGACGCCATCACCGGCTTCGGCGACATGGCGGCCACCGCCGACACCGAGATGATGCGCGACCGGGGGATCAGCGACGCCCGGATCTCGCGGGCCAACGACCGGCGCCGGCTGGGTTTCCTGGAGGCCCAGGGCGGCGGGACGATCCTGCTCGCCCGCGGCGACCTGGCCCTGCGGATGGGACTGCCGGTGCTGGCGGTGGTCGGTTACGCGCAGAGCTTCGCCGACGGGGTGCACACCTCGATCCCGGCACCGGGGCTCGGTGCCCTCGGCGCCGGCCGCGGTGGGCGCGACTCGGTGCTGGCCCGCTCCCTGCGCAGGCTCGGGGTCCAGGCCGACGACATCGCGGTGATCTCCAAACACGACACCTCGACGCTGGCCAACGACCCCAACGAGACCGAGCTGCACGAGCGTCTGGCCGACGCGATGGGCCGCTCTCCCGGAGCGCCGCTGTTCGTGGTGTCCCAGAAGAGCCTGACCGGCCACGCCAAGGGCGGCGCGGCGGCCTTCCAGATGATCGGGCTGTGCCAGATCCTGCGCGACGGGGTGATCCCGCCCAACCGCAGCCTGGACTGCGTCGACGACGAACTCGCCGTCGCCAGCCACTTCGTCTGGCCGCGGCAGACCCTGCACCTGGGCGGCCGGTATGGCCTCAAGGCGGGTCTGATGACCAGCCTCGGCTTCGGTCACGTGTCCGGTCTGGTGGCGCTGGTGCACCCGCAGGCCTTCCTGGCGGCGCTGCCCGCAGGCGAGCGGGAGGGCTACCTACGACGGGCCCGGGCTCGGGTGCTGGCCGGACAGCGCCGGCTGGCCTCGGCCATCGCCGGCGGCCGGCCGATGTACGAGAAGCCGGCCGACCGCCGGTTCGACGCCGACGCCCCGGAGAAGGCCGAGGAAGCCGCCATGCTGCTCGACCCGAACTCGCGCCTGGGTGAGGACGGGGTCTACATCGGCTAGTTTCATCGCGGCGCGATAGCGGCTAAGGTTCTCCGGCGTGGCGATCGTTGGCGTGGGTATCGACCTGGTGTCCATTCCCGACTTCGCCGAGCAGGTGGATCAGCCCGGAACGGTGTTCGCCGAGACGTTCACCCCCGGCGAGCGTCGCGACGCCGCGGACAAGAGTTCACTGGCCGCCCGGCACCTGGCCGCCCGCTGGGCTGCCAAGGAGGCCGTGATCAAGGCCTGGTCGGGATCCCGGTTCGCCCAGCGCCCGGTTCTGCCCGAGGGCATCCATCGCGATATCGAGGTGATCACCGATATGTGGGGTCGGCCCAAGGTCCGGTTGACCGGCGCGATCGCCGAGCATCTGGCCGATGTGGTGATCCACGTGTCGTTGACCCACGAGGGCGACATCGCGGCGGCCGTCGCCGTCCTCGAGACGCACTGACCCTGGCGCGACCCCACTTTCTCCCCGCGAGCAGACGCAAAAGACCCCCGCACGCCCGGCGTGTCGGGGTCTTTT
>JAGQTQ010000025.1 GCA_020438905.1 Mycobacterium sp.
GCCGGGTTGGAGTTGACCAGGCTGACCGTCAGGCCCTCGGAGCGCAGCACCCGGCAGGCCTGGGTACCGGAGTAGTCGAATTCGCAGGCCTGTCCGATGACGATCGGCCCGGAGCCGATCACCAGGACATGCTTGAGGTCGGTGCGCCGTGGCATCTAGCTGACTCCCATCCCCGCGCGAGCGTGCGCGTAGGTACGTGTGGGGCGGCGCGTCGGGGTACCGACACGCACGCTCGCGGTGAGGTGGCGGGTCACTTCATGCCCTCCATCAGATCGGCGAACTGGTCGAACAGATAGTTGGCGTCATGCGGGCCGGCGGCCGCCTCGGGGTGGTACTGCACCGAGAAAGCCCGGCCGTCAACGAGTTTGACGCCCTCCACCACCCCGTCGTTGGCGCAGGTGTGGCTGACCACCGCAGGGCCGAAGTCGGTGTCGAAACGCTCCCCCGCCTCACCCTCGAGCGCGAAGCCGTGGTTCTGCGCGGTGATGGCGACCTTCCCGGTGGCGTGGTCGATCACCGGCACGTTGATACCGCGGTGGCCGAACACCATCTTGTAGGTCGATCGGCCCAGCGCCCGGCCCAGGATCTGGTTGCCGAAACAGATACCGAACAGCGGGATCCCCGCGCCGAGCACCTCCCGGGTCAGCGCCACGACGCGGTCGGCGGTGGCCGGGTCGCCCGGCCCGTTGGACAGGAACACCCCGTCCGGCGCGAGATCGGTGATCTGATCGAAGGTCGCACTCGAGGGCAGCACACGGGTGCGGATGCCGCGCAGGGCGAAGTTGCGCGGGGTGTTGGTCTTGATGCCCAGATCCAGCGCGGCGACGGTGAACCGCCGCGGCCCGTCCGGTTCGATGACGTATCCCTCCGATGTGCTGACCTCGCCGCAGAGGTCCGCCCCGAGCATGCCGGGCTGACTGCGCACTCGGGCGAGCAGTTCGGCCTCCTCGGCCAGCGCGGGACCGGAGAACACCCCGGCGCGCATCGATCCTTTGGTCCGCAGGTGCCGCACGATGGCCCGGGTGTCCACCCCGGCGATGCCGACGATGCCCTGCCGGAGAAGTTCGTCGTCCAGCGTTCCGGTGGCCCGCCAGCTCGAGACCCGGGGGGACGGGTCGCGGACGACGTAACCGGCCACCCAGATCCGCTCGCCCCGGCTCTCGCCGTCCTCGTCGTTCCAGCCGGTGTTGCCGATCTGCGGCGCGGTGGCGATGACGATCTGGCGGTGATAGCTCGGGTCGGTCAGGGTCTCCTGGTAACCCGACATACCGGTGGAGAACACCGCTTCGCCGAGGGTCTGGCCGATCGCTCCGAACGCCGTTCCGGTGTAGACACGCCCGTCCTCGAGCACGAGGACGGCCTTCTGCTGGGTCACGCTGACTCTCCTGTCTCGCCTGTCTCGCCTGTCTCGCCTGTCTCGGGGCCCAACGCGGACGTCCACTGTGCGTAGACCCGGCGGTCCTCGCCGCGGAAGCCGGTGTCGATCTCGGTGCCGGTCGGCAGTCGCCACCGGATGACCAGGATCCCGCCGGTCGCCTGGTCCTCACCCTTGCCGGGCAGCACCTTGCCGGCCAACCCGCGCTCGGTCCGCACCCCGGTGATCGAATCCCGCGGCATCCAGATCGGGCCCGCCCCGGAGCGTTCCAGCAGAATGCCCTCCGGATACCGGGTCAGCACGGCTTTGGTCCGGTAGCCGAGGTCGCCGACGACGATCCGGTCCAGCCAGTTGGGTGCCAGCGTGCTGCCCAGGTAGAGGCCGCGGGTGGGCGCGATGACGGCGGAACCGACGAGGTCCGGCATGTTCGGGAGGGTGCCGACCAACTCGGCCTGGCCCTCGGCGCGCCGGCGCCAGCCGCGCAGCATCCGGCGGATCACCAGGCCGATGAGAATGACTACGACGAAACCGAAGATGTAGGTCCCGATGGCCGTACCGGTGTTCACGCGCGATCCGCTTTCACCGCCGGGTTCACCGACGCGCCCTGCCGTCTCGCGCAGTGATCCTGCCGCGCAGCAGGGTGGCGGTGACCGTGGCCGGCAGCGTCATGTCCTCGTACGGGGTGTTGGCCGACCGGCTGGCCAGGGCCGAGCCTTGAACGGTCCAGGTGGTGTCCGGGTCGATGACGACGAGATTGGCCGGCTCACCGACCTCCAGCGGACGGCCCTGATCGTCCAGGCCCACGATGCGCGCCGGGTTGACGCTCATCACCTCCGCCACGCCGCGCCAGTTCAACAGGCCCGGCTCCACCATGGTCGCGGCCACCACCGACAGCGCGGTCTGCAGGCCCAGCATGCCGGGACGCGCCACCGAGAACTCGCAGCATTTCTCCTGCTCGGCGTGCGGGGCGTGGTCGGTGGCAACGCAGTCGATCACCCCGTCGGCCAGCGCGCGGCGCAGCGCTTCGGTGTCGCCGGCCTCGCGCAGCGGCGGGTTGACCCGGTCACGGCCGTCGTAGTCCACCAGTCGGCTGTCGTCGAGCATCAGATGATGCGGGGTCACCTCGGCGGTGATCGCGATGCCCTGCTGCTTGGCCCACCTGAGGATCTCGACGGTTCCCGCGGTGGAGGCATGGCAGATGTGTACCCGGGCGCCGGCGTCCCGAGCGAGCAGCGCATCCCGGGCCACGATGGACTCCTCGGCGGCCCGCGGCCATCCGGCGAGTCCGAGCCGGGCTGCGTTGACACCCTCATGAGCGACCGCACCGGCCGTCAGGCGGGGCTCCTCGGCGTGCTGGGCGACCAGAACGCCCAGTCCCGCCGCGTACTCCAGCGCACGCCGCATCACCAACGGATCGTGAACACAGATCCCGTCGTCGGAGAACAGCCGCACCCGTCCCGCCCCGGCGGCCATCAGGCCCATCTCGGTGAGTTGGCGGCCTTCGAGTCCGACGGTGACCGCACCCACCGGGTGGACGTCGACCAGACCGACCTGCTGACCGCGCCGCCAGACGTGGTCGGTGACCACCGGGCTGTCGGCGACGGGATCGGTGTTGGCCATGGCGAACACCGCGGTGTATCCGCCCAGCGCGGCTGCCGCCGAACCGGTTTCGATGTCCTCGGCGTACTCCCGGCCGGGTTCGCGCAGATGGGTGTGCAGGTCCACCAGGCCGGGCAGCAGGACCTGGCCGGCGGCGTCGATGACCTCGGCGTCGCCCGGGGCGGCCAGATCAGCCCCGATGGCCGCGATCTGTCCGTCGGCCACCAGCACGTCGACCGCGTCGCCCTCGCCGTAGAGCCGTACGCCCCTGATCAGCACGGGGGTGGAAGTGCTCATGGGTTCACCGCCTCCTCGGTGCCGACCAGCAGATGGAAGAGCACCGCCATCCGCACGTGCACCCCGTTGGAAACCTGTTGCAGCACAGCGGACTGCGGGGAGTCCGCTACCGGGAAGGAGATCTCCATGCCGCGCAGCATCGGGCCGGGGTGCAGCACCACGGCGTGCTCGGGCAGCAGCGCCTGACGCTGCTCGGACAGGCCGTAGATCGCGGAGTACTCCCGCGGCGAGGGAAAGAAGCCCCCGTTCATCCGTTCGGCCTGAACGCGCAGCATCATGACCGCGTCCGCGGCCGCCAGTTCCGCGTCGAGATCGTGGGACACCGTGACCCCGCCCCAGTCGGCCACCCCCAGTGGCAGCAGCGTGGGTGGGGCGACCAGCACGACTTCGGCACCGAGCGTGCCGAGCAGGGCGACGTTGGACCGGGCGACCCGGCTGTGCAGGATGTCGCCGACGATGACCACCCGGCGGCCCTCGATCCCGCCGAGGCGCTGGCGCAGGGTCAGCGCGTCCAGCAGCGCCTGGGTGGGGTGCTCGTGGGTGCCGTCGCCGGCATTGATCACACTCGGTCCGGTTCCGTCCGGTTCCCGAGTCCACTCCGAAAGCCGTTGGGCGGCACCGGATGCCGGATGCCGGATGATCAACGCGTCGGCGCCGGCCGCCCGCAGTGTCAGCGCGGTGTCGCGCAGCGACTCCCCTTTGGCCACCGACGATCCCGATGAACTGACGTTGATCACATCAGCGCTCATCCACTTGCCGGCCACCTCGAAGGACACCCTGGTGCGGGTCGAGTTCTCGTAGAACATCGTGATGACGGTCCGACCCCGCAGGGTCGGCAGCTTCTTGACCTCCCGGCCGAGCAGTGCCTGGCGGAACCGATCGGCGTCATCGAGGATCGCGGTGGCCGCGTCGCGGGACAGATCCGCCGCGGCGAGCAGGTGCCTCATGCCAATCCCGTCTTCCCCCGCGCACTCATGAGCGGACCGGACCTCCGTGCGGCGCGATCCAGATGCCCTCGACGCCGTCGTCCTCGGTGAGCCGGACCTTGACGTTCTCGGCCCGCGAGGTCGGCACGTTCTTGCCGACGTAGTCCGCCCGCAGCGGCAGTTCACGATGGCCCCGGTCGACCAACACCGCCAGTTGCACCACCTTCGGCCGGCCGATATCGCGCAATGCGTCCAGCGCCGAGCGAACGGAACGCCCGGTGTAGAGAACGTCGTCGACGAGGATCACCAGGGCGCCGTCGATGCCGCCGGCGGGAATCGAGGTCTCCTCCAGCGCGCGCGGCGGCTTGAAGTCGAGATCGTCACGGTAGAGCGTGATGTCAAGACTGCCGCGCGCGACGGTGACCCCGGAGTATTCACTGATTTTCTCGGTCAGCCGGTCGGCCAGGGTGACCCCGCGGGTGGGGATGCCGAGCAGTACCACCCGCGGCGCATCGCCGCCGTCCAGGGCGGTTTTCTCGATGATTTGGTGCGCCATCCGGGAGACGGTCCGGCCGACGTCGGCGGCAGACATCAGTTCCCGGTCGGGGATGCTCTCGGCACTACCCACGAATCCGGACCTCCTTCTCCGCCTCGCCGGACGGATCGTTAAAGGATGTCGATCGCCGGTGAGCCTAACACCCCGGCCGGGTGGCCGGACGGGCCGTTGACATGGCTGTCCGTAGACTCGCCTCGGTGAATCTCGCGGACAACCGGTCTTCCATCGAGGAGGCCGCGGCCTCCGGCCTGCTGGCCGGCGCGGTGACTCTGGTCTGGCATCGCGGGAACGTGCTGCAGGTCAACACTATCGGCCACCGTGACGTCGACGCCGGGCTGCCGATGCAACGCGACACCATCTTCCGGATCGCCTCGATGACCAAGCCGGTGACGGTGGCCGCCGCCATGTCGCTGGTCGAGCAGGGCGCCCTCTCGCTGTCCGACCCTATCTCCCGGTGGCTGCCGGAGATGGCCGATATGCGGGTGCTCGTCGAGCCGACCGGCCCGCTGGACCGCACGGTGCCGGCCCGCAGGCCGATCACCGTCGAGGATCTGATGACCCATCGCAGCGGCCTGGCCTACGGGTTCTCGGTGACCGGTCCGATCGGACGGGCCTACGCGCAGGTGTCGCTGCGCCAGGACGCCGATGACTGGCTGGCCGAGGTGGCCGGCCTGCCGTTGGTCCATCAGCCCGGTGAGCGGATCACCTACAGCCACGCCACCGAGGTTCTCGGGATCGCGCTGTCGCGTATCGAGGGCAAGCCCCTGCACACGGTGCTCGACGAGCGGATTCTGGAGCCACTGGGCATGGCCGACACCGGGTTCTTCATTTCCGGAGACAAACGCGACCGCGCCGCGACCATGTACCGGCTCGACGCCGACGAAGGCTTGCGCCATGACGCGATGGGCCCGATCCCGGTCAAAGAGCCGCGGTTCTGCCACGGCGGGGCGAGCCTGGTTTCGACCGCCGACGATTATCTGCGCTTCGCGCGGATGCTGCTCGGCGGCGGTGAGGTCGACGGCGTCCGGGTCCTGAGCGAGGACTCGGTGCGCATGATGCGTACCGACCGGCTCACCGAGGAACAGAAACGCCAGCCGTTCCTGGGAGCGCCGTTCTGGGTGGGCCGCGGGTTCGGGCTGAACCTGTCGGTGATCACCGACCCGTCGAAATCGGGGCGGCTGTTCGGGCCGGGCGGAGCCGGCACGTTCAGCTGGCCCGGAGCGTACGGAACCTGGTGGCAGGCCGATCCCGCCAACGATCTGATCCTGATCTACCTGATCCAGAACTACCCGGATCTGACTTCGGCCGCCGCGGCCGTGGCCGGCAACACCTCACTGGCCAGGCTGCAGTCCGTGCAGCCGAAGTTCGTCCGCCGCACCTACGCTGCACTCGATATCTGACCCGGGCCGCCCGGCTCAGCCCGGCCGCACCGCGGTCAGGCACCACGACGCGGCCGGCAGTTCGAAGCCGTCGGCACCGCGATGGTGCCGCAGCGCCGCAACCACGCCGTCGATAACCTCGCGCCGGCGATCAGCACCGGCGGCCAGGAAGGCCCCACCCAGCGGTCCGGCGCTGAGGATCCGCTCGGCGCCGGCGACACCGTCGCCCTCGAAGACGAACGGCGCCTCGACGGAGGCGATCTCGACACCTGTGAATCCGGCTCCCCGCAGCAATGCCCGGGTCGCATCGGGATCGGCAAGCGAGAAGGGGCCGGGACTTCCGGGGGCGGGCAGCGGGGGCCGCTCGATACCCAGGATCTGCGTGGCCGTGGCCGTCGTCAACTTCATCCACGGGTTGCGGTCGAGGTGCTGCCACACCGAGGCGGCCAGCCGCCCGCCGGGACGCAGCGCGCGAAAGATGTTGGCGAACGCCCGCTGCGGTTCGGGAAAGAACATCAGTCCGAAGCGCGAGTGCGCGGCGTCGAAGGGCTCGCCCCCGCCGGCGACGCCGACGAGATCGGCGCTGCCGGCATCGGCCGCCACCGCCACACCGGCCGTCCCCGCTGCCGTCATGCGCCGCCGGGCGGCGTCGGCCATCTCGGGCACCACGTCCACGGCCGCCACAAATCCCTGGGGACCGACCTCGGCGCCGAGCGCGACAGCGGACAGCCCGGGCCCACAACCAAGGTCAAGCACCCGCTCGCCGGGGCGGGCGGCCATCGCGAGGCGGGCGGCGGGGCCGTGCCGGCCCATCGAGGCGTCCATCGCCTCGGCCTGACGATCCCAGACGTCGGCCAGCGCGGTGAAGTGGTCTGCTTGCATACCGGCGACATTACGCGCCGGGCTCGGCCTCTCGGGCGGCCCCTCGCACTGCGTCGGCGGCCGCCCGGATCTGCGGCGTCACCAGCATCACCTGTCCGAGCACGCCGTTGACGAACCCCGGCGACTCGTCGGTGGAGAGCTCCTTGGCCAGTTCGACCGCCTCGTCCACGGCCACCGGCTCGGGCACGTCCTCGGCATGCAACAGCTCCCACACCGCCACCCGCAGGATGGCGCGGTCCACCGCGGGAAGCCGCTCCAGAGTCCAGCCCTGCAGATGCGAACTGATCAGATCGTCGATGTGGGCGGCGTCCTCGCTGACACCGCGGGCGACGGTCACGCTGTAGGGACTGAGCGCGGACACCTCCGGGTCGGCCTCGGCCAGCGCCACCCGCGATGCGGCGACATCGGCCGCCGAAAGTCCCCTCGCCTCCGCTTCGAAGAGCAGGTCCACGGCCCGCTTGCGGGCCTGGTGCCGCCCGACCTTGCGTTCAGCCACGGCCGGCAGCGGCCCGCGGCGCCGAGGAGGTGCTAGGCATTCACCCTGCCCAGGTAGCTGCCGTCCCGGGAATCGACCTTGAGCTTGTCGCCGGTGTTGATGAACAACGGCACCTGGATCTCCGCGCCGGTCTCCAGGGTCGCCGGCTTGGTGCCCGCACTGGACCGGTCTCCTTGCAGGCCGGGCTCGGTGCTGGCCACGACGAGTTCGACCGAGACCGGCAGTTCCAGGTACAACGGCGCGCCCTCGTGGAAGGCGATCTGCACCGGCATGCTCTCCAGCAGGAAGTTCGCGGCGCTGCCGACCAGCGACTCCGACAACGGGTGCTGTTCGTAGTCCTCGCTGTCCATGAAGACGAAATCGCTGCCGTCGCGGTACAGGTAGGTGGCGTCGCGACGGTCCACGGTCGCGGTCTCCACCTTGACCCCGGCGTTGTAGGTCTTGTCCACGACCTTGCCGGACAGCACGTTCTTGAGTTTGGTCCGCACGAAGGCCGGCCCCTTGCCGGGCTTGACGTGCTGGAACTCGATGATGGTCCAGAGTTGCCCGTCGATGTTCAGCACGAGGCCGTTCTTGAAGTCGGCAGTTGATGCCACGGTGGAGGATCTCCTCGCGTCGGGATTCGATGTTCTGCGGCAGCTTACCCGGCCGCGATCCTCGCTCCCTCGTCGCGCGCACCGGCTTTTCCGGTCCACCGAGGATCGCGGTCAGCACCGAACGATCGGTCCGCATCACTCGATGACGGTGAGCCTTCTGGTGAAGCGGGACAGCGGCTCGGGACCCCGGGCGCCGACCAGCAGGGTGTCCTCGATCCGGACCCCGCCGCGGTCGGGCAGGTAGACGCCGGGTTCCACGGTCACCACCGAGCCCGCACGCAGGGTTCCGGTGGCCGCGGAGTTGATCCCGGGCGCTTCATGGATCTGCAGTCCCACGCCGTGTCCGAGCCCGTGGCCGAAGTGATCGCCGTAGCCCGCGTCGACGATGACGCAGCGCGCTGAGGCATCGATGTCGCGCAGCGCCGCCCCCACCTCCAGTGCCTCCACTCCGGCACGTTGGGCCGTCGCCACGACCTCGTAGATCTCGCGCTGCCACCCCGAGGCCCTGCCCAGCACGAACGTGCGGGTCATATCGGAGTGGTAGCCGCCGACCAGCGCGCCGAAGTCGATCTTGACGAAATCCCCGCTGTCCAGCACGGCCTCGGTCGGTCGATGGTGCGGAACGGCCGAATTCGCCCCGGCGGCCACGATCGTCTCGAAGGACGCTCCGTCGGCACCGTGGTCGAGCATCAGCGCCTCCAGGTCACGGGCCACGGCGCGTTCGGTGCGGCCGGGCCTCAATCCACCGCGCTCCACCAAAGCGGCCAGCGCCGCGTCGGCGGCCTCGCAGGCAAGCCGCAGCAGCGCCACCTCACCGGCGTCCTTGACCTCGCGCAGCGCCTCGACGGCGCCTGAGGCCCGCACCAGGTCCGCGCCGGTGTAGTCCGACAGCGGGCCGCCCAGCACGTCCAGACCGTCGACGGTGACGACGTGGCTCTCGAATCCGATCCGGCGGGCGCCCCCGGCCAGTGCCAGCTGCACCAGATGGCGCCCGCAGGCACGCTCGATCACGGTGTGCAGGTCAGGAGCCTGCCGGGCCGCCTGAGTCCGGTAACGGGAGTCGGTGGCCAGCACCGGCGGGGTGTCGTCGGCGAACACCAGCAGCGCCGCGTTCGATCCGGTGAATCCCGTCAGATAGCGGACATTGACCAGATCGGTGACCAGCACGGCGTCGAGTCCGTCGGCGGTCAGACGCGCTGCCAGTCGACCACGCCGCTGGGAATGTGTCACGACGGGTGACGGTACTCGCTAGGCTGCTACCTCATGACGACATGGATGGCGCGCGGACTGGTATTCGCGGCCGGAATGGTGTTCCTCCGGCTGGTGCAGGGAGCGCTGATCAACGCCTCCCCGACCAACGCCGGCACCATCAGCATGATCCTGGTCGTGCTGTTCGGCGTGGCGGCCTCGATCTGGGGTCTGCTGGACGGAAGCGCCGACGCGCGGGCCAACCCCGACCCGGACCGCCGCCGAGACCTGGCCATGCGCTGGCTGATGTCCGGTCTGGTCGCCGGGGTGCTCAGCGGCGCGGTGGCGTGGGTCATCTCGCTGTTCTACGGCCCGATCTACGTCGACGGCCTGATCCCCGAAGTCATCGTGTTCTCCGCCTTCACCGCCCTGATCGTGTTCCTGCCCGCCATCTTCGCGGTGGCGATCGGCCGCATGATCGTCGACCGCAGGCGCCCCCCGGAGCCCGCCCGCCATCATGTCGGCGCCGACGTGTTCGAGGCCGTCAGCGAGGACGACGACTACGTCCACGCCAGCCGGCGCGAGTCGGACTGGCGGCAGGAGTACCGGGAAGCCATCCGGGAACAGCACGAGGACGCCGAGCGGCGCACCCACGATCACGGCTGACCGGCGCGGTCTGACCGGGCGAGGGCTGACCGGGCGCGGATCAGCGGTCGGCGGCCAGGTACCGCAGTGCCAGCAGGTAGCCCTGCACCCCGAGTCCGACGATCACGCCGGTGGCCACCGAGCTGATGTAGGAATGGTGCCGAAATTCCTCCCGCGCGTGCACATTGGTGATGTGCACCTCGATCAGCGGCGCCGATAGTTCGGCGCAGGCGTCGCGCAGCGCGATGGAAGTGTGGGTCAGCGCCCCGGCGTTGAGGATCACCGGGTCGCCGGCGTCGGCGGCGGCGTGCATCCAGCCCAGCAACTGAGCCTCGCTGTCGCTTTGGCGCACCACCGCCGACAGACCCAGTTCGGCCGCCTCCGCCTCGATCATCGCGACGAGATCGTCATGGGTGGTGCTGCCGTACACCTCGGGCTCGCGCCGGCCCAGCCGGCCGAGATTCGGGCCGTTGAGCACGAGAACGGTCGTCATGGGTGCCTTCTCCTCTTCGCGGGGGTGCTCCCCTGGGCACACCGGCTCCCCGCCTTTCCCGAGCTCATGGCGCGGCGACCTCGGCGTAGGCGGCCGCCAGCAGGGCCGGGTCGGGGCCCTCCAGACGTCCGGGCCGGGCCAGGTCGTCGAGGACGACGAAACGCAGTACCCCGGCCCGGGTCTTCTTGTCCCCGGCCATGATGGTCAGCAGTTCAGGCAGCGCATCGGCGTCGTAGACCACCGGAAGCCCGAGCGCGCCCAGCACCTCCCGGTGTCGCCGCACGGTGGCCTCGTCGAGTCGGCCGGCCAGCCGGGCCAGTTCGGCGGCGAACACCAGACCCACCGAGACCGCCGCACCGTGACGCCACCGGTAGCGCTCCCGGCGCTCGATGGCGTGGGCCAGCGTGTGCCCGTAGTTGAGGATCTCCCGCAGCGCCGACTCCTTCTCGTCGGCGCCGACCACATCGGCTTTGACCTGGATGGCGCGGCGGATCAGTTCGGGCAGAACCGTCCCGGCCGGGTCGGTGGCCGCCTGCGGGTCGGCCTCGATCAGGTCCAGGATCACCGGGTCTGCGATGAATCCGGCCTTGACGATCTCGGCCATACCGGCCACCAGTTCGTTGCGCGGCAGGGTTTCCAGCAGCGCGAGGTCGACCACGACGGCGGCCGGCTGGTGAAACGAGCCGACCAGGTTCTTGCCGGCGTCGGTGTTGATTCCGGTCTTTCCGCCGACCGCGGCGTCGACCATGGCCAGCAGGGTGGTCGGCACGTGCACGATGTCGATACCGCGCAGCCAGGTAGCAGCGGCAAAGCCCGCGACGTCGGTTGCGGCTCCGCCCCCGAGGCTGACGATCGCATCCTTGCGCCCCACCCCGATACGGCCCAGCACCTCCCAGACGAAGGCGACGACGGGCAGATCCTTACCGGCCTCGGCGTCCGGCAGTTCGATGCGATGTGCGTCGACGCCGTTGTCCGACAACGCCTTTCTCATGGTCTCCGCAACATCGGTCATCACCGGCTGGTGCAGGA
>JAGQTQ010000133.1 GCA_020438905.1 Mycobacterium sp.
CGGCGAGCAGACCCGGCAGTTCGGTACGGCCGTACACATCGGTGGCCACGCCGCCGCAGCTGTAGTGGGCACCGGGCACCACCGGGATCGGCTGCCGGGTCGGGTCGATCCCGGCAGCCTGACACGCCGCGGTCACGGTCGGGAAGCGCTGGGCGAAGCGCTCGACGGCGCGGGCGTCGAGGTACACGCACTCGTCACCGGTCTCCCGCAGGCGGGCGTCGATGGCCGCGGCCACCACGTCGCGCGGGGCCAGATCCCCCATCGGGTGGATGCCGGCGGTCACCGAATCGCCGCGGGCGTCGCGGAGCACCGCACCCTCCCCGCGCAGCGCCTCGGTGATCAGCGGGCGCCGCCCGCTGCCCAGGCGGTCGAACAGCATGGTTGGGTGGAACTGGACGAACTCGATATCGGCCACCCCGACACCGGCCCACAACGCCAGCGCCACACCGTCGCCGGTGGAGCCCTCCGGGTTGGTGGTGGCGCTGTAGAGATGGCCCAACCCGCCGGTGGCCAAGATCACCGACGGCGCGTGGATCACCCCGAGCCCGTCGGCATTACGAACCAGCACGCCGCCGACCGCCACGCCGTCGTGCAGCACCTGCAGCGCAACGTGGTTGCGGCGGATGTCGAGGGTGGCCGCGGCACGGTCGAGTGCCCGCTGCACCTCCGCGCCGGTGGCGTCCCCGCCGGCATGCATGATGCGCCGCCGGGAGTGGCCGCCCTCACGGGTCAGCGCCCACCGCCCCGGGGCGCTCTCATCGAAGCGGGCGCCGTCGGCGATCAGGTCGGCCACCGCCGCGTATCCGTCGGCCACAATCGAGCACACCGCGTCGGGGTCACACAGCCCCGCCCCGGCCGCCAGGGTGTCGGCGACGTGCGAGTCCACGGTGTCGTCGGTGAAGGGCAGCACCACCGCGATCCCGCCCTGGGCGTAGAAGGTGGCGGTCTCGTCGGCCTTGCTGAGCATGACCACCCGCGCTCCCCTGCGGTGCGCGGCCAGACCCGCGGCCAGACCGGCCACCCCGGTGCCGACGACGACGACATCGGCACGCTGTTGCCAGTCCAGGCCGGCCGATCCGGCGCCGCAGGAGAATCCCGTCCTCATTCCCCACCGCCCGGCTGGCCGATCTGGATCATCCGTGACACGCTCTCCCGGGCGCGGGCGGCTGTGTCCGGATCGACATCGACTTCGTCGGCCCCCTCGACCAGGCTGCGCAGCAGCGCCGCCGGGGTGATCATCTTCATGTAGCGGCAGGACGCCCGGTCGTTGACGGCCTGGAAGTCCACCTCCGGCGCGGCGCGGCGCAACTGGTGCAGCATGCCGACCTCGGTCGCCACCAGAACCTGTTTGGCGTGCGAGTCGCGAGCCGCGTCCAGCATGCCGCCGGTGGACAGGATCTTCACCCGCTCCGCGGGAACGGCCCCCTCACCGGCGAGGTACAACGCCGAGGTGGCGCAACCGCATTCGGGGTGGACGTAGAGTTCGGCGTCCGGATGGCTGCGGACCTGCGCGGCCAGTTCGTCACCGTTGATACCGGCGTGGACATGGCATTCCCCGGCCCAGACGTGCAGGTTCTTCCGTCCGGTCATCCGCCGGACGTGGGCCCCCAGGAACTGGTCCGGGCAAAACAGCACCTCGCGGTCGGCCGGGATCGACTCCACCACTTCCACGGCGTTGGACGAGGTGCAGCAAATATCGGTCAGCGCCTTCACCGCGGCGGTGGTGTTGACATAGGACACCACGACGGCGCCGGGATGCTCGTCCTTCCACGCCTGAAGTTCCTCGGCGGTGATGGAGTCGGCGAGCGAACACCCCGCCCGCTGGTCGGGGATCAGGACCGTCTTCTCCGGGCTGAGGATCTTGGCGGTCTCGGCCATGAAGTGCACACCACAGAACACAATGGTGTCCTCGGCCGCCTCGGCGGCGATCCGCGACAGCGCCAGGGAGTCCCCTACGTGGTCGGCGACGTCCTGAATGGCCGGCAGTTGGTAGTTGTGCGCCAGGATGGTCGCGTTGCGCAACCGGGCCAGCCGACGGACCTCCTCGGCCCACCGCGCATCACCTTCGACGCCGGTGTAGCCGCCGGGGCCGTCGACGATGCGATCGGCCAACCCACTGCCGCGGGTTGCGAGCGAATCCACGACGGTCATCGTGGCCTCCTGTTCATCCGAGGTTTTCGACTTATAATCGAAAACATGCCCCATACTAGCACCGAACACGAAGTGCTTGCCGTCGTATTCCAGGTGCGCGGTCTGGCGTCCGGCAAACCCGATCTCGACGTGTTGTTGTGGCAGCGCGCCCTGGAACCCGAACGCGGCAAATGGTCACTGCCCGGCGGCCGGCTGGGCGCCACCGAGGACCTGAGCACCTCGGTACGGCGCCAACTCGCTGAGAAGGTGGACCTTCGCGAGGTCGCCCATCTCGAACAACTGGCGGTGTTCTCCGATCCGGACCGGGTGCCCGGTGGCCGGGTCATCGGTTCGACATTCCTGGGGCTGGTCCCCTCCCCCGCGACACCCGCACTTCCATCGGACACCCGTTGGCACCCGGTCACCGATCTGCCGCCGATGGCCTTCGACCACGAACCGATGGTGGCCTACGCCCACTCCCGGCTGGCCGCCAAACTGTCCTATACGAATATCGGGTTCGCCTTGGCACCAAAGGAATTCGCCGTTTCCACGCTGCGTGACATCTACGGCGCCGCGCTGGGTTACCAGGTTGATGCCACCAACCTGCAGCGGGTGCTGACCCGCCGCGGGGTGATCTCCCGCACTGGGACCACTGCGCATCCTGGCCGCAGTGGGGGCAGGCCGGCCGCGCTGTACCGCTTCACCGACGCCCGGTTGCGGGTGACCGACGAGTTCGCGGCGCTGAGCCCACCGCGCTGAGTCCGCCGAACGCTGCATCCACCCAACGGACCACGGCTGGGTCCACCGAATGCACCACGCTGAATACCCCCGATCGGAGACTGGATTCTTAGACCCTTCTTAAGGTAGAAATGGAGCAATGACGAGCGCGGAGAAGGCGGTAAGCCCCGAGTGGATCGGCCGGGCACATCACCAGGAGCTGCAGCGGGGCGAACGCCCGGTGCTGCCGGCCAAGGATTCGTTTTACCAGCCCCCGGCGGGCTTCGAGCAGGCCGCTCCCGGAACGGTGCTGCGTTCGCGTGACGTTCAACTGGGATTTCTCGGGCTGATCCCGCAACGGGTGCGCGCCACCCAGCTGCTCTACCGCACCACCGACCGGCACGGCGAACCCGAGGCGTGCGCCACGACGGTGCTGGTGCCGGCCGGGCACACCCGGCGCCAAACCCGCCACGTGGTGTCCTACCAGTGCGCCATCGACGCCCTGACCTCGCGCTGCTTTCCCTCCTACGCCCTGCGCCGGCGGGCCAGGGCCGTGGGATCGCTGTCCCAGTTCGAATATCTGCTGATGGCGGCTGCGGTGGCGGAGGGCTGGGTGGTCTCGGTTCCCGATCACGAGGGCCTCGAGGGCATGTGGGGAACCCCGCACGAGCCGGGCTACCGGGTGCTCGACGGGCTGCGCGCCACCCTGAACTTCGAGAGTTTCGGCCTGGCAGCCGACAGCAAGGTCGGGCTATGGGGGTACTCCGGAGGCGGTCTGGCCAGCGCCTGGGCCGCTGAGGTCCACGCCGACTACGCCCCCGAACTCAACGTCGTGGGCGCCGTTCTCGGCTCGCCGGTCGGCAATCTGGGCAACACGTTCCGCCGGCTGAACGGGACGCACTACGCCGGGCTGCCCGCCCTGGTGGTGTCGGCGCTGGCCAAGACCTACCCCGGGCTGAACCGCGTCGTGGAGGAACACGCGACCGACGAGGGTCGCGCGATGTTGCAGAGTGTGGAGCGGATGACCACCCTCGAGGCGATCGTGCGGCTGTTCAAGACGGATATGGACCAGATGGTGCACCCACCCCTGGACGACGTGCTCGACATGCCCGAGGTCCAGGAGGTCTTCGAGGCCATTCGGCTGGGCGGCACCGTGCCGACACCTCCGGTGCTGATGGTGCAGGCCGTGCACGACTCGGTGATCGCCGTCGACGACATCGACGAGTTGGCGGATCTCTACACCACGGGCGGCGCGAAGCTCACCTACCACCGCGACCTGTTCAGCGAGCACATGCTGCTGCACCCGATGTCTGCGCCGATGACGCTGCGCTGGCTCAACGACCGGTTCGCCGACCGGCCCCTGGACGCGCACATCATCCGGACAAAATGGCCGACCTTGCTCAATCCGATCACCTACGCGGGGATGTGGCGGCTCAGCGGGATCGTGGGCCGCGTCATGCTCGGAGGCCGGGTGCCGTTCCGTCCGCTATAGGGACCGTCCTCCGTAGTGCTCGGCGGGCCAGCCGCCGAGATCGTCCCGCGCGGTGCCCACCGCCATCAGCGCGTAGACGAGCGCGGCCAGCGCGGCCGGCAGGAGCAGTGTCACCGCGATCTGAAGCGGGCCGTGGCCGAGGAACACCGGTGGCGCCTCGGTGAAGTAGTGCACCCGGTTCTGTGGGCTCAGCGGCACACCCTGGTGGTCCGGCGTGCCGTAGCGCCAGTGCACCAGCACCGCGCCCACCCCGGCCGCCGCCGCTCCGGCCGTCACCTGGCCGAGCCACAGCGCCGTGACGAGCACCGGCCCGCGATGGGCCTGCCACTGCCAGACCAGCACGGCCGAGACGATCGCCAGCATCGCCAGCAGGCCCAGCAGCATCGCGGCCGCCACGAAGAGGTTGTCGGACTCCTTGCCCAGGAAGGCGTCCACCCGGTCGCCGGCCTTGGTCAGGGCGGTGACGGTGTGAATCGACGGCGCGATCGCGGCCCACACCGCCCCGAGGACCGCACCGCAGACCGTCAGCCCCCCGATGACCGCCACCGCTGCCGACCGGCGGGGGCGGGCCGGCTCGGGCGGCATCATCGTCGGGTCTCCATCTCCGTCGAGTCGACCCGTCCGTGCCGTGAGCATTCGGCCCACCAACCGTCCGGACGCACCTGCACCACCATCCGCCGGCCGCATCGGGCGCAGAACCGGGGTGGCTCCAGGCCCAGCCGCGCGGTCGCGGGGATCTCGGCACCCACGGCGCTTTCGGCGCCGGTGTAAACGTCGTAGACGCCCGCACCCACCGGATCGGGCAGTTGTCGGCGCATCGCTGCTCGGTGCATTCCTACAGGGTGGCGTTGAGGGCCTTGATCG
>JAGQTQ010000134.1 GCA_020438905.1 Mycobacterium sp.
CCGGTACCGGCCGGCGGGGCAACCGAGCGATGATCCAGGTGAACAGCGCCCAGGCGACCAGCACCGAAACCACCAGCGAACCGGCCCGGACCAGACCCGTCAGCCTTAACGCCGGATCGGCCAGCGCGGTCAGCCCGATGGTGAGCAGGCTGGCGACGAACGCCGAACCGAGCGACCCCAGGTCGGACAGTTTCGTCTTGACGAAACCCATCGACACGACGGGTTGGTCCCACATCCGGCTCAGCGCCTCCCGCAGCCGTTGCATCCACAGCAGACCGACGTAGACCGCCGTCCCCAACCCGATCAGGCCGACCGAGGTGCGTGATGCGATGGCCGAATCCATCAGGGTCAGAACCTGATTGGCGAAGTCGGCGGGCACGGCGGCCTTGACCTTGCTGTCGATCTCGGCCAGCAGGCTGGGCCGGCTGGCCAGCATGAAGCCGACGACGGCGAAGGCCATCATCAGCAACGGGAACAGCGCGAAGATGGTGAAGTAGGTGATCCCGGCGGCGTAGATGTCGCCCTCGGCCCGCTCGTAGTGGCGCTGGACCGCGACAAGCCGGTCCCACGCCCGCTTCAGGGTCGCCTTGGTCAACGTCGCCTTTCTCAACTGGGCAGGAAACCCAATCGCTCGTAGACCCGGCCGAGGGTGGCCGCCGAGACCTCCCGGGCCCGTTGGGCCCCCTTGGCCAGGATGGCCTGCAACTCCGCGGGGTCGGCGAGCAGTTCGTCGACCCGCTGCCGGATCGGGGTGACGTAGGCGATCACGGCCTCGGCGGTGTCGGACTTCAGGTCGCCATAGCCCCGGCCGGCGTACCCGTCGACCAGGGCGTCGATCGGGGTTCCGGTGACGGCGGACTGAATGGACAGCAGGTTGGACACCCCGGGTTTGGCTTCGGGGTCGAAACGGATCTCCCGTTCGCTGTCGGTGACCGCCGAGCGGATCTTCTTGGCCGAGCGCTTCGGGTCGTCGAGCAGATTGATCAGCCCGGCGTCGGTGGCCGCCGACTTGCTCATCTTGGCGGTGGGCTCGGCCAGGTCGTAGATCTTGGCCGTCTCCCGGGCGATCATCACCTCCGGCACCACCAGGGTGTCGGGGAAGCGCGAGTTGAAGCGCTGGGCGACATCGCGGGCCAGTTCGAGGTGCTGACGCTGGTCCTCGCCGACCGGGACCAGGTTGGTGTCGTAGAGCAGCACGTCGGCGGCCTGCAGCACCGGGTAGGTGAACAGACCCACCGTGGTGGAGTCCGCGCCCTGCTTGAGCGACTTGTCCTTGAACTGGGTCATCCGCGACGCCTGCCCGAAGCCGGTGAAACAGCCCAGCACCCAGGCCAGTTCGGTGTGCGCGGGAACGTGGCTCTGCACGAAGATGGTCGCGCGGTCCGGGTCGATGCCCAGCGCCAGGTACTGGGCCGCGGTGACAAGCGTGCGCCGGCGCAGCACGGCGGGATCCTGCGGGACGGTGATGGCGTGCAGGTCGACGACGCAGAAATAGGTCTCGTAGTCGTCCTGCAGCCCCACCCACTGCCGGACCGCGCCCAACGCATTGCCCAGATGCAGGGAATCAGACGTCGGCTGAACACCGGAGAAAACGACACGGGATTGCTGGCTCATGATGGAACAATCCTGTCATGCGGAAATTCCTCGCGTCGGCGGCTGCGGTGTTGGCGGCGACGACCCTGCTCGCCGGTTGTTCGGGTGGCCCGGGAGCGGGCGACAAACGCCCACCCGGGGCCGCTGTGGTGGTGGTCTCCGGTGGAGATGCGACCAGTCCGTTCACCACGCCGGACGCCGCCTGCGCGACCGGCCTGGCGGCCGGCAACACCAACACCGCGATCCGCGAGTTCCTGCTGGGCAAGGGCTACACCGTCTACACCTCCCCGGCGATGGCCGGCCGGGGGCAGGTGGTCGACCAGACCGGCTTCGGCGCCTTCGGAGTCTGCCCGGTGACCCTGCCGGAGAACATGACGGTCAATTCCACCGGCAGCATCGACACCGCTGGTGAACATCTGGCCCGGTTCGTCAACTGGTTGAACAAGGACAAGGGCGTCACCGAAGTCGATCTGGTGGCTCACTCGATGGGCGGGCTGTACTCGCGGGCGGCCATCCGGGTGCTGGCCACCACCGACAGCCCGGTGAAGATCCGGTCGCTGACCACCATCGGCACCCCTTGGCAGGGCTCGTATCTCTCCGACTACGCCAACGACCTCATCCCGATCACCGAATGCAAGGGCGACAAGTTCTGCGAGAACGGGATGAAGGACTTCAAGGCCCTCGTGCTCAAGAAGATGTCCGGCTCCGGACGCGAGGTCAACAAGGCGTTCCTGATGGGTTCCGGCGGCTGGAACGAGTTCCAGTCCGGTGTGCTGGACCGGATTCCGGTTGTGCTGATCGCGGGCAATCGGTTCAAACTGCCCGGCCCGGCCAATCCCGGGGTGTGGCCCAATGACGGCCTGGTGGCCGAGGAGAGCGCGCTGGCCAAGAGCATCGGCGATCCGATACTGCCGCACCGGCGCTGCCACACCTTCGACGACACTCACAGCATCTTCGTCTCCGACCAGGTCGGCCTGAACTGGGACACCGCGCTGACCTGGGACCCGCAGGTGCTCGACGTCGTGCACCAGTCCATCCAGGACGCGCCGAAGGCTCTGGACGGCGCCAACCGCGAGGGCTGCCCGGCGGCCTAGGCCGAAGCGCCGACCGGCATCAGCACCCGGACCGCCGCCTCGACCACCGCGTCGAGGTCGGTGCCGAGGCTTCCGGACAGCCACTGCTGGGCCAGTTCGGCCATCGCTCCCGCGTACATCGCGGCACCGACGAGGTCCGCGGTGCGGGTCGAGGCCGGTGCCGCACCTTCTTCGTCGAGCACCGACTTGCGCAACAGTTCCTGGGTGGCCGCGCGACGTTCCGCGAGCACCGGATTGGTGCGGGCCTCGGTGAACAGGATCTTGCCGCGACGCGGGTCCGTCGAGCTGAAGTCGAGCACCGCCCGGATGCCCGCCCTCAGGCGGCTCCGGTCATCGGGCAGCCCGGCCATCGCTCCGCCCAGCGCGCTCATCAGTCCGGCCACCACCACGTCATAGGCCGCGCCCAGTAGTTCATCGGTGTCGCTGAAACCCTCGTAGAAGTAGCGGGTGTGCAGCTCGCTCTGCCGGCAGACGGACCGGACCGTGACCGCGGCTTCGCCGTCTTCGCCGAACAGTTCGAAGGCGGCCCGGATGAGCAACGCATTGCGCAGGGCCTGCCGATCGGCCTGGGACAGCCCGGCCCATCTCGAGGTACGCGACACCCGACGAGGATATCCGCGCGAATTGTGGTATGTATTGGATACGCCCGTATCCAACTCTGGCGGTCGGGTCGTCAAAGGAGAGAGTCATGGATCCTGCAGCCTGGGGCGCACGACGGAGCGCGGCAGCATTTGCGATCGGATTGGGACTGGCGGTCGCGGCGAGCCCCGGGACCGCCGCGGCGGAGGACACCGACTCCACCTCCCCGGATTCGCGGCCGTCGCAGACCACCGCCAAACGGAACGCCGCACCCAGAACAGCGGAGCAGCAACAGGCGGGGGTTTCGGCTCGTGAGCCCAGGGGCCGGCAGCGGTCGGCCGCCATTGGCAACGGCCGCGAGACCACCGCCAAAGACCCGACGCCCCAAGCCAAGAACTCAATGCCCGCGCCCGCCGCCGCCGACATCCCGACCCCCGCGCTGGCGCCGCCGGCCGCGACGGTGGCGACGGTGGCATCCGCAGCCCCGGTCGTGTCCACGGCCGTGCCGTCCGTGTCGGCCGTATCGGCGACAACGGCCGTGTCCAACTTCTCCGCCGCGTTGCGCCGGGTGGCGCTGGTGCCCGCGCCGAAGCCGGCCGCAGTCATGACGGCGGCCTCGCCGGTGCCGTTGGCCTCCTCGGCGGCGGCGCAGACGGCCGCGGTAAGTGCCGCGGCGACAACCCCGTTGGACTTCCTGGCCGCCGCGCTGGCGGCGATCAGCCAGGAGCTCAACCGGTTGTTCTTCAACCGCACGCCCACCGCCAGGCCCGAGCAATACGGGCTCAGCACCTCCGCGGTCGCGACAGGGACGATCGGAGGCTGGGATCCCGACGGCGATCCGCTCAGCTACTCGGTCACCACAGCCCCGACCGACGGCACCGTCGTCCTCGACACCGCCGGCACCTTCACCTACACCGCGGGCGCGGAACTCGCCAGCACCGGCGGCACCGACACCTTCTCGGTCCAGGTGCGCGACACGGGATTCCACCTGAACTTCTGGACGCCGACAACGATTTCGGTACCGGTGACCGTGACGATCGCCGCGCCCGTTCCGGCCCCGGTCGATCCCGACCCCACACCCGTCGACCCCACACCCGTCGACCCCACACCCGTCGACCCGACACCCGTCGACCCGACACCCGTCGACCCGACACCCGTCGACCCCACACCCGTGGACCCCGACCCGACACCCGTCGATCCCGACCCGACACCCGTCGACCCGACACCCGTCGATCCCGACCCGACACCCGTCGATCCCGACCCCACACCCGTCGATCCCGACCCCACACCCGTCGATCCCGACCCCACACCCGTCGACCCGACTCCCCCGCCGACAGTCCCTGTGGCACTGTCCATTTCGGATCTGGCAGTGGTCGAGGGCGACGGCGGGATGATGCACTTCATGTTCGTGGCCGGCCTGGACGGGGTGTCGGCGACACCGATCACGGTGCACTACTCAACATCGGACGTCACCGCGACCGCGGGAATCGACTACACCGCGGCGTCCGGCATGCTCACCTTCACGCCGGGCGTCACCCAACAGATGATCCACGTCAATGTCCTCGGTGACGCCACAGACGAGCAGGACGAGACCTTCCTGGTCACGTTGTCCAACCCATCCGGCGCCGTCATCGCCGTCGCCACCGCGATCGGCACCATCGTCGATGACGACGAGACCCCGGTTCCCCTGACCCCCGGCCTGAGCATTTCCGACACGTCGGCCACCGAGCCGTCGGCGGGCGTCATTGCGGCGGGCTTCCTGCGGACCTCGGGCAACCAGATCCTCGACAGCGCCGGCAATCCGGTACAGCTCTCCGGGGTGAACTGGTTCGGTATGGAGTCCTCCACCGGCGCACCGCACGGACTGTGGACACGCGGGTACAAGGACATGATCGACCAGATGGCGGCGGCCGGGTTCAACACCATCCGATTGCCCTACGCCAGCGAGACGCTGCACACCACCGCCGCACCCAACGGTATCGACTTCTCGAAAAACCCCGACCTGCAAGGACTTACGAGCCTGGAGGTGATGGACACCATCATCGACTACGCCGGTCAGCAGGGCATGCGGGTGATCCTGGACCACCACCGCAGCGGCTACGGCGCGGGCACCTCCGGTAACGGCCTATGGTACGACAGCCAGTACACCGAGGACGCCTGGGTCGCGGACTGGCAGATGCTCGCCGAGCGGTACAAGGACAATCCCACCGTCATCGGCATGGACCTGCACAACGAGCCCTACAACGGCACCTGGGGCGGCGGCGGGGCCAACGACTGGGCGCGGGCAGCCGAACGGGCCGGCAACGCGGTCCTGGCCGTCAATCCCGACCTCCTGATCTTCGTCGAAGGTGTCGGCAGCTACCAGGGCGAGAACTACTGGTGGGGCGGCAACCTCATGGGGGTGGCCCAGCGGCCCATCACGCTCGACGTCGCCAACCGGGTGGTCTACTCACCGCACGACTACCCCAACTCGGTGTACCCGCAGCCGTGGTTCCAGACCGACAACTTCGGCGCAGCTCTACCGGACAAGTTCCGGCAGATGTGGGGCTACATCTACGAGGGCGATATAGCCCCGATCTACATCGGCGAGTTCGGCACCGGACTGCAGGATCCCAAGGACGCGATCTGGCTCGAGGCGATCACCTCTTACATCTCCGGCGACTTCGACAACAACGGCACCATCGACATTCCGGCCGACACCGAGGACATGAGCTGGACCTTCTGGTCGTGGAACCCCAATTCCGGTGACACCGGCGGGATTCTGGCCGACGACTGGAACACCATCAACCAGAACAAGATGGCCTATCTGACGTCGATCCAGTTCGACGGTTCGGGATCGGCCGTGGCGACGTTCGCCGTCACCTTGTCCGAGTCGTCCTCCCAGCCGGTCACCGTGGGGTATTCGACCGCGAACGGAACGGCGACGGCGGGCCAGGATTACGGCGCCGCATCCGGCACCCTCACCTTCGCGCCCGGGGAGACCAGCAAGACCATCGCTGTCACCGTGCAACCGGACTCCCTCGCGGAGGGCAGCGAGACCTTCACCGTGGTGCTGTCGAATCCCACCGGTGCGACCCTCTCCGACGCGACGGGTGTGGGCACCATCAGCGACCGCGGGGCTGCCACCGTGCCGACCGAACCCACCGTGCCGACCGAACCCACCGGGCCGAGCGAACCCACCGGGCCGATGGAGCCCATGGAGCCCGGAGGCACCAGCGGGGACTACGTCGACCTGATGAGCTTCGGCATGTTCCACGGCAGCGACCACACCGGCATGGACGGCCTGGCCGGCGGACGCACCGCCATCACCACCGAAGCCCTCGTGGCCTACAACGACCTTCGCACCTTCGCCGGACTGGCCCCCGCCACCCTCGAAGACGTCGGCGCCTGGGCCTTCGCCAACGGCCTGACCAACAACACCCAAGCCTGGGGCACCGACATCCAGGGCGTCGGACTCTGGTACTCCATGCAGGGCGCCAAAGTCGGCTGGATCGCCGACGACAAATACGACCCCCAGATCATCGCCGACATCGAACGCACCGCCCGACTCGGATCAGAAGCCGACGTCATGGCCATGGTCGCCGCCTACGGCCACGACGGCTTCGCCGACTACCTGACCGACAACGGCCACCAAACCGCCTTCATCAACACCCTGAAAATGGAACCCCACTACGCCGGCTGGATGCACGACCGCGCCCACGGCCGACTGCTCCTCGAAGGCGGCGCCACCGCCCACGACGTCAACCACCTCACCGTGCTCAGCCACGACCAACTCCAACCGTTCATGAACGACACCTGGGACTGGCCCCAATGGCCCGCACTGGACGTCTCCGACAAACGCGTCATCGAGTACTTCCAAAGCATGGTCACCCTCGGAAACCCCCTCGGCGACAACCTCACCGCACTGGACGCGGGGACGATCGCGCTCTAGTCGTCGAACTCCACGGTGACCGGCGCATGGTCGGACCACCGCAGCGCGTAGGCGGCGGGCTTCTCCACCCGCGCGGCGCGGGTCCGCCCGGCCAAATCTGGGGTGGCCAGGTGGTAGTCGATACGCCAGCCCGCGTCGTTGTCGAAGGCCTTGCCGCGCCACGACCACCAGCTGTAGGGGCCCGGCACGTCGCCGTGCACCCGCCGGGCCACGTCGACCCAGCCGGAGTCCATCAGCTCGGTGAGCCACTGCCGCTCCCCAGGCAGGAACCCGGACTTCTTGACGTTGGCCTTCCATGCCTTGATGTCGTTCTCGGCGTGGGCGATGTTCCAGTCGCCGCACAGCACGGCAGGGCTGCCGGAGGCGGATAACTCGGCCATCCGCGTCCCGAGCGCGGCCATGAAGCGCTCCTTCTCCACCTGCTTGTCGGTGCCGGCCTCCCCGGTGTGGACATAGACGCTGCCGACTGTGACCCCTCGGACGTCGGCTTCGATGAAGCGACCGTGCTGGGCGAATTCCGTTGCGGTCAAACCGATCCGGACATCCTCGAACCGCGTGCGGCTGAGGATGGCGACACCGCTGCGGCCCTTGAGGTGCGGCTCGGCAGAGGCAAGGTGCCAGCCGCCGGAAAGGGCGGGGGCCAGCGCCTCGGCGAGCTGGGCGTCATCGGCGCGGGTCTCCTGCAGGCACACGACGTCGGATCTGCAGGTGCTCAGCCAGTGCAGCAACCCCAGGTTGTGCTCGGAGCGCTGACGCACCGCGGCGCGCACCCCGTTGACATTGATGGTGGTGACGATCACGGTTGGCAACCTATCGTGGAGCCATGAGCCGGGAACCCATCCACCTCGGTTCGGGGGAACCGATCCTGCTGCTTCACCCGTTCATGATGTCCTCCTACGTATGGCACGATGTGGCGCCCCGGCTGGCCGAGACCGGCCGGTTCGAGGTGTTCGCGCCGACCATGGCCGGACACAACGGCGGACCGCACACCCGGTCATGGTTCCTGGACACCCGCACCCTGGCCGACCACGTCGAGACACAACTCGACGAGCTGGGCTGGGGCACGGCCCATATCGTCGGTAACTCGCTGGGCGGCTGGGTGGCCTTCGAACTGGAACGGCGGGGCCGGGCCCGAACCCTGACCGCCATCGCCCCGGCCGGGGGCTGGCACCGCTGGTCGCCGGTCAAGTACGAGATCGTGGGCAAGTTCGTCGCGGGCCTGCCGGTGTGGCTGACCGCGAAGGCGTTGGGCCCGCGCGCGGCCCGGCTTCCGCTGGCCAAGGCGGCGGCGAGTGTGCCGATCAGCGCAACCCCCGACGGGCTGTCCGACGCCGACCTGCTCGAGGTGATCGATGACGTCACCCACTGCCGGGCCTACTATCAGCTACTGATCAAGGCCCTGCTGCTGCCGGGTCTGATGGAGTTGGCCGAGACCGGGACGCCGACCAACCTGGTGGTCTGCGAGCGCGACCGGGTGTTGCCGCATCCGCGCTACACCAAGCATTTCCTGAAGCACATTCCCGATATCGACCGGGTCACCACGCTGCACGATGTCGGGCACATCCCGATGTTCGAGGCGCCGCAGACCGTCGTCGACCTGATCGTCGCATGGGTGGAGGAGCACCGGCCGCCGTTGCGCATCGTCCCGCCGGCGGGGTGACTCGGGTCAGGCCAGCGCCTTTTTGAGGTTGTAGGCCAGCGTGGCCAGAAACTGCTCGCCGGTCTGCCAGGGCTGGTCCGGGCCGATCAGCAGCGCGAGGTCCTTGGTCATCTGGCCGCCCTCGACGGTGTGGATGACGACCTCCTCGAGGGTATGGGCGAACTCGATCACCTCGGGTGTGCCGTCGAGTTTGCCGCGGTGCTGCAGGCCACGGGTCCAGGCGAAGATGGAGGCGATCGGGTTGGTGGAGGTCGCCTTGCCCTGCTGGTACTGCCGGTAGTGCCGGGTGACCGTGCCGTGGGCGGCCTCGGCCTCCACCGTCTTGCCGTCCGGTGTCATCAGCACCGACGTCATCAGGCCCAGCGAGCCGTAACCCTGGGCCACGATGTCGGATTCGACGTCGCCGTCGTAGTTCTTGCACGCCCAGACGTAGCCGCCCTCCCACTTCAGGCAGGAGGCCACCATGTCGTCGATCAGACGATGCTCGTAGGTCAGCCCGCGCTTGTCGAACTCGGCCTTGAACTCCTCGTCGAAGATGCGCTGGAACTCGTCTTTGAACATGCCGTCGTAGGCCTTGAGGATGGTGTTCTT
>JAGQTQ010000135.1 GCA_020438905.1 Mycobacterium sp.
TGGCCATGAACTGCTCGAAGTCGTCCTGGCTGTCTTCGCCGCGGGAGTGCTTGTCCAGCAGTGCGTTGAGGTCGTCCAGCATCTCGTTGACGGCCCGTCGGTCGTCGTCGGTGGCATTCTCCAGGGCCTGTTTCATACCGGCGAAACGCTGGTCGAGCATCTCCCGGCCGAGCAGATCCTTGATCTGCTCGTATCTGGCTTTCGCCTCGCCGCTGCGCCAGTCGTATTCGGACAGTTCCTGCACGGCCTTGGCCGGCGACGGCGAGAGCGACTCGATCTGCATCTCGGCGAAGCGGGCGTCGTCGTCGAGCGCCCGGGCGAGTTCCTTGCGCTCCGCGAGCACGGCTTCGTCGAGCAGCTTCTTGATCTCCTGCAACGTCCCGTCGAGGTTGTTGCGCGACAACAGCTCCCGGCGCCGGCGATTGACCTCCGCGGCCAGCCGGTCGGCGCCCTTCATGGTCGGGGTTCCGCGGCGCAGCAACTCCGACAGGGCGCGACGCGGCGAGGTGCCCGCCATCACGTCCTCGCCGATCTGTCCGAGCGCCTCGCGCAGGTCGACCGGCGGGGCAAGCGGATCCGGGCCCCCGGTGTAAGCCGAGTACCGGGAGTCCCCGCCGCGCCGTCTAGCCATACACGGTCTCGCCGTCGCCGGTGGTCTTGTCGATCTTCTTGGCCAGATACAGCGCTTCGAGCGCCAACTCCAGAGCTGCGGCGCGCTCGCCTTCGGTGCGCGCGCCCAGTCGCGCGGCGATCGCGTCGATCACCGGCAGCGCGGGCAGCGAGGCCAGAACGTGTCCGGCCGCGACCTGCTCACCGGTCGTCACCGTCGCATCCTCCACAGCGCTCACCAGCGGTCCGACGTCGATACCGCCCAGGGCCCGCTGTGCGGTGTCGGCGGTGGCCCGGCGCAGCAGATGTTCCAGAATGGCCTGCTCTCGGCCCTCCTCCCCGGACTCGAACTCCAGTTTGCCGCGCAGCACGTCGATCACGGTGCCGAGATCGACAACCCGTGCCACCGGTTCGTCCTCACCCAGCACAGCGCCGCGGTGCCGCGCCGAAGCCGCCACCGTCTCGGCGGCGGCAATGGCGAACCGCGCCGACACCCCGGAACGCTGGTCCACCGAGTGCGACTCGCGCAGGTACCGGGCGAAGCGGGCGATGATCTGAAGGAGATAGACCGGCACCTCCGCGGTGAGATGCGCCTCCTGGCCGATGACGCCGACCTCGGCCTCCAGTTCGCGCGGGTAGTGGGTGCGGATCTCCGCGCCGAACCGGTCCTTGAGCGGGGTGATGATCCGGCCGCGATTGGTGTAGTCCTCAGGATTGGCGCTGGCGACGACCAGCACGTCCAGCGGAAGCCGCAGCGTATAGCCGCGCACCTGGATGTCGCGTTCCTCCATCACGTTGAGCATGGCGACCTGGATGCGCTCGGCCAGGTCGGGAAGCTCGTTGACCGCCACGATCCCGCGATGCGCCCGCGGGATCAGACCGTAGGCGATGGTCTCCGGATCCCCGAGGGTGCGGCCCTCGGCCACCTTGATCGGGTCGATGTCGCCGACCAGGTCCGCCACGCTGGTGTCCGGTGTCGCCAGCTTCTCGAAGTACCGTTCGCTGCGGTGGCGCCACGCCACCGGCAGGGCGTCGCCGAGGTCGGCGGCCCGGCGGATCGACTCCGGGGTGATCGGGGTGTAGGGGTGCTCGCCGAGTTCGGCTCCGGCGATCACCGGGGTCCACTCGTCGAGCAGGTTGGCCACCGAGCGCAGCAACCTGGTCTTGCCCTGGCCGCGTTCGCCCAGCAGCACGAAATCGTGGCCGGCGATCAGCGCACGCTCCAGCTGCGGCAGCACTGTGTCGGAGAAGCCGAAGATACCGGGCCAGACGTCCTCGCCCTTGGCCAGTGCGGCCAGCAGGTTCTCCCGGATCTCCTCCTTGACGGTGCGCTCGCGGTGGTCCGAGGCTCGCAACTCGCCGAGGGTCGTGGGCAGATGGTCGGGGCGCGCAGTCACGAACTCCACGCTACGTGCCCCGCCCCCCACCGGCGAGCAGACACAAAATCCCCGCGACACGCCGTCGGCGGCTGAACTTTGCGTCTGCTCGCGCCAGGGAGGCCGGTGAGCGCGGTTAGTGCGCGAAGTGGCGGGCGCCGGTCAGATACATCGTGATCCCGGCCGCGGTCGCCGCCGCGGTCACCTCGTCGTCTCGCACCGATCCGCCCGGATGCACGACGGCCTTCACCCCGGCCGCGGTCAGCACCTCCAAGCCGTCGGGGAACGGGAAGAACGCATCGCTGGCCGCCACCGCACCCGAGACCCGGTCGCCGCCGCGCTCGACGGCCAACCGGGCCGCGTCCACCCGGTTCACCTGTCCCATGCCGACACCGATGGTGGCGCCATCGGCGGCGATGACGATGGCGTTGGATTTCACCGCTCGGCAGGCCCGCCAGGCGAACGCGAGGTCGGCCAGGGTGGCCTCGTCGGCAGCCTCGCCAGCGACCAACGCCCAGTTCGCCGGATCGTCCCCGGGCGCGTCGAGCGCATCGCGTTCCTGCATCAGCAGGCCGCCGGCGATCTGGCGCACCTCCACCCCGCCGATAGCCGGTTCGGAGGACACCAGCACCCGAATGTTCTTCTTGCGAGCCAGGATCTCGACCGCGCCCTCCTCGTAGGCCGGCGCGACGATCACCTCGGTGAAGACTTCCGAGACCTGTTCGGCCATCTCCCTGGTGATCTCGGTATTGGCCGCGATGACCCCGCCGAAGGCGCTGAGCGGATCGCACTCGTGGGCCTTGCGGTGGGCGTCGGCCACCGAAACCGAGGAGACCGCGATACCGCAGGGATTGGCGTGTTTGATGATCGCCACACAGATCCGCTCATGGTCGAACGCCGCCCGCCAGGCAGCATCCGCGTCGGCGAAGTTGTTGTAGCTCATCTCTTTTCCGTGCAACTGCTCGGCCTGCGCCAGACCCGGCCAGCCGATGTCGTCGCTGTAGAGGGCGGCCTGCTGGTGCGGGTTCTCCCCGTACCGCAACACCGCACTGCGCCGCCAGTACCGGGCGAACCACGGCGGCAGATCGGAGGTGGCCTCCGGGCCCTCCCCGGGCGCCAGTGTCGAACCCATCCAGCTCGCCACCGCGATGTCGTACTCCGCAGTGTGCCGGAACGCCAGGGTGGCCAGCTTCCGGCGGTCCTCCAGGCTGAAGCCGCCGGCACGGATGGCGGCCAGCACTCCGTCGTAGCCCAGCGGCTCGACCACCACCGCGACGCTGGCATGGTTCTTGGCCGCCGCGCGCACCATCGAAGGACCGCCGATGTCGATCTGCTCGACACACTCCTGGGTCTCCGCGCCGGAGTCCACCGTCTCGCTGAACGGATAAAGGTTCACCACGACCAGATCGAACGGCTCGATCTTGAGCTTCTCCAGTGCCGCCACATGCTCCGGGTTGCGGGTGTCGGCCAGCAGGCCGGCGTGGATATGCGGGTGCAGGGTCTTGACCCGCCCGTCGAGCACCTCGGGAAAGCCGGTGACGAACTCCACCGGCGTGACCGGAATACCCTTGTCGGCGATGGTCTTTGCGGTCGAGCCGGTGGAGACTATGTCAACCCCCGCCTCATGCAGGCCCTGCGCCAGCGGGATCAGGCCGCTCTTGTCGTACACGCTGATCAACGCCCGGCGGATCGGCTTCCGTCCGATCAGGGTCCTCGCCGTCATGCTTCCACCATTCCCAGGGTCGCCTTTCTGCCGTTCCAGATCACACCGCGCGTGGCCAGTGCGGCCAACACGTCCACCAGCAGCCGTCGCTCGACGACTTTGATGCGTTCGTGCAACGTCTCTTCGGTGTCGCCGTCGTGCACCTCGACGGCCTGCTGGGCCAGGATCGGCCCGGTGTCCATCCCCGCGTCAACGAGGTGGACGGTACAGCCGGTGACCTTCACGCCGTAGGCCAGTGCATCGGGCACCGCATGCGCGCCCGGGAACGACGGCAATAGGGCGGGATGGGTGTTGACCACGCGGCCGGGAAATCGGGAGAGGAACTGCGCGCCAAGAATTTTCATGAATCCGGCGGAGACCACGAGGTCTGGGGCGTGATCGGCGGTCTTCTCGGTGATACCGGCGTCCCACGCCCGCCGGTCCGGGTAGTCCCCGACCCGCGCGCAGTACGACGGTATTCCCGCCGCCGCCGCGATCTGCGCCGCGCGGCAGTCCCGGTCCACCCCCACGGCGACCACCCTCGCCGGATAGTCCCCGACGGTCGCCTCGAGCAGCGACGCCAGCAGCGAACCGGTGCCCGAGGCCAGCACCACCAGACGGGCCGGTGCGCTCGGCGGCACACGGATCGGATCGGACACGGCCCAGAGCCTAGCCGGACGCCCGGGTCCGGGCACCGCGCTCACCCGGCGCCGGGCTGCGATTCATCATCGCGGGCCTCGATATCGGCATCGACGAACATCAGGTCCTCGACGTCCTCGAGATCCGGGGCCGGCTTCACCGGGGGCGGCGGGGGCCCAGGCTCCGGTTCGGGTTCCGGCTCCGGTTCGGGTTCCGGTTCGGGTTCGGGTGCGGGTGCGGGCTCATCCGTCACCGGGGTCTCGCCGTCCTGCCCACCGCGCCGTGGCTCGTCCGTCGGGTTGCCCGCAGCGGTCAGGACCCGCGCGGCCTCCGGGGGCGCCGGGGGCACTGCCCGGCCGGAACCGCGACTGATCCCCCCGGCCATCGCCACCGTCACCCCGCCGATGACGAAGAACCAGAAGAACACCCCGGGCCCGAAGGTGACCTGATCCACCCCCACGTCGCCGAAATTGCCCAGTTTGCCGCCGGCCGCCACCGCCAGCAGCACCAGGATCACCGCCGCCAGTAGCGAAGCCGCCGCCAACTTGGCGAACGCCAGCGGCAGCGGCAGCGGCAGACGCGCACACTGCTGCCCGATGGCCACGCCGGAGGCGGCACCGACGATCAGCAGCGCGACCCAGACCGGCCCCAACGGGGGCGTCGGAGCCGCGGCCAGGACCGGCAGCGCCGGGATGTCCCCGCCGAAGACGGTGAACGCGCTGAACGTCGCGAAGCCGATGTGGGCGCTGGATCCGACCGCCACCGCCGCGGCGCCGACCACCACGTTGGGCAGGTAGAGCAGCGACAGCGCGGTCAGGCTTAACTGGCCGACGAACGAATCGGTGATGCCGAACAACTCGTGCATGGTGCCCCAGTGCACGACCAGCGACGCTGCCACGACGGCGCAGGACAGCGACAACAGGGCCGCCACCCCGATCAGGGCCGGACGGATGCCATCGGTCAGCCAACCGGGAAGCCCGAGCTGGTCCAGCACCCGCTGCCGAACCCGGGAGCCGACGCCGACGAGCGCCCCGAGTCCGTGCACGGCCAGGACGCCGCCGAAGGCTCCCAGCGCATTGGGGGTCTGCAATTCGGTTATCACCGATGCGGCATCGTGGACGACGGCCAGCGAGAGCGCCGCCATCAGCAGCGGACCGCCCAGCGCGGAGGCCAGGATCCACCGGATGACGAACCAGGAACCCCGCGCGGGGGTGACCTGGGCGGTGCTGCGCGCGGTGGCCCACACCATCAGAGCCGCGGGAACGAGGGGCAGCACCCCGAGTTGCTGGCCGGCGATGGAGATCGGAACCAGGTGCACGGCCAGCCACATGCTGGCCACCGCCCCGAGAGCACCGGTCAGGTCGCTGTTGGCGACCACCAGTTGAACCAGGACGATGGCGGCGATGACAACCAGCGCCACCAACGACGGGCCGAAAGCGACCCGAACCAAATCACGGGGCTGCGGGGTACCCGTCACCGGCGGCACCCTGCCCTCCATCCGTGTCACGGCTCAGTGGTGAACCGATCGCTCAGGAGGGGTTCGAGCCGGACGTGGGCTCCGACGGCTTCGCGGACGGATCCGTGGACTGCTGGGCACCGGACGCCGACGGCGGGGTGTAGGCCGGGAACCCACTCGGCGGGGTGTCCGGAGCGTCATCGCCCGGTTGGGGGTATCCGCCGGACGTCCCGGCCTGGGGGTAGCCCCCGGGATAGCCGCCCGGATAGCCGGGCTGCTGGCCGGGGACGGCCTGCGGCGCCGCGGGCTGCCCGTAGTAGCCGCCCTGCGGGGGAGCGTACTGCCCGTACGAGGGGTATTGCGGCCGCGGCGCCGGGGCGGTGAGAACCCCGGATTCGAACAGCATCGCCGCAACCGCCGCAACCGACTGAAGCAGGGTGAACCCCAAAACCAGCCACAGCGCCCATCCGATCGAGAAACCGGTCGGCCTGTTGACGACCTGGCCGATGACCAGCAGCACCCCGAGCACCGCCGCAACCGCCACCATCGCGGTGTAACTCGGCACCTTGGGGAACATGCCCACAGCGGCCAGCAGCGAGGCGACGAGGGCGGCGACGGTCCAGTAACTCAGGCCGCTCGCGGTGAACTCAGCCCCGCCGAACGGGCCGATATCGGCGTTGATGCTCAGCAGCGGGCCGAAACTGGCCAGATAGGCGGCCAAACCCAGCACGACCACCCCGAGACCAAGGTAGGACGGGGTCTTGGCGGGACCGGCGGGCGGAGTCGGGACCGGGGCCGGGTAGGACGGCGCCGCCGGTGCGCCGTAGCCCATTGGCTGCATCGGGTACCCCGGGCCGGTCGGGGGGGTGCCGGGCGGGTAGGTCATGGTCTCTCCTCACAGCTGGCGGACCTGACGTCCGGAAAGCAACGCTAGCGCACGACGCTGGGGCAACCGACCCACCGCGGGCGTGTCACCCGTGCGGGGTGCGTCACCTCCGATACCCGGCGTCCCCTTGTCCGGCATGCTAGAACACGTTCTAATTCAGGGCATGGATCACGGGCTCGTCCTTTTCACCAGCGACCGCGGGATCACCCCGGCGGCCGCGGCCAGGCTCGCCGAGCAGCACGGCTTCAGCACTTTCTACGTGCCGGAACACACCCACATCCCGGTCAGACGGGAGGCCGCGCACCCGATGACCGGCGACGCGTCGCTGCCCGACGACCGCTACCTGCGGACCCTCGACCCGTGGGTGAGCCTGGCCACCGCGGCCGCCGTCACCTCGCGCGTGCGGCTGGCCACCGCCGTCGCGCTGCCCGTCGAACACGATCCGATCAGCCTGGCGAAGACCATCGCCAGCCTCGACCACCTCTCCGGCGGCCGGGTCAGCCTGGGGGTCGGGTTCGGCTGGAATACCGATGAACTGGCCGACCACAACGTGCCGCCCGGGCGGCGTCGCACCATGCTGCGCGAGTACATCGAGGCCATGCAGGCGCTGTGGACCGAGGAGGAAGCGTCCTACGAGGGGGAGTTCGTCAGGTTCGGGCCCAGCTGGGCCTGGCCCAAACCGCTTCAGCCGCGGATCCCGGTGCTGGTCGGCGCCGCCGGCACCGAGAAGAACTTCAAGTGGATCGCCCGGTCGGCCGACGGCTGGATCACCACGCCCCGCGACGTCGACATCGACGCACCGGTGCGACTGCTGCAGGACACCTGGGCCGCCGCTGGGCGGACGGGGGCTCCGCGCATCGTGGCACTGGACTTCAAGCCGGTCGCCGAGAAGCTCGCACACTGGCGAGGGATCGGGGTGACCGAGGTGCTCTTCGGACTACCGGACCGACCGGCCGACGACGTCGCCCGCTACGTCGAACGTCTGGCCACCAAACTGGCCGAGCAGACGTAAAAGTCCCCGACACGCCGAGAACTCGGGGTCCTTTACGTCTGCTCGGCCGAGAAAGTACGGCAGGGACCTCAGAGGGTCTTGAGGATCTCCCGGGCCAGTTCGGCCGTGGCCGACGGCGTCTTGCCGACCTTGACCCCCGCCGCTTCCAGCGCTTCCTTTTTGGCGGCCGCGGTGCCCGAGGACCCGGAGACGATGGCCCCCGCGTGGCCCATGGTCTTGCCCTCCGGGGCGGTGAACCCGGCGACGTAGCCCACGACCGGCTTGGTCACCTTCGCCTTGATGTAGTCGGCGGCGCGCTCCTCGGCGTCGCCGCCGATCTCGCCGATCATCACGATGAGCTTGGTCTCCGGGTCCTTCTCGAAGGCCTCGATGGCGTCGATGTGGGTGGTGCCGATCACCGGGTCGCCACCGATGCCGATCGCGGTTGAGAAGCCGAAATCCCGCAGTTCGAACATCATCTGGTAGGTCAGCGTGCCGGACTTGGAAACCAGGCCGATCGGCCCCTTACCGGTGATGGTGGCCGGCGTGATCCCGACCAGCGCCTCGTCCGGGGTGATGATGCCGGGGCAGTTCGGGCCGATGATGCGGGTCTTGCTGCCGTGATCAACGTTGTAAGCCCACGCGTAGGCGGTGTCCTGGACCGGAATCCCCTCGGTGATGACGACCAGCAACGGGATCTCGGCGTCGATCGCCTCCACGATCGCGTCCTTGGCGAAACGTGGCGGCACGAAGGCGATCGACACGTCGGCACCGGTCTTCTGCATCGCCTCGGCCACCGATCCGAACACCGGCAGTTCGACGTCGTCGCCGTTCTTGTCCTTGTGGGAGACGGTGGTCCCCGCCTTGCGGGCGTTGACGCCGCCGACCACCTGGGTGCCGGCCTTGAGCATCAGCGCGGTGTGCTTGGTGGCCTCACCCCCGGTGATGCCCTGGACGATGACCTTGGAGTCCTTGTTGAGGAAAATCGACATGACTTACGCGTCCTTCCCGGCTGCCGAAGAAGATGATGTTCCGGCGAGTTCGGCTGCTTTGTCGGCACCGGAGTCCATGGTGTCGGCGACCACGACCAGTGGGTGGTTGGCCTCGGCCAGTATCCGCCGGCCCTCCTCGACGTTATTGCCGTCCAGGCGCACCACCAGGGGCTTGTTGGCTTCCGCGCCGAGCATCTGCAGAGCCTTGACGATGCCGCTGGCCACCGCGTCGCATGAGGTGATACCACCGAAGACGTTGACGAACACGCTCTTGACCTGCTCGTCGCCCAGGATGACGTCCAGACCCGCCGCCATCACCTCCGCAGAGGCGCCGCCGCCGATGTCGAGGAAGTTGGCCGGCTTGACCCCGCCGTGCTTCTCGCCGGCGTAGGCAACCACGTCCAGGGTCGACATCACCAGGCCGGCACCGTTGCCGATGACCCCCACCGAACCGTCGAGTTTGACGTAGTTCAGGTCATGCTGTTTGGCCTTGAGTTCCAGCGGGTCGGTGGCGGCGGAGTCCTCGAACTGGGCGTGGTCGGGGTGCCGGAAGTCGGCATTGCCGTCCAGGGTCACCTTGCCGTCCAGGGCCAGGATCTGATCGTCTGGGGTGCGCACCAGCGGGTTGACCTCGACCAGCGTGGCGTCCTCGCCGACGAACACCTCCCACAACTTCGCGATGGTCACCGCCGCCGCGTCGAGCACCTCGGCCGGCAGGTGGCCCTGCTCGGCGATCGAACGGGCGAAGGCCACATCGACGCCCTTGACCGCGTCCACCGGAACCTTGGCCAGCCGATCCGGCTTGGTGGCGGCCACCTCCTCGATCTCCATCCCGCCCTCCACCGAGCACATGGCGAGGTAGGTCCGGTTGGCCCGGTCGAGCAGGAAGGAGACGTAGTACTCCTCGGCGATGTCGCTGGCCTCCGACACCAGCAGCTTCTTCACGATGTGGCCCTTGATGTCCAAGCCCAGGATGTTCGAGGCGTGGGTGAAGGCATCCTCCGGAGTGGCGGCGTATTTGACTCCGCCCGCCTTACCGCGCCCTCCCGTCTTGACCTGGGCTTTCACCATGACCGGCCGGCCGATCTCCTCGGCGATGGCCTTGGCGTCCGCCGCCGATGTGGTGACCCGGCCGGGCGTGGTGGGGACGTGATGCTTGGCGAACAGTTCCTTCGCCTGGTATTCGAAAAGGTCCATTGGCTCTCTACTGGGCTCTCTGCTGTGTCGTTGGCATGTAGCTGTGTCGTTGGCTTGTAGCTGTGTCGGTAGATTGTCGGTGCCGGTAGTTTGACGAAGTCACTCCGGGGGAACTGTATCCGCAGGCGGCAGGCCTGCGGGGCCTGATCACCGTAACGAAATTACCCCGCGCCGCGTGGGAGTGACGAGGATCACAATCCCCGGCGTCGCCTTCGTATGGGTTGCCACTTTGATCTCAATTTGGTTACCGTCGACCGGTCTTGGTAACGCTTTGGTCACGAACTTGAGGACTTGGTTTTGACGCAGCTTCGGACGGCCCCGGCCTCGGACTCGCCGACGCGAGCCTCTGTCAGATCATGGACAGCGCCTACGGCGCTGCGCGGTGAGGATGCGCCGGCAGCGGTTCGCACGCACCCCGCCAAGGTCGATCCGGCCGACGTCGATCCCTTGACCGACGACGTGATGAGCGACGTCGAGGACCTCACCCCCCTGCTCGACGTTCCCGCCAAGTACGCCGGAAAGCCGGCTGACCGCGCCGAGCGGCCGATGTTCAGCAGCACTGAGGACACCGACCTGCTGCCGCGCACCCCGCAGCACCGCCGTCAGCCCACCAGCGCCGCCCGGGGCCGTGCCCTGATCGCGGCGATGGCCGCCGGCGCCGCCGCCGCGGCCGCGTACACCATGATCCAGCCACGCGAGCAGGACCAGACCCGCACCGTGCTGGCATCCGAGAAGACCCGCATCGGTGGCGTGGCCGCATCCCGCGGCGCCGAGGTTGTCGCGGCCAGGTCGAACGTGGCCGCGACGGTGCACGCCGAGGAACTGGCCAAGGGCGTCGCCTACGCCGCCGAGCGCGCCGAACGTGAGGCCCGCCTGCAGCGGCCGCTGTTCGTCATGCCGACCAGGGGCATCTTCACTTCCGGATTCGGCTACCGGTGGGGAGCGCTGCACGCCGGGATCGATCTGGCCGCACCGATCGGCACCCCCATCTACGCCGCATCCGACGGCGTGGTTGTCGACACCGGACCGACCGCAGGCTACGGCGCCTGGGTCAAGATCCGGCACTCCGACGGCACCGTCACCCTCTACGGGCATGTCAACAGCTGGGATGTCTCGATCGGCCAGCGGGTCTTCGCCGGCGATCAGATCGCGACCGTGGGAAACCGCGGCAACTCGACAGGTCCGCACCTGCACTTCGAGGTTCTGCTCGGCGGTACCAACCGCACCGATCCGGTGCCGTGGCTGGCCGCCCGCGGCGTCTCGGTCGGGCCCTACACCGGCTAGCGTTGCCCGGACCGGACGGACCGGCCTCCCCACGGATCCGGCGTCGGCCGTCGGCGAAGGACAACCCTCACAGGCCCCGAGTAAGCGGGTCCCAAGCAAGCGGGGCCCAAGCCAGCGCTGACCTGGCCCGCACCGGCATCATCCGCCGCGCACCGACCACCGCACCCGCTGATCACGTCTCGCCCACGACACAGCTTCCCGGCGCCCAGCCCGAACCGCATACCGGGCCGCCGCCGCGCACCGCGTACGCGACCGCCACGGTGAGCTTCCTGAGCGGTTGGGCCACAGCTGTCGTCGCCACCGACCTGATCGCCGGATGGTGGCGCACCGACCGACTGTTCTGCCTTGCGGTCGGGTTCCTGACGTTGCTGTTCGCCACCACGACGGTGTCCGGAGTGATCCTGCTGTTGCGGCAACGCGACCTCGGCCGCTGGCTGATCGTTTTCGGTGCCGGGGTGGCGCTGTTGACCTTCGGTTCCGTGTTCCTCGCCGGAGCCCGCATCGCCGGGCCCGTCTACGCCATCCCGGCCCTGCCCCTGACCGGTCTCGTACTGGCCCTGCACCCCGGCACCCGCCGTTGGTGCACCACGCCCTGACCTGGACGCAACGAGCTAGAGTTTTTGCAGTGGTGCGTGGTTGTGCATCAGCTTGACCCGCCCGGCACTGCCGAAGTCAATCAGCGACATCGCTGCCTCACCGGTGCCGGAGACCTCCTCGACGCGGCCCAGACCGTACTTGTCATGGCTGACCCGGTCGCCGGGCTGCAACACGATCAGCGCTCGCGTGCCGCGGCCGGAGCGCATCGGCGACGGGCCCGACGGCCGGGGCGCACCGAAACGCCCCGCGACCGGGGCACTGAACGAAGGTGCGGTATCGGTACGTCGCCAGTCGATGAGATCGTCGGGGATCTCGCGCAGGAAGCGGGACTCCGGGTTCAGCATGGGCTGACCCCAGGATGAGCGCACCTTCGCCCGACTCAGGTACAGCCGTTGACGGGCCCGCGTGATACCCACATAGGCCAGCCGGCGCTCCTCGCACAGTTCGTCAGGATCGCCCAGGGCGCGCATGTGGGGGAACATTCCGTCCTCCCAACCGGTGACGAACACCACCGGGAACTCCAAACCCTTGGCGGTGTGCAGCGTCATCAGCGTCACCACGCCCGCGTCGTCCTCGGGCAGTTCATCGGAGTCGGCCACCAGTGAAACCCGCTCGAGGAATTCGGCCAGCAACCCGGCCTGCGGCCCGTCATCGTCGCCGTCGGAGTCGTCGCGAAGCGCGGCGGCATTGGCCCGGTCGATGCTGAATTCGTGTGCGACGCTGACCAATTCATTGAGGTTGTCCAGCCGCGCAAGATCCTGCGGGTCGTTGGAACTCTCCAGCTCACGCCGGTAGCCGGTGCGATCGAGCACCGCCTCGACCAGATCGCCGAGTTCCTCGCCCCGGCGGCCGCGCAATTCCTCGAGGAGTTCGACGAACCCGGCGATCGCTTTTTCCGAACGGGTGTTGAGCATGGGCACCCGGCCCTCGGCCGCGGCAAGGAGGGCCTCGGCGAAGCCGCAGCCGGTGTTCTCCGCATGGACGGCCACGCACGCCTCGGCCCGGTCGCCGATGCCGCGGCGCGGGGTGTTGAGGATGCGGCGCAGGCTGACCGTGTCGCCGGGGTTGTCCAGCACTCGCAGATAGGCGACGATGTCGCGGATCTCCTTGCGTTCGTAGAACCGAACGCCGCCGACCACCTTGTAGGGAACGCCGGCCCGGATGAACACCTCCTCCAGAGCGCGTGAGGAGTTGTTGGTTCGATAGAACACCGCGACATCCCCGAACGTGAACCGGGAGCCGCCCTCGACCAGGGAGTCGATTTCCCCGGCCACGAATCGGGCCTCGTCGTGTTCGTTGTCTGCGACGTAGCCGACGAGCTGCTCGCCGTCGCCGGCGTCGGTCCACAGCCGCTTCTCCCGCCGGCCGGCATTGCGCGCGATCACCGAGTTGGCGGCCGACAGGATGGTCTGGGTGGAGCGGTAGTTCTGCTCCAACAGGATGGTGGTGGCGTTGGGAAAGTCCCGTTCGAAGTCCTCGATGTTGCGGATCGTCGCGCCTCGGAACGCGTAGATGGACTGATCGGCGTCGCCGACCACGCAGAGCTCGGCCGGCGGCACCGCGTCGGTGTCCGGCGCGGAGACCCCGGTGAGTTCGCGGACCAGGACGTACTGAGCGTGGTTGGTGTCCTGGTACTCGTCGACCAGGATGTGCCGGAAACGCCGCCGGTAGTACTGGGCGATCTGCGGATGCCGCTGCAGCACCGCCACCGTCTCGCCGATCAGGTCGTCGAAATCCAGCGCGTTGGCGCCCCGCAGGCGTCGCTGATACTCGCCGTACACCTCGGCCACGACGCGGGCCAGGTCGTCGGCGTTCTCCCCCAGGTCGGCCATGGCCTTCTCCGGGGTGATCAGTTCGTTCTTGAGGTTCGAGATGGCGTTGGACAGCAGCCGCGGCGTGTACCGCTTGACGTCGATGCCCATATCCCGGCCGATCATCAGCAGCAGGCGGCGGGAGTCGTCGGCGTCGTAGATGGAGAAATTGGAGTTCAGGCCGGGCAGCAGGGACGCCTGGTTGCGCAGGATCCGCACGCAGGTGGAGTGGAACGTCGACACCCACATGTTCGCCGCCCGCGGGCCGATCAGCTGCCCCACCCGTTCACGCATTTCGGCGGCGGCCTTGTTGGTGAAGGTGATGGCCAGGATCTGACCTGGCCCGACGTCGCGAGCGGCCAGCAAGTGGGCGATCCGCCGGGTGAGCACCGCCGTCTTGCCCGAGCCCGCCCCGGCCACGATCAGCAGCGGCGTCGCCTCGTGCAGCACGGCCTGGCGTTGCTGGGTGTTGAGCCCCTCGAGCAGTTCGGCCGAGCCGGCCGGCCCGACGGCCATCGCATGCGCAGTCATCTCGGCTCCAAACTTACCGTTGTCCGGCGACGGGTTTTTTGCGCACGCGGGTCCGAAGGTGGCAGACTCCTGAGCGTGCTCACTGCACGGCAGCGATTTTTCTACGGGTACCGCACCGCGGTGCCCGTGGTGGCTTAGCTGCTCGAACCCGAGAGCCCCGCGGTCCGCATCCGGATCCGGGGCTCGTCTTGTGTGTGAGGCCAGGAACGGATGAGACCACCACAACCCCCACACGAGGAGAACGAGATGACCGTCGAGACCGAACCCGACATCGATACGCTGCGAGCCGACATCGACCGCCTCGACGCGGCAATCCTGGCCGCGGTCAAGGAGCGCACCGAGGTATCCCGGGCCATCGGCCGGGCCCGGATGGCCTCCGGTGGCACCCGACTGGTGCACAGCCGGGAGATGAAGGTCATCGAGCGCTACAGCGCGCTCGGTGACGGCGGAAAAGAACTGGCGATGCTGCTGTTGCGGATGGGCCGCGGCCGCCTGGGCCACTGATCGCACTGGGCCACTGATGCGGCGCTGATCGCGCGTCCGTTGTTGACGGCGATCAGCGCCGACCGTCAGCTGGTCAGGGCGATGTACTTGATGTCGAGGTACTCCTCGATGCCCTCGTCGCCGCCCTCCCGGCCGAAGCCGGATTCCTTGACCCCGCCGAATGGCGCGGCCGGATCGGAGATCACCCCGCGGTTGATGCCCACCATGCCGGCCTCGACGGCCTCGGCCACCCGAAGCGCCCGGTCCAACGACTGGGTGTAGATGTAAGCCGCCAGCCCGTACTCGGTGTTGTTTGCCGCGGCGATGCCCTCCTGCTCGGTGTCGAAGCCGACGATCGGCGCGACCGGTCCGAACACCTCCTCCTTGAGGATCCGGGCATCATGGGGGACGTCGGTAAGCACGGTGGCGGGGTAGAAGAACCCGGGCCCGCCCGGCGCCTGCCCGCCGAGGGCCACCGTGGCGCCCTTGTCGACGGCGTCGTCGACCAGTGCCTGGACGGTGGCCAACTGCTTGGCGCTGATGAGCGGACCGAGTTTGGCCGTCGGGTCCAACCCGTTGCCCAGGTTGACCTCGCCCATGTGCTTGACGAACTTGTCGGTGAACTCCTCGATGACGGCGTTGGCCACGTGGATACGATTGGCCGCCGTGCAGGCCTCGCCGCCGTTGCGCATCTTGGCCAGCATCGCGCCCTGCACCGCGGCGTCGATATCGGCGTCGTCGAACACCACGAACGGCGCGTTGCCGCCGAGTTCCATCGAGGTGCGCAGCAGCTTGTCCGCGGACTGTTTCACCAGGGCCTTGCCCACCCCGGTCGAGCCGGTGAACGTCAGCTTGCGCAGCCTGCCGTCGTCGACGAGCGCCGTGGTCACCTCACCGGGCCGGTCGGTCGGCAGCACCGAGAGCACACCCTTGGGCAGTCCGGCCTCCTCCATCAGCTTGGCCAGCAGCAGCATGGTCAGTGGCGTCTCCTGGGCCGGCTTGACGATCATCGTGCAACCGGCCGCCAGCGCCGGTCCGATCTTGCGGGTTCCCATGGCCAGCGGGAAGTTCCACGGTGTGATCGCCAGGCAGGGGCCGACAGGCTGCTTGGTAACCAGGATGCGTCCGGTCCCGGCCGGGCTCGGTGTGAACCGCCCGGCGATCCGCACCGCCTCCTCGGCGAACCAACGGAAGAACTCCGCGCCGTAGCGGACCTCCCCCAGGCTCTCCGCGACGACCTTGCCCATCTCGAGGGTCATCAGGGTGGCGATGTCGTCGGCGCGGGCGATGATCGTCTCGAACACCGAGCGCAGGATTTCGCCGCGTTCCCGGGCCGGGGTGGCCGCCCAGGCCGCCTGCACCGCGCAGGCGGCATCCATCGCGGCGATGGCGTCGGCGGCGCCGGCATTGGCCACCGAAGCCAGCACGTCGCCGTCGGCGGGATTGACCACGTCGAAACTCGACGACCCCGCGCGCTGTTCACCGCCGATCCACAATCCGGTCGGAACCGAGGACAACAGACGATCGATATCAGCGGTGCGCATACCCTCATCATCTACACCGTCGGCCAGTCCGCCGCATTAGGGTCTGGGGAATGAGTGCAGATAACGCCCTTTCTTCCGCCCGGACGGCGCTGGATCACCACCACGACCAGATCGCCGGCAGGCATCTGCGCGAGTTCTTCGCCGAGGACCCCGACCGCGGCCGCGACATGGCACTCACCGTCGGTGACCTCTACATCGATTACAGCAAGCAGAGGGTGACCCGGGAAACCCTCTCGCTGCTGCTCGACCTTGCCCGGGCGGCGGGGCTGGAGCAGCGCCGCGACGCCATGTTCGCCGGCGAACACATCAACACCTCCGAGGACCGGGCGGTTCTACACACCGCCTTGCGACTACCGCGCGACGCGACACTTGAGGTCGACGGCCAGAACGTGGTGGCCGACGTGCACGCCGTCCTCGACGCGATGGGCGAATTCACCGACCGGCTGCGCTCCGGGGACTGGACCGGCGCCACCGGCAAACGGATCACCGCGGTGGTCAACATCGGCATCGGCGGCTCCGACCTCGGCCCCGCGATGGCCTACCAGGCCCTGCGCCACTACGCCGACGCCGGGATCTCGGCACGGTTCGTCTCCAACGTCGACCCGGCCGATCTGGAGGCCAAGCTGGACGGGCTCGACCCCGCCACAACGCTGTTCATCGTGGCCTCCAAGACCTTCACCACCCTGGAGACCCTGACCAACGCCACCGCGGCACGGCGGTGGCTGGTCGACGCGCTCGGCGAGTCGGCGGTGGCCAAGCATTTCGTCGCGGTCTCCACGAACAAGAAGCTGGTCGAGGCCTTCGGCATCGACTCGGCGAACATGTTCGGGTTCTGGGACTGGGTGGGCGGCCGCTACTCGGTGGACTCCGCGATCGGCCTGTCGCTGATGGCGGTGATCGGGCGGGAGGCCTTCGCCGACTTCCTGTCCGGATTCCACATCGTCGACCGGCATTTCGCCACCGCGCCGCTGGAGTCCAACGCGCCGGTGCTACTCGGCCTGATCGGCCTGTGGTACTCGAACTTCTTCGGCGCGGAAACCCGTGCGGTGCTGCCGTATTCGAACGATCTGGCCCGCTTCGCGGCCTACCTGCAGCAGCTGACTATGGAATCCAACGGTAAATCGGTCCGCGCCGACGGCAGCCCCGTCACCGGACCGACCGGCGAGATCTTCTGGGGCGAGCCGGGTACCAACGGCCAGCACGCCTTCTACCAGCTGCTACACCAGGGCACTCGGCTGGTGCCGGCCGACTTCATCGGATTCTCCCAGCCGACCGACGATCTGCCGACCGCCGACGGTTCGGGGAGCATGCACGACTTGCTGATGAGCAACTTCTTCGCCCAGACCCAGGTGCTGGCGTTCGGCAAGACCGCCGAGGAGATCGCGGCCGAGGGAACGCCGCCGAGTGTGGTGCCGCACAAAGTGATGCCGGGCAACAAGCCCTCGACGTCGATCCTGGCGAACCGGCTGACACCGTCAGTGCTGGGACAGTTGATCGCGCTCTACGAACATCAGGTGTTCACCGAAGGGGTGGTCTGGGGTATCGACTCGTTCGACCAGTGGGGTGTCGAGTTGGGCAAGACGCAGGCCAAGGCGCTGCTACCGGTGATCACCTCCGACGACTCGCCCGCGCAGCAGTCGGACAGTTCGACGGACACCCTGGTCCGCCGCTACCGCGAGGAGCGCGGCCGGGCCCGCTGACTGCCCACCTTCCGCGCGAACAGACGTAAAGGACCCCAACTGCCCGGCGTGTCAGGGACTTTTGCGTCTGCTCGCGCCCAGGGACCCGCGCCCAGGGACTCGCGCCCAGGGAACCGCTCAGGGAACCGCTCAGCGGGGGATGTTCAGACAGCCCACGCCCGGGACGCATCCGCTGACATCGCCCGGAGTGACCTGACCGCTGGGCCCGCCCGGTATCGAACCCTCGACCAGGTCCGGGCCGGCGGTACCGGACGGACCGCCGGGGATGGAGCCGGTCGCCCCGTCACCGTCGACGGTGCCGCAGGCGCTGCCGTCCTGGCTGTCGCAGTCGGGCGGGTTCGCGGCGGCCGGCCCGGCCATGGCCAACGCCCCCGCCACCAGCGCCGAAGCGGCCCAGGCGGTAACTGCTGAAATCGTTGTCGTCCTCATGCCACCATTGTGAACCAGATTCGGGCTCAGGCGAACGGCTTCGTGAATCGGGGCGGCAGCACCTTGAGCAAAGCCACCAGCGGCACCCACGGCCAGCCCGGGACGATCGCGCGGCCCTTCTCCTTCTCGATGGCCTCGACCATCTTGGCCACGCCGGCCTCGTTGCCCACCATCAGCGTCGTCGTCGCCGATTTCGCCGTCATCTCCGATTCGATATAGCCGGGCTCCAGAACGGTCACGCTGATCGGGCCGGACGCGTACTGACCGCGCAGCGACTCCCCCAGCGACGACACCCCGGCCTTGCTCGCCGCGTAGGCGGCCTTGACGCCGGGCACGCCTTTGTTGGCCAGAACGCTGGAGACCAGAACGAGATGCCCGTGGCCCTGCTCGATGAACATCTCCAGCGCGGTCTCGATCTGTACCAGCGCCGCGACGAGGTTGGTCTCGATCGTGGCCTTGTTGGCCCACAGCTTTCCGCTACCCAGCGGGGCGCCTTTGCCGATTCCGGCGTTCACGATGATCCGGTCGATGCCGCCGAGTTCGCCGGCCAGCGCGGTGAAAACCTTGGGGACCTGCTCGTGGTTGTTGACATCGAGCTCCGCGATGGCGACGGCGATGCCCGGATAGCGCTGATTGAGTTCGGCTTTCAGCGCCTCGAGCCGGTCCAGCCGACGCGCGCACAGCGCAAGATCACGCCCCTGCGCGGCGAAAGCCCGCGCCATTCCGGCGCCGAGACCCGAGCTGGCGCCGGTGATGAGAATTCTCTGCCTTACAGCCTTCGGGCGCAGGACCTTCGGTCTGATCATTTGAGCAACCTCGACATCCGCCGGTCGGCGAGCACCTTGCCGCCGGTCTGACAACCCGGGCAGTACTGAAACGACTTGTCCGCGAAGGACACCTCGCGCACCGCCTCGCCGCACACCGGGCAGGGCAGTCCGGTACGTCCGTGGACCTTGAGCCCGGAGCGCTTCTCCCCCTTGAGCGTGGCGGCCTGTTGTCCGACCGATCGCGCCACCGCCTCACCAAGTATCCGCGTCAGGGCGTCATGCAGCGCCGCCACTTGGCCATGGTCGAGTTTGGCTGCGGTGGCGAACGGAGACAGCCCGGCCGCGTGCAGAATCTCATCGCTGTAGGCGTTGCCGACGCCGGCGATCACCCGCTGGTCGGTGATCACCGTCTTGATACGCCCGCCGTTGTCCGCCAACAGCTTCGCCAATTCCTCGACGCTCAGACCCACCGCATCCGGACCGAGTCCGGCGATGCCCTCGACCGTGGCGGGATCCTCGACCAGCCAGACGGCGAGCCGTTTCTGGGTGCCCGCCTCGGTGAGGTCGAAACCCCGGCCGCCCCCGAGGCGTACCCGCAGCGCGATCGGCCCCTTGCCCGGCCGCAACGGGGCCGCGGTGAGTTTGTCCGACCAGCGCAGCCAGCCGGCCCGCGAAAGGTGGGTGATCAGGTGCAGGTCACCGGCCTGCAACCCGAGGTACTTGCCCCACCTGTGCGCGGCGGTGACGGTGCGGCCGTGCAGTTCGGTAATGGGCGGGTCGAAGGTCTTCAGCGCCGAAAGGGAAGCGACGTCGACCCGTTCGATGGTCGCACCGACGGCGTGCCGGCGCAGATGATCGACCAGCGCCTCGACTTCGGGCAGTTCGGGCAAGGCCTCAACCGAAGGTGCGGTCGGCGGTGCGCAGCGGCAGGGAGAACAACCAGTTCACCAGCGACAGTACGATCGCCGCCCAGATCGCGGTCCACCAGAAACGGTCGATGTAGAGGCCCCAGTGCGTGGTGTGTTCGGTGATCCATGCGGTGATCATGAGCATCATCGCGTTGATCACCACATGGAATAGCCCCAGGGTGAGAATGTAGAGCGGGATCGACAGCACCTGCACGATCGGTTTGATGACCGCGTTGACCACACCGAAGATCAGCGCCACCACCAAGACGATGCCAACGCGCTCAGCGCTGCTCTGACCACCGACGAAGCCGATCCCCGGGACGAGCAGGGTGACCACCCACAGTGCCAGGCCGGTCAGCGCGACCCGGAACAGAAAACCCACGCCACGATCATGTCACGCGCGCAGCAGGTAGGTGTCCATGATCCAGCCGTGCCGGGCCCGGGCCGCCGATCGCAGCGCGGCGATGCGCTGGCCGACTTCGCCGACGGTGCCGGCCACCAGAAGCTCCTCGGGGCTCCCCAGATAAGCGCCCCACCAGATCCTGGTCTGCGGCGGGCAAGACAGGAAGGAGCAATCGCCGTCGAGCATCACCACGGCCGACCCGGACAGCCCGTGGGCCCGCAACTGCCGGCCGGTGGTGATCGTCACCGGTTCACCGATGTCGTTGAGCGGGATACGGTGCCTGGCCGTCAATGCCTGCACCGCTGTGATGCCGGGGATTACGTCGTAGCTCAGCTCGGTGTGGCGGGCCACGTCCTGAAGGATCCGCAGGGTGCTGTCGTAGAGGGCGGGATCGCCCCAGGCCAGGAAGCCGCCGACCGCGCCGGGGGCCAGTTCGGTCTCGATCGCCTCGGCCCACAATCTGGCCCGGGCCGAATGCCAGTCGGCGACGACGCGGGTGTACTCGCCGCCGGTTCCCTCGCTCACGGCGCGGCGGACCGGATCGGGCAGTTCGACGAACCGGTACCCCGGCTCGGCGATGAAACGCCGGCACACCTCCTGGCGCAGCGCGACCAGGTCGCGCTTGGCCTCGCCCTTGTCCATGACGAAGAACACCCGGGTGTCGTTGAGCGCCCGGATCGCCTGGGTCGTTACGTAGTCCGGATCGCCCACCCCGATGCCGATGACGTGGATCCGGCGCATCAGCCCGCCCGCCCGACCAGAGCCCAGCGCCCTAGAAGCAGCACCGCGAAGCACGCCCCCACGACACCCGAAATCAGCAGCGGCAGATGGCCGTCGGCACCCCACAACAGGCCGGCCCAGACCCCGGCGATCAGGATGGCCAGGCCGCTGCCGCCTTGGAAGACCCCCTGGGCGGTGGCTTGCCGGTCGGAGCCGGCCAGCGAGGACGCCCACGCCTTGCCCACGCCGTCCGTGCACGCCGTGAACAACCCGTAGACCCCGATGAGCAACCAGGCCACCACCGGGTCGGTGGTGAGCCCCAGTCCGATGTAACCGATCGCGAAGAACACCAGCCCGATTCCGAACACCGCCGACCGGGGAAGCCGGTCGGCCAGCAGTCCGGCGGGGAAACTGGCCAGCGCGTAGACCAGGTTGTAGGTGACGTAGGCGAGGATCACCGAAACGACGCCGAAGCCGATCTCGTTGAGCCGCAACAGCAGCAGCGCGTCCGGAAAGTTCACCAGCCCGAATCCGACGACCACGGCGGTCACCCGCCAGTACCGCGCGGAGAGGTCCTTGAGACCGCTGAAGACCGGTTGACGCGGTGGGCGCGGACCTCTTCGGGGCTTTTCCCGCACCAGCAGGATCAGCAGCACCGAGAGCACCGCCGGCACGATCGCCACGTACAACAACGGGGCGATGTGATGGTCCAGCAGTTCGTAGCCGGCCAGCCCGATCAGCGGGCCCACCACCGCGCCCAGAGTGTCCATGGCACGGTGGAAGCCGAAAACCCTTCCGCGCGCGTCGGACTGGACTCCATCGACCAGCAGCGCATCACGGGGCACGCCGCGGATTCCCTTGCCCAGCCGATCGACCACCCGGCCGGCCAGGACTCCGGGCCAGGCCACCGCGATCGCGACTATTACCTTGCCCAGCGCCGCCATTCCGTATCCGGTGGCGATCAGGGGCCGCCTGGCGAACCTGTCCCCGAGTGGGCCGATCGCCAGTCTGGTGACCGATGCCGCGCCCTCAGCCGCGCCCTCCACGGCCCCAACCACCGAGGGCGGGGCGCCCAGAACCGTGGTGAGGTAGATGGGCAACAACGGGTAGAGCAACTCGCTGGCGGTGTCCTGCAGGAAGGACACCGCGGCGAGGACCCGGACGTTGCGGGTCAGCCAGGTCGGGGCCATCGGACTACCGGTCGGTGCCGGTGGAGGTCGGCGCGAGCACGAAAAAGTTCTCCTCCTCCTGCACGAAGTGCAGACACAGCAGGGCGTACAGACCGTACAGGCAGGCCAGCAGATCGTCGGCCTGCTCGGCGGTGACGGCGCCTGCCGCCTCGGCGATCTCGCGGTGGCTGTGCAGGCGCTGGGCCAGCCGGTGGATCTCGGCGTGCGTTCGGCTCATCGTCGCGGTGGCCTCCGCGCTGCCCAACGGCCCGGCCAGCTCGGGGTACAGAGCGGCGTCCTCGGCGTCCTCATGCGGCAGCAAGGTGTCCTGCAGGAAGTCGTCGGCGCTGCGCAACGTCGCCAGGGCGGCGTCCCTGTCACCGGCGGTGATCCGGTGGGCGGCATCGCGCAGGATCGACAGATCGTCGCGCATCCGGTCGTGCTCGCCGCTGAATCGGCGGACCAGTTCCGCCGCCCGCGGACTCAGCGGCGGGGTTCCCGGATGGTCGCCCCGCAAGGCCCGCAAGGCGTTGAGGATCACCGCCAGGTCGATGCCCTCCTGGAGCAGCGCGCCGACCGCCGGGGGCAGCAGCCCGAATGCGGCGAAGCCCATGGCCACCAGCGACAGCCCCATTCCTACGCCGGCGCTCTGCACCGCGATACGCCGGGAGCGGCGAGCGATCAGCTTCGCGTCGGCCAACCGGTCGAGACGGTCGGCGGTCAAGACGATGTCGGCGGCCTCGGAACTGGCCGTCGACCCCCGCGCCCCCATCGCTATCCCGACGTCGGCGGCCGCCAGCGCAGGGGCGTCGTTCACCCCGTCGCCGACCATCGCCGTCACCGCACTCTCGCTCTCCCGGCGCACCCGGGCCACCTTGTCCTCGGGCTTCTGCTGGGCAGCGACCTCATCGAGGCCGAGCACCGTTCCAATCTCCCGGGCGGGGGCCGGCCGGTCACCGGTCAGCATCACCAGTCGCGTGATGCCCGCGGCGCGCAATCGTCGCAGCGTGCGGGGGGCATCCGGGCGCAGCGGGTCGGCAAGCATGATCGCCCCGGCCAGTTCGCCGTCGACACGCACCCAGGCGACCACCGCACCATCCAGGGACGCACGCGACACCACCGATGCCGCCCAGCCGACGTCCTCACCGTCGAGACCGAGGTTGCCGACCCGCACCCGACGACCGCCGACCGTCGCGGCGACACCGGTTCCGGCCTCCTCCTGGACGTCCGTCGGCACGCTCATCGTCAACCCGCGCAACCGGGCTTCGGTGACTATCGCCTCGGCAAGAACATGGGGGGAGAGCTGGTCGGCCGAGGCGGCCAGCCCGAGCACGTCGTCGACCGTCCAGCCCGGGGCGGTGACCACATCGGTTCCCCGGGGCCGCCCCGATGTCAGGGTTCCGGTCTTGTCCAGAACAAGTGTGGTCGCTCGGCCAAGGGTCTCCAGCGGACCGCCGCCGCGGACCAGAACTCCGATCCGCGAGGCCCGGGACAGCCCGGACACGATCGCGACCGGCGCGGCGAGCAACAGCGGACAGGGCGTCGCCACCACCAGGACTGCGACGGCCCGGGCCGCCGAGCCGCTCACCAACCACGCCGCCCCGGCCACGGCCAGTGCCAGCGGAACGAACCAGGCGGCCACCCGGTCGGCCAGACGAACCACCGGTGCCGACGCGGCGGCGGCCTCCTTGGCCAGTCGCACGATCCCGGCGTAGGTGCTGTCCGCCGCGGTCGCCGAAGCGCGGACCTCCAGTCCCGCGCCGGCATTGAGACTGCCGCTGCGCACCGTGTCCCCGTGCCTGTAACGCACCTGCAGAGGCTCACCGGTCAGCGCGGAATCGTCGATCACGGCGAACTCGGAGTGCACCGTCCCGTCGACCGGCAGCACCTCGCCCGACCCGATCACCACAAGGTCGTCGACGACGATCGTGTCGAGGTCGACCACCTCGATGACGTCGCCGTTGCGGCGGCGTGCGGTGCGCGGAACCCGGTCCAGCAGCGCGCGCAGGTCCTTGGTCGCACGACGTTCGGCGGCCGCGTCCAGCGCCTGCCCGGTTGCCAGCATCACGGCGATCAGCGCCCCGGCCAGATACTCGCCGACCGCCAGTGAGCCGGCCAACGACATGACCGCCAGGACGTCGACTCCGAACCGGCCCTGTCGCAGACCGGAGATCACCCACCAGGTCGCCGGGACCAGGGCGGCAACGGTGCCGAGGATCCAGCAAGCGTGGGCGATCGGCGGGGACCCGGCAATCCACGCGACGGCGCCGGCGGCCAGGGCCGTCAGCGTCGCACCCAGCAAGACCCAGCGAAGCGTGATCATGACTCCCCCAGTCTGACAGTCTGCTGGGATCCGGGAACCGGCGCTTCTCCGGCAGTAGCATTCGCTGACATGTCGACCTTCAACGGCCTCCCAGCCCATCCCCTGCTGGTCCACTTCATCGTGGTGCTGGCACCGCTGACGGCGATCCTGGCGATCCTTTGCGCCGTGTGGCCGGCCGCCCGCCAGCGCTTGGCCTGGCTGGTGCTGGCACTGGCCGGGGTCACGGCGGTGCTGACGCCGATCGCCGCCGAGGCAGGCGAGTGGCTGGAGCACAAGGTGGAGGAATCTGCAGCGCTGGAGACCCACGAGCACCTGGGCAAGACGATGATCTACTTCTCGCTGGCCCTACTGGTGGCGGCGGTGTTGCTGGTGATCGGGCAGGTCCGCTCCAGTCGCGGCAAGGCGCTGTCGACGGGGATCTCGGCGGCGATCGCTGCGTTCGTCCTGATCGCCTCGGTGGCCGCGACGGTGCAGGTGTTCCGGATCGGCCACTCCGGCGCCGAGGCAACCTGGGGGGACGTTCTCACCACGAGCGGTTCCGGGGGCGGCGAAGAAGAACGCGAGTAGCGGGGCTCAAAGCCGTGACCTTCAACTAGAACGCGTTCTAGAATCGACTCGTGCGATTCACCTACGCCGAGGCGATGACGGATCCGAGTTACTACATCCCGCTGGCCAAGGCCGCCGAAGCCGCCGGTTATCACGCCATGACGATTCCGGACTCGATCGCATACCCCTTCGAGTCCGACTCGAAGTACCCCTATACCCCCGACGGCAACCGCGAATTTCTCGACGGCAAGGCCTTCATCGAGACCTTCGTGCTCACCGCGGCTCTCGGCGCGGTGACCACCAAACTCCACTTCAACTTCTTCGTGCTCAAACTGCCCATCCGTCCGCCCGCACTGGTCGCCAAACAAGCGAGTTCACTGGCGGCGCTGATCGGCAACCGGGTCGGGCTCGGCGTAGGCACCAGCCCCTGGCCCGAGGACTACGAGTTGATGGGGGTGCCGTTCGCCCGGCGCGGCAAGCGAATGGACGAATGCATCGAGATCGTTCGTGGCCTGAGCTCGGGTGAGTACTTCGAGTTCCACGGCGAGTTCTACGACATCCCCAAGACCAAGATGACACCCGCACCCACCGAACCGATCCCGATCCTCATCGGCGGCCACGCCGATGCCGCACTGCGCCGTGCGGCGCGCAACGACGGCTGGATGCACGGAGGCGGCAACGAGGATCTCGACGAACTGCTGGCCACGTTGCAGCGCTACCGCGAAGAGGAGGGCACAGCCGACAAGGACTTCCAGATCCACGTCATCTCCATCGACGCCTACACCCCCGACGGAATCAAGCGACTCGAGGACAAGGGCGTCACCGACGTGATCGTCGGCTTCCGCATCCCCTACGTCACCGGACCGGACACCGAACCGCTGGACGCCAAGATCCGCAACCTGGAGATGTTCGCGGAGAACGTCATCGCCAAGGTCGGCTAGACCTACGGTGTAAGCCGTGGGCGCATATCGCGATCTCTTCCAGGCCAGCCTCGCCGATCCGTCGGTGTTCTGGTCCGAGGCGGCGCGGGCCGTGACGTGGACCAGAGGGCCTGGGCGCATTCTCGACGACGACAACCCGCCGTTCTACCGGTGGTTCCCCGACGCCGAGATGAACACCTGCGCCAACGCCCTGGACCGGCACATCCCGACCCGCGGTGACCAGGCGGCGCTGATCTACGACTCCCCCGTCACCGACTCCACCCGGACCTACACCTACCGGGAATTGCGCGACGAGACAGCGCGTTTCGCCGGCGCTCTGCGCGGCCTCGGCGTCGGCAAGGGAGACCGTGTCGTGCTGTACATGCCGATGATCCCGGAGGCCGTGATCGCGATGCTGGCCTGCGCGCGCCTCGGCGCGGTGCACTCGGTGGTGTTCGGCGGTTTCGCCAGTCACGAACTGGCCACCCGCATCGACGACGCGCAGCCCAAGGTGATCGTGTCCGCCTCATGCGGGATCGAGCCGACCCGGATCGTGGAGTACAAACCGATGCTCGACCATGCGCTGGAACGGGCTGCGCATCGCCCCGGCGCGTGCGTCATCGTCCAACGCGACCGGCATCGCTGCGAGCTGGTCGCCGGCCGCGACCACGATTGGGCCGACGTGATGTCCGGCGCAGAACCTGCCGACCCGGTTCCGGTGGCCGCCACCGACCCGCTGTACGTGCTCTACACCTCCGGGACCACCGGCAAGCCCAAGGGCATCGTTCGCGACAACGGCGGTCATGCGGTGGCGCTGATGTGGAGCATGCACAACATTTACGACGTCGGGCCGGGCGAGGTGTTCTGGGCGGCCTCCGACGTCGGCTGGGTGGTCGGCCACTCCTACATCGTCTACGGCCCACTGCTGGCCGGGGCGACAACCGTTCTCTACGAGGGCAAGCCGGTCGGCACCCCGGATCCGGGTGCGTTCTGGCGGGTGGCCGCCCAGCACCGGGTCAAGGTGCTGTTCTGCGCGCCGACCGCGCTGCGGGCGATCCGCAAGGAGGATCCCGAGGCCGAGCATCTCAGCCGCCACGACCTGTCCTCGCTGCGCTATCTCTTCCAGGCCGGTGAACGCCTCGACCCGGACACCTACACCTGGGCCTCCCGGAAGCTCGGCATTCCGGTGATCGACCACTGGTGGCAGACCGAGACCGGCTGGGCTATTGCCGCCAATCCGGTTGGGGTGCAGCAACTTGCGCTCAAGGCCGGCTCGCCCACCGTTCCGATGCCCGGCTACGACGTGCAGATTCTGCATCCGGACGGATCAGGTTGCGAACCGGGACAGGAGGGGGCGATCTGCATCCGGCTGCCACTGCCGCCGGGAACCCTTCCCACGCTCTGGGGTGACGATGCCCGGTTCGAAGCCTCCTATCTATGCGAGCATCCGGGTTACTACCTGACCGGCGACGGCGGCTATCTCGACGAGGACGGCTACCTGTTCGTCATGGGCCGCATCGACGACGTGATCAATGTGGCCGGCCATCGTTTGTCGACGGGCGCGATCGAGGCGGTGGTGGCCGCGCACCCCGCCGTGGCCGAGTGCGCGGTGATCGGCGTGGCCGACGAGATCAAGGGTCAGGTACCGCGCGGACTGGTGGTGCTGAAATCCGGGGCATCCGCCGAAGGCCTGGCGGCCGAACTGGTTGCCGCGGTGCGTCATTCGATCGGTGCGGTGGCATGTTTCACCGCCGTCGACGTGGTGGCCGCGCTGCCCAAGACCCGATCGGGGAAGATTCTCCGCAAGACGATGCGCGGGATCGCCGACGGTCACGACGAACCGATGCCTTCGACCATCGAGGACCCGGACGTACTGGAGCGTTTGCGCCCGATTCTGCGGGGCTGATTCCGCGGCGCTTCTCGACGGTGGTTATCCCCAGTTGGGGTTGTGTCCCCAGGCTGCAGTTGGTCGGGTGATTGTGTCGGTCTGCCGCCATATTATTCGAACATGCTTTCGAGTTCAGTGGATGGGGCGGTCGACCGGATCGACGCGGCCCTCGACGTGCTCTCGTCGCTGGACCTGTCGGCCCTGGGCGCCGACGAACTGATCCGGCTGGCCGGCCGGTGTGAAACCCTGGCCCGCCGCCAAGCCGTGCTGGCCGCCGACATCGCCCTGGAAGTGAATCGCCGCCAGGCCGCCGATCTCGGCGGGGCACCACTGAAGGTGCTCGCCGACTGGCTGCGCATCACCCCCGCCCAGGCCCGCCGCCGCGCCACCCTGGCCGAACCCCTGGCCCCGCGCCGCACCCTCGACGGCCAACCCC
>JAGQTQ010000136.1 GCA_020438905.1 Mycobacterium sp.
GCCGACGGCGTCGCTCTCGTCGACGAAGACGATGGCCGGGGCATTTGCCTTGGCATGTTCGAACAGGTCACGACCCCGTGAGGCACCGTCACCGTCGAACATCTCGACGAAGTCCGAGCCGGAGATGGTGAAGAAGGGCACACCGGCTTCGCCTGCCACCGCCCTGGCCAGCAGGGTCTTGCCGGTACCGGGCGGCCCGTAGAGCAGCACGCCTTTGGGGATCTTCGCGCCGAGGGCCTGGTAGCGCCCGGGATTCTGCAGGAAGTCCTTGATCTCGTAGAGCTCCTCGACCGCCTCGTCGGCGCCGGCGACGTCGGCGAAAGTGGTCTGGGGCATGTCCTTGGTCAGCTGTTTGGCACGGGACTTGCCGAAGCCGAATCCCATCCGTCCGCCGGTCTGCATCCGCGAGAACAGCACGAACAGCGCGATCAGCAGCAGCAGGGGAAGCATGTAGACCAGCAGCGATCCCAGCATGCTGGGCTGGTTGACCGTGGTGTTGGTCTTGATGCCCTTGCCGTTGAGCGAATCGAACAGTGGCACCGCGTAGCCCGTCGGGTACTTGGCGATGACCTTGGCGGAATCGCCGGTGTCGTCATTGGCGCTCTTCAGCTCCAGCCGCAACTGCTGTTCGCGGTCGTCGATCTGTGCGGTGTTGACGTTGTCGGCGTTGATCTGGGCCACCGCGACCGAGGTGTCCACCGGTTTGAAGCCGCGGGTGTCGTCATTGAAGTAGAAGAACAACCAGCCCAGCAGCAGCACGGCGGCGATCACCGTCAAGGTGCGGATAACGTTTTTGCGATTCATCGAGCATCGGCCCGCAGGGGCCCCGTCCTTCCCATCACTGCCTGAAGTCTCTCAGGCTACCGCTACCCCAACGTCGGGCGGGGTCCCCAGGGTTTCCAGCGCATGATCAGCCGGTCGGATCCGGGCGACTCCGGCCACCCTGATCCGGCTGTGCTTGGCTGAACACCATGGTCGCACCGACCGAGAGGCTAATCCGGGTCAACGGGGTCCGGCTGCGGGTGATCGAGGCGGGCCGCCGGGGCGCACCGTTGGTGATCCTGGCCCACGGCTTCCCGGAACTCGCCCACTCCTGGCGCCACCAGATCCCCGCCCTGGCCGCGGCCGGCTATCACGTCATGGCACCCGACCAGCGCGGTTACGGCGGCTCGTCGCGCCCGGAGGCCGTGGAGTCCTACGACATCATCGCCCTGACCGGCGATCTGGTGGGGCTGATCGACGCCGCCGGCGCCGAACGCGCGACGCTGGTCGGCCACGACTGGGGGGCAGTGGTCGCCTGGAGCACGCCACTGCTGCACCCCGACCGGGTGGCGGCGGTGGCCGGCTTGAGCGTTCCACCGGTACCCCGGCCGCTCACCCCGCCGACCGCGGCGTTCCGGCGGATCTTCGGGGAGAACTTCTTCTACATCCTCTATTTCCAGCCACCCGGTGTCGCCGACGCCGAGATGGCCGCCGACCCGCGGCGCGCGATGCGGCGGATGCTGGGCGGGATGCGACTGCCCCGGAGCGGCGATAGCGCACAGCGGATGCTGGCACCCGGCCCCGAGGGGTTCATCGAACGGCTTCCCGAACCGGACCGGCTGCCGGACTGGCTCAGCCCCGCCGACCTGGACCGCTACGTCGCCGAGTTCAGCCGCACCGGCTTCACCGGCGCCCTGAACTGGTACCGCAACTTCGACCGCAATTGGCACATCATGGGGCGTGCGGCGGCCCGGACCATCGACGTTCCCGCCCTGTTCGTCGGCGGCACCGCGGACCCGGTGCTGGGTTTCACCAAGACCGATCGCGCCACCGAGGTTGTCACCGGCCCCTACCGGCGGGTGATGCTCGACGGCGCCGGGCACTGGATCACCCAGGAACGCCCGCAGGAGGTCAACGCCGAGTTGCTGAGTTTCCTGTCCGAGGTGAACGCCTGAGGCCTGCGGCGACCCGACCGCACGCTACGGTGTGGCTCGTGCCGATCACCCCGAATCCCCTGTCGTCCCGCTCCGTCTTGGCCTGCGCCGCAGCGGCATTGGCCGTGACCGCTCTGTCGGGGTGCGATGCGGCACCGGCCGCCGACACCGGCACCCGGCAGGTGACCGTGGTGGGCTCCGGCGAGGTTCAGGGGACGCCGGACACGCTGACCGCCGATATCGGTGTCGAGGTGGTGGCCCCTGATGTCAACGCCGCGATGAATCAGGCCGGCGAACGCCAGACGGCGGTGATCGACGCCCTGAGCGCCCGGGGAATCGACGCCGAAGACATCAGCACGGCCGCGGTGAGCGTGCAGCCCCAATACGGGGAGAATTCGTTGATAGCCGGCTACCGGGCGGGCAACTCGATAAAGGTCGTCCTCCGCGAACTCGACGCCGCCGCCACGACACTGGCCACCGCGGTGGCCGCCGGCGGCAACGCCGCCCGGATCAACTCGGTGAGTTTCTCGATCCAGGACGACTCGGCACTGCTCACCGACGCCCGGGCGCGCGCCTTCGACGACGCCAGGAACCGCGCCGAGCAGTACGCGGAACTGTCGGGCCTGCCGCTGGGAAAGGTGGTCTCGATCTCCGAGGCGCCGGCCGGATCGCAGCCCCCCGCCCCGGCGCCGATGCCGGCCCCGACGGGTGCGATGGCTCAGGCTGTTCCGTTGCAGCCCGGCAAGCAGACCGTCGGCTTCGCGGTGACGGTGGTCTGGGAACTCGGCTGACCCGCCGTCAGGGCGTGTAGACCTTCGGCTCCAGGGTGCCGATGTAAGGCAGGTCGCGGTAGCGCTCGGCGTAGTCCAGGCCGTAACCCACGACGAACTCGTTCGGGATGTCGAACCCGACGTAAGTGATGTCGACATCGGCGCGCACAGCTTCGGGTTTTCGCAGCAACGTGCACACCCGCAGCGATTTCGGCTGCCGGGTGGCGAGGTTGCGCAACAACCAGGACAGCGTCAGGCCGGAGTCGACGATGTCCTCCACGATCAGCACGTCGCGGTCGGCGATGTCCCGGTCGAGGTCCTTGAGGATGCGCACCACCCCCGAGGATGAGGTCGACGACCCGTAGGAGCTCACCGCCATGAACTCCAACTGGGTGGGCAGCGGGATCGCGCGGGCCAGGTCGGTGACGAACATCACCGCTCCCTTGAGGACCGTCACCAGCAGCAGGTCCCGGCCGTTCAGGTTGGATGCGTAATCCCTGGCGACGTCGGCGGCCAACTCGTTGGTCCGGGTTCGAATCTGGTCTTCGGACAACAGAACCGACTTGATGTCCCCGGAATACAGCCCATCCGCCGCCACGCCCACAGCGTGCCATGCCGCCGTCGGCCAGACAATCAGACCGGCTCGCTGCGCAGCGTCAGAACGCCCTCCCGACGCTCGACGAACAGCCGGGTGCTCGGCACGTTCCAGCCGACCGCCACCCCGCCCTGGCCCCGCCACCGGGTCACCAGCGCGTCGACCGCCCGGATCTGGTGGTCGGTGAGGCCAGCGGCACCGCCGCCGAGCAACCAGCCGCGGATGACCCGGCGGCGCAGCGACCCGGGAAGCGTCGTCAGGGCGCCGACGGCCAGGTCCGGTCCGGACCGCGCGGCCGCAAGCTCCCCGTCGGCCAGCGAATCCAGAACGTCGGTGTCCTCCCGCAGGGCCGAGGCGGTGCGGGCCAGCGCCTCGGCCACCCCCCGGCCCAGCACGTCCTCCATCAGCGGGAGCACCTCGGTGCGAAGCCGCACCCGGGTGAAGCGGCGGTCGGAATTGTGCGGGTCGTCCCAGGCGGTCAGACCCAGTTCCGCGCAGACGGCGTGGGTGGTGGCCCGCCGCACCCCCAGCAGCGGCCGATACCAGGGCGGGTCGCAGTCCCGCATCCCGGCGATCGACCGCGGGCCGGATCCCCGGCCCAACCCCAACAGCACCGTCTCGGCCTGATCGTCGAGGGTGTGGGCCAACAGGACCGGGGCACCGTCGCGCGCCGCCTCCAGAGCGACGTAGCGGGCCGAGCGGGCGGCGGCTTCCGGGCCGCCGCGGGAGCCCACCTGAACCCGCAGCACCCGCGCCGCCGCACAACCGAGGTCCATCGCCTGGCTCCGCGCGCTCTGCGCGACGGCGTCGGACCCGGTTTGCAGACCGTGATCGACGATCAGGGCCGTGGTCGGGCGGACGGCGGCGGCCACCGCGGTCAACGCCAGCGAGTCCGGTCCGCCGGACAGCGCCACGCACCAGCGCGGCGCGTCGGCGAGCCGGCTCGCGGCGAAATCCGACAGCCTCGCGCGCAGCCCGGCTACAGCACCCGGTCGATCCACCGCTGCGGATTCTCGATCTCGGCGGGAAGTGGCAACGTCTCCGGACCCGACCACACGCTGTTGAAGCGCGTCATCCCCACGCGGTCGACGACATGGTCGACGAAAGCCCGGCCGCGGGTGTACTGGCTGAGTTTGGCATCGACACCCAGCAACGCACGCAGCAGCCGCTGCAGCGGCGGTTGTTTGCGGTGACGCCGTTCATCGAAACGGCTCCGGATCAGGTGAACCGACGGCACCACCGCCGGTCCCACGGCATCCATGACGTAGTCGGCGTGGCCCTCCAGCAAAGTGCCCAGGACCAGAAGCCGATCGAGGGCGGCGCGCTGGGGCTCCGATTGCACCGCACGCAGCAATCCCACGATTCCGCCCGGCTCGGAGGAGTGGCCGGGCGACCGTTTTCGAACGAAGTCAGCGAGTCCGCCGAGCATGTGGGCGACGTCGTCGTCACGCTCGGAGGTCAGCACAGACAACGCATTCGACATGTGTCCGGCCAACCACGGATTGGCGGTGAATTGGACCCGATGGGTCACTTCGTGCAGGCACACCCAGAGCCGGAAGTCCTTCGGCGTCAGCCGCAGCTGCCGTTCGACGGCGATCACGTTCGGATAGACCAGCAGTAACGCGCCCTGCCCGTCTGGCCGCCCAGAGGCGAACGGGTCGTATTGTCCCAGAATGCCGGAGGAGATGAAGGCCAGCACCGCGCCGGTCTGCGCGCCGGCGATGCGAGCCGCCAACCGGCCGCTCGGAGTCGGCGCCCCGCCCGTCATCACGCGCATGGAGTCCGAGGCCGACCGTATCCATTGCTCGCGGTCGACGATGAGCGCCTCATCCACCGGCGCGTCATCGGCCAGCTGGGTCACCTCGCGCACCGGCGCCTCAGCGGCCCGCGCCGCTCCGGCGAGCTCGTCGATGGCCTGCCTGCGGGTGTAGTCGGTGGCGGGCGGGCCGGGACGGGCCAGGCGGGCACCCACGGTGCCGGCGAACCGCCAGTCGACGGCTCGGCCCAGATTAGGTCCGGACCCGGTCACCGGCCCGGGTGCGCGGCGGAGGGGTTCACGAACCACAGCCGCAGGTTCGCAGAACGCCGGCCAGCGCGTCCAGTGCGGTGCGGCCCTCCATCCCGGCGTTGTTGGAGATGAACGCGAAGGTCAGTACCCGGCCGCCGGCATCGGTGACGATCCCGGCCAGGGAATTGGTCTTGGTCAGCGAACCGGTCTTGGCCCGCAGCCATCCGGCCGAGGAGTTCACCGGATCCCCGCCAAGGAAACGCCCCGACAGGGTGCCGCTGCCTCCGGCCACCGGCAGCATGTCCACCATCGGCCTCAGTTGCGGGTGGTCGGGTCCGGCGGCGGCACCGACCGCGGAATTCAGGGTGCGCGCGGTGAGCAGATTGGCCACCGACAGCCCACTGCAGTCGACCAGCGACGCCCCGGCCATATCGATCCCGTTCGACGCCAACTTGCTGATCACCGCATCGACGGCCCCGGCGAAACTGGCCGGATGGCCGGTCGCCCTGGCCACCTCGCGCCCGATGGTCTCGGCCATCACATTGTCCGAGGCGGTCATCATCTGGCGCAGCCGTTCGATCAGCGGCGCGGACTGGACCGAAGCCAGTTGCCGCCCGCCGGCCGGGCCCGGAGCGAAGGTGACAGTGGCCGGGTCCAACCCGAGCGCCACCGCCAGCGCGCGTCCGGCATCCAGCGCCGGTGTCGGCGAGCGTCTCGATTCGAAGGTCGTCGGCTGGATACGTCCGGCGTCGAGCATCACCGACTGGATCGGGGAGATGTCGCCGCCGGCGATATCGGCCGGATCCCAGCCCGGGGCCATATCGGGCCCGGTGAACAGCGAGTTGTCCACCTGGACGGCCGTCGGCGTTATCCCGCTCTTACGGACCTGGTCGGCGAGGTCGGAGATGCGGGCCGCGTCCCGGTACCAGGTGTCCTCATCGGGTGGCGCCGCGGAGAGAACCGGGTCTCCCCCGCCGACGAGAACCACCACACCGGGCATCCGGGTCTGGTCGGCAGCCTGTACGACGGTGGTCAGCCGCGCATCGCGGTCGAGGGTGAGCAGTGCGGCCGCCGTCGTCAGGATCTTGTTGGTCGACGCGGGTTGCATGGGGACGTCGGCACGCTGTTCCCAGATCTGAGTTCCGGTGCGCGCGTCGGATACCTCGCCGGTGAGATTGCCGAGGTTGGGATCGGCAACCGCGGCGGCCAGGGCCGCGGTCATCCCCTGGGTGGTCGGGACGGCCGCCGAATCGGCCAGCGGAACCAGAGCCGGCCGGGACGCCGCCGGGGGACGCGGAGCCGGAGCCGAGGCATTGCTCCTGCCTCCGGAACCGAGCAGAGCCGCGGCCGCCACAACCGCGGCGACCAGCGCGATCACCGCCACGGCGAGCACCACGTGGCCGCGGTGCCGAGGTTTCCCAAGCATGGCTCTCCTACACTTTTGCCTTTCATTGTGCCCAACGATGCGGTGCCGACGCGAATCCCTCGTTAGGGTTATGCACCGTCGCCAGCGGGCGGCCCGAGGAGCAAGAAGGAGTCGCGCGGTGCAGTTCGACGTCATGATCGAAATCCCGAAGGGCCAGCGCAACAAATACGAGGTCGACCACAAGACCGGTCGGCTGCGCTTGGATCGCTACCTGTACACGCCGATGGGCTACCCGGCCGACTACGGATACATCGAGGACACCCTCGGGGAGGACGGCGACCCGCTGGACGCCCTGGTGCTGCTGCCGGAATCGGTGCATCCCGGCGTGACCGTGGAAGCCCGGCCGGTGGCGATGTTCAAGATGGTCGACGACGCCGGCGGCGACGACAAGGTGATCTGCGTGCCGGCCGGCGATCCGCGCTGGGACCATATCGGCGATCTCGCCGACGTGCCGCATTTCGAGCTCGAGGCGATCAAGCACTTCTTCATGCACTACAAGGACCTCGAGCCCGGCAAGTTCGTCGAAGCCGCGAGCTTCGTCGGCCGCGCCGAGGCAGAAGAAGAGGTGGAGCGCTCGCGTCAGCGCTTCGTCTCCGAAGGGCACTGACCCGCAGCATCCCCCCGGGGGTGAGAGTTTTCCTGGCCGTAACGTGCGGTAACCCGGCTGTGTCGTCGGTCTCCGATGCTTGGAGAATGTTGATGCATCAGGGCATCGGGCTTGACGCCTTCAACGAGTTGCCGACCCGCAAGGCGGTTCATGCGCTCTATGAGTGCTGCAACAGCGTGACGATGGCATCCGATCTGGCCGGGGGGCGTCCGTATCCGTGCCACGACGCGCTGTTCCGGCGGGCCGACTCGCTGCTGTTCGCGCTTCCGGAGCCGGCCATCGACGACATCCTGGAGTCCTACCCCAAAGTGGGCAGCAGGCCGGGCAGCGCCCGTTCACACGCCGAACAGTGCGCGCTGTGGGACGACCATCCCGGTGTGATGCAGCTTCTGGACAGTTCGGCCCGCGGCTACGCCGAGAAGTTCGGCTTCGATTTCGTCATGCATCTCGGGGACGGATCCACGGCGTCGGCGGTGATCACCGCGATCGCCGACCGGATGCACAACGACACCGAGACCGAGCGCAAGGTCGTCCGCAACGAGATCGCCCGGCTCAACCGCAGCAGGCTCGAGCGCATGCTCGGACCCGAGGCCGGCTACGACAACTGGGTTTGAGCTGTAACCGGCCGGATCAGCGCGAGTCGCTGAATCTGGTCTTGATCAGGCTGGCAACCATGGTCAGGAACAAGGTGAGCACGATCACCGCCAGACTCAGCAGGGTGGGAATCTCGGGTACCGCGACGGCCCGACCGCCGTTGATGAAGGGCACCTCGTTGTCGTGCAGGGCGTGCAGCAGCAGCTTGACGCCGATGAAGAACAGGATGAACGCCAGGCCCTGGGACAGGTAGACCAGGCGGCCGAGCAGATCCCCCAGCAGGAAGTACAGCTGGCGCAAGCCCATCAGCGCGAACACGTTGGCCGCGAACACCAGGTACGGCTCCTTGGTCAACCCGTAGATCGCCGGGATCGAATCGAAGGCGAACAGCAGGTCGGTGGTGGCGAGGGCGACGATCACCAGGAACATCGGGGTCATCACCCGTTTGCTGCCCCGTTTGACGTAGAGCTTCAGGCCGTGCCAGGTGTGGGTGGAGTTCAGGTAGGTCTTGGCGAACCTGACCACCGCGTTGTCCGCGTCGTCGCTGTGTTCGGTGTCGCGGGCCAGCTTGACCGCGGTGAAGACCAGGAACGCCCCGAACAGGTAGAAGATCCAGGAGAACTGCTGGATGGCAACGGCGCCCAGTGCGATGAACACCCCGCGGAACACCAACGCCAGCACGATCCCTACCAGCAGCGCCTGCTGCTGGTAGATCCTGGGGACCTTGAAACTGGCCATGATGATGATGAAGATGAACAGGTTGTCGACCGACAGGCTGTACTCGGTGAGCCAGCCCGCGTAGAACTCCAGGCCGAACTGGCTGCCGTGGTAATGCCACAGCCAGAACCCGAACAGCAGCGCCAATCCGACATAGATGCTGAGCGCGGTCACACATTCGCGCCGGCTCGGTTCGTGCGGGCGACGGGCGAACACGACGACGTCCACGACCAGGACCGCCAGCGTCACCGCCATGGTGATGGCCCATTCCAGCCCGGATACGTTCACGCGGTAAGACCTCCGGCCGTTTCCAACACGCCCGAGGTCTCTTCCGCCGCCCAGGCGGCCCGCGGAACCGGACGGCCGATGGACGGCCGACGTGGTGACGACACCGCGACGAAGGAATACTCCCCTCTGCGAGAGGCAAGTGTGGCAGGCCCAGTTCGCTTCGGCGACACCGGGTCAGCGCCGAGCACCCCCCGCGCCGCGTTCCTTGACCCTAGGATTCACAGACGTGGCGCCGCCTGCGATTCCCGCTCAGTACCTGTTGTCGGGGCGGGCACCGTCCCCGCGAACACTCGTCGACATCCTGCAGGACACCGCGGCCCGTTACCCGGATGCCGCGGCGATCGACGACGGCGAGGTCCAGCTGACCTATGCCGAGGTGGTCACCGACATCCGGGCGGGGGCCCGGTGGCTGTCGACGCACGGGATCGGCAGGGGCGACCGGGTCGGCATCCGGATGCCCTCGGGCAGCTATTCGCTGTACCTGGCGATCCTGTCGGTGCTGGCGGCCGGTGCGGCCTACGTCCCAGTGGACGCCGACGACCCGGAGGAGCGGGCGGCGCTGGTGTTCTCCGAGGCCGGAGTCGTCGGAATCCTCACCGAGGGGGGGATCCTGCCCGGCTCGGGCACCTCACGCGGCCGGGCCGCCGAGGCGCCCCGGGTCGGCGACGACGCCTGGATCATCTTCACCTCCGGCTCGACCGGAACCCCGAAGGGCGTGGCGGTCAGCCACCGTAACGCCGCGGCCTTCGTCGATGCCGAGGCGCGGATGTTCCTGCGGGACAACCCGATCGGACCCGGCGACCGGGTTCTCGCGGGTTTGTCGGTCGGTTTCGACGCGTCCTGCGAGGAGATGTGGCTGGCCTGGCGGCACGGCGCCGCCCTGGTACCGGCCCCCCGGGCGCTGGTGCGCAGTGGCATGGACCTGGGGCCCTGGCTGGTCGCCCGGGACATCACCGTGGTCTCGACGGTCCCGACCCTGGCGGCGCTGTGGCCGGCGGAAGCACTGGAGGCGGTGCGGCTGCTGATCTTCGGCGGGGAGGCCTGCCCGCCGGACCTGGCGGACCGGTTGGCCGTGGACGGCCGCGAGGTGTGGAACACCTACGGCCCCACCGAGGCGACCGTGGTGGCCTGCGGCGCGCAGGTCCACCCCGGCACGCCGGTCAGCATCGGATTGCCACTGCCGGGCTGGGATCTGGCGGTGGTGGATGCCACCGGCACCCCGGTCGGGTTGGGTGAGGTCGGAGAGTTGGTGATCGGGGGCGTCGGATTGGCCCGCTACCTGGATCCGGAGAAGGACGCCGAGAAGTACGCGCCGATGCCGACGCTGGGGTGGGCGCGCGCCTATCGCAGCGGGGATCTGGTGCGGCTGGAATCCGACGGCCTCTACTTCCAGGGCCGTGCCGATGATCAGGTCAAGGTCGGCGGGCGCCGGATCGAACTGGGCGAGGTGGATTCCGCTCTGGTTCACCTTCCCGGAGTCAGCGGTGGAGCCGCGGCGGTGCGCAAGACCGCCAGCGGCACACCGGTGCTCGTCGGCTATATCGCCTCCGCCGACCCGAACTTCGACCTGGCGGCCGCCCGGGCGCACCTGGCCGAGTCGTTGCCCGCGGCGCTGGTGCCGCGCCTGGTCCTGGTCGAGGGCGAACTGCCCACCCGCACCTCGGGAAAGGTCGACCGCAACGCGTTGCCGTGGCCCCCACCGGGTGATGTCCCCGATGTCGGATCTCAGCTGGGCGGCACCATGGGCTGGCTCGCCGGGCTGTGGCAGGACGTCCTGGGCACCGTCGTCGACGGGCCTGAGGCGGATTTCTTCGCCCTCGGCGGCGGTTCGTTGTCCGCGGCGCAACTGGTGGTGCTGCTGCGCGAGCGGTTCGCCGGGATGACGGTGGCCCACCTTTACGATCACCCCCGGCTCGGGTCACTTGCCGGTTTCATCGACGAGACGGCCGCCGAGCAGACCGAACAGGTCGCCGTCGAGCCGCGGACGGTCGCACCCACGCCGGTCGCGGCGCGGCTGGCCCAGGTCGCACTCACCGTGCCGCTGGCCACCCTGACCGCCCTGCAGTGGCTGACCTGGTTGGCGCTGATCAACAACGTCGCGGCGGCAGTGCACCCACTGCCGTGGCTGTTCACCACACCGTGGTGGCTGATTGCCGTCGCGTTCGTCGCCTTCATCACCCCGCTGGGCCGGATGGGCATCGCGGTCGCCGGCGCGCGGATTCTGCTGCGCGGACTCCAACCGGGCACCTATCCGCGCGGCGGATCCGAACATCTGCGGGTGTGGCTGGCCGAACGGCTCACCGAGGCCAGCGGCGCCGAGAACCTGGGCGGCGCGCCGTGGCTGGTCTACTACGCACGCGCACTGGGCAATTCGGTCGGCAAGGGCGTGGACTTGCATTCGGCCCCGCCGGTCACGGGCATGCTGACCCTCGGCCACCGCTGTTCGGTCGAGCCCGAGGTCGACCTGACCGGACACTGGATCGACGGCGACCTGTTCCACGTCGGGCCCATCACGGTCGACAACGACGCCACCATCGGGGCACGAACCACCCTGCTGCCGGGTGCGGTGGTCGGCAAGGACGCCGACGTGGCGGCCGGCTCGTGTGTGGTGCACAAGGTGAAGGCCAGGCAGTATTGGAAGGGCTCGCCGGCGGTCAAGTCCGGCAAGGCCCGCCACCCGTGGCCCGACCACCGCCCGCCGCGTGCCGTGCACTGGGTGGTGATCTACGGAATCTCCTCACTGTTGCTCGGCGCCCTGCCGCTGACCTCTCTCGGGATCGGGCTTGCCCTGTTGGCCTGGGCCGGCCGGGACGAAGCGACCCTGACCGGGGCACTGCTGGCTTCCGCCCCGTGGATTCCGCCGGCCACCTTGCTCGCCGCGGTGGTCTACGCGGGGATCACGGTGCTCGGTGTGCGGATCCTGGCACTGGGCCTGCGGGAGGGCTACCACCCGGTCCGAAGCCGGGTCGGCTGGCAGTTGTGGGCCACCGAACGGCTGATGGACGCCGCACGCAACTACCTGTTCCCGCTCTACGCGAGCATGCTCACCCCGGTGTGGCTGCGGATCCTGGGCGCGAAGGTCGGCCGCGACACCGAGATCTCGACCGCCCTGCTCACACCGAAGTTCACCGTCATCGAGGATGGCGCATTCCTGGCCGACGACACCATGGTGGCCTCCTACGAACTGGGCGGCGGCTGGATCCACATCGCCAAGACCACGGTGGGACGGCGGGCCTTCCTCGGCAACTCCGGTATCACCCAGCCTGGCCGGCGCGTTCCCGACGACGGTCTGGTGGCGGTGCTGTCCGCCACCCCGCCAAAGGCCAAGAAGGGGTCGTCCTGGCTGGGCAGCCCGCCGATCAGGCTCCGGCGAAACGCCGACACCGCCGAGGCGTCGCTGACCTACTCTCCGCCGGCCCGGCTGAAGGCCATGCGCGGGGCCGTCGAGACCTGCCGACTGCTGCCGATGATCGTGACGTTCGCGATCGGAGTGGGAACCCTGGCGGCCCTGCAGGCGCTCGCCGTGCGGGGCGGCTACTGGCTGGCCGCTCTGGCCGGCGGTGTCGTGCTGTTGATCGCCGGGGCCGTGGCCGGGGGCACCGCGGTAGCGGCGAAATGGCTTGTTGTTGGGCGAATCCGAACCGGTGAGCAACCGCTGTGGTCGTCGTTCGTCTGGCGCAATGAAGTGGCCGACGCCTTCGTCGAGACCGTGGCCGCACCGTGGTTCGCCCGGGCCGCCACCGGCACTCCGGTGATGAACCTGTGGCTGCGGGGTCTGGGGGCGAAGATCGGCCGCGGAGTGTGGTGTGAAACCTACTGGCTGCCCGAGGCGGACCTGGTCACCCTGGGCGCCGGCAGCACGGTCAACCGAGGCTGCGTGGTGCAGACCCATCTGTTCCATGACCGGATCATGCGGATGGACAGCGTCACCTTGGACCCCGGGGCGACCCTGGGACCCCATTGCGTGGCACTGCCCGCCTCGCGAATCGGCACGGGGGCGACGATCGGACCCGCCTCGCTGGTGATGCGAGGTGATGAAGTGCCGTCCTCGACACGCTGGCAGGGCAATCCCATCGCGCCCTGGCAGGAGCGCCGGAAGCGGGGCAAGGCCACAAAGAAGGAGGCGGCCCAGGCCGACACATGAAGAACAGCGCCAAGAAGTCCAGCACCCCGCCGGTCATCGACCCCTACCTACCGAACAACGGGAACTTCGGCTACCGGGTGTCCCGCTACGAACTGGATCTGCAGTACAAGGTCAACAGCCATCGGCTGGCAGGAACCGCGACGATCACCGCGGTCACGCTGGCTTCGTTGCAGACGTTCACCCTGGATCTGTCGGAAGCCCTGGGCGTCACCAAGGTCACCGTGAACGGCCGCCGCCCCGCCGGCTTCGCCACCTCGGGGGGAAAGCTGCGAATCCGGCTGGCCGAAGCCCTGCCGACCGGATCGGCGATGTCGATCGCGGTGCGCTACGGCGGTTCTCCGAAACCGATCCGGACGCTGTGGGGCGAGGTGGGTTTCGAGGAACTGTCCAACGGCGCACTGGTCGCCGGACAGCCCAACGGCTCGCCGTCCTGGTTCCCGTGCGACGACCATCCCAGTTCCAAGGCCAGCTACCGGATCCAGATCAGCACCGACAGCCCGTATTACGCGGTGGCTCCCGGCGAGCTGGTGGGCCGGCGGGTCCGTGCCGGACAGACGGTGTGGACCTACGAGCAGCCCGAGCCCACCTCGAGCTACCTGACCACGCTGCAGATCGGGATGTACGGCCTGCACCGCATTGCGAAGGCCCCGGTGGCGATGCAGGCCGTCATCCCCGACCGGCTGCGGGCCAATTTCAATCACGACTTCGGCCGTCAGCCGCAGATGCTGAAGCTGTTCGTCAAGTTGTTCGGCCCCTATCCCCTGAGCAGCGGTTACACGGTCGTGGTGACCGAGGACGATCTGGAGATACCGCTCGAAGCGCAGGGGGTTTCGATCTTCGGCGCCAACCACTGCGACGGTGCGCGGGGGTCCGAGCGCCTCATCGCCCACGAACTGGCACACCAATGGTTCGGCAACAGCGTGACCGCCCGGCGCTGGCGGGACATCTGGCTGCACGAAGGTTTCGCCTGCTACGCCGAATGGCTGTGGTCGGAACACTCCGGCGGCCGCAGCGCCGGGGATCTCGCGGCCGATTACCACCAACGACTGCTGGCCGCCCCACAGGATCTGCTGTTGGCCGACCCCGGCCCACGCGACATGTTCGACGACCGCGTCTACAAACGCGGCGCCCTGACCCTTCACGCCCTGCGCGGTGTCGTCGGAGACGACAGATTCTTCGCGTTGTTGCGCGACTGGACTACCCGTTACCGGCACGGGACGGTCGTCACCGACGATTTCACCGGCCTGGCCGCCAACTACGCCGACGTTTCGCTACGGCCGCTGTGGGAGTCCTGGCTCTATTCGACTGAAGTGCCTGGCCTGTGACCGATGCCGGCGCGGCGTTCGACGCGGTCGGCGCCGCCGCCGGGCCGGCCGCCCGGGGCAGCGTCGCGCGGGTCGGCATCGCCACCGCGATCACCGCCGTATGCGGATACGCGGTGCTGTATCTGGCCGCCAGGAAGCTCGAACCGGCCGGATTCTCGGTGTTCGGGGTTTTCTGGGGTGCCTTCGGACTGGTGACGGGGGCGGCCAACGGACTCCTCCAGGAATCCACCCGGGAGGTCCGCGCAACCTTGCGTCACCCGCCCGGGCCCAAACCCCGGGATTGGGGCCCGCACACCCGGCCGATGTGGGTCGCCGCCGGCGTGGGACTCGGCGCCGGGATCGTCATCGCCGGGACCTCGCCGCTGTGGTCGGCGCGGGTATTCGCCGAGGCGCGGCCGCTGTCGGTGGCATTGCTTTCCCTCGGACTCGCCGGATTCTGTCTGCACGCCACGCTTTTGGGCATGCTGGCCGGAACCGACCGCTGGTCGCACTACGGCTCGCTGATGGTGACGGACGCCGTGACCCGTGTGGCCGTCGCCGCGGCCGCATTCGCCCTCGGCTGGGGTCTGGCCGGATTCCTCTGGGCCACCGTCGCCGGCGCACTGGCCTGGCTTCTGCTGCTCGCCGCCTCGCCGGCGGCCCGATCGGCGGGCGGCTTGCGCACCGCCGGAGAGGTGTCCGGATTTCTTCGCGGGGCAGCGCACTCGATCGCGGCGGCGGGCGCGAGCGCGGTCCTGGTGATGGGCTTCCCAGTGCTGCTGAAAGCGACCTCCGGCGAACTCGGCGCCGCGGGGGGCGTGGTGATCCTTGCGGTGACGCTGACCCGGGCACCGCTGCTGGTGCCCCTGACCGCCATGCAGGGCAATCTGATCGCCTACTTCGTCGACCACCGCAGCACGCGGTTCCGGGCCTTGCTCACCCCGGCGGGGATCGTCGTGAGCGTCGGCGCGATCGGGGTGGTGGGCGCCGCGCTGTTCGGCCCCTGGCTGATGCGGGTGGCCTTCGGCCCGGAGTACCGCACCAGTGGTGTGCTGCTGGCCTGGCTGACAGTCGCAGCGGTGTCGATCGCACTGCTCACCCTGACCGGCGCGGCGACGGTCGCCTCCGCCCTGCACCGGGCCTACTCGATCGGCTGGGTGGGGGCGACGGTGGCGGCCACGCTGTTGCTCACCCTTCCGCTATCCCTGGAATCGCGCACGGTGATCGCCCTGTTGTGCGGTCCCCTGGTCGGGATCGCGGTGCACCTGACGGCGCTGACGCGGGCTCAGTAGCGACGGGGCAACACCCTGTAGGTTGTGGTCATCGAGCAATCCGCCGTCTGGATCATCGTTCCAGCATTCAACGAGGCACGGGTCGTCGGCGAGGTCGTCACGACCCTGCGGTCGTCGTTTCCCCACGTGGTGTGCGTGGACGACGGAAGTCGCGACGACACCGCGCAGATCGCCCTGCGGGCGGGCGCGCACGTGCTGTCTCATCCGGTCAACCTGGGCCAGGGCGCTGCCATTCAGACCGGGGTGGAGTATGCCCGCCGGCAGCCGGGGGCGCTGGCCTTCGCCACCTTCGACGCCGACGGCCAGCACCGGGTCAGGGACGTCGCGGCGATGCTGAACCGGCTGGGCCGTGGTGACGTCGACATCGTCATCGGAACCCGGTTCGCGGGGTCGGCCGTCAACCGCACACCGCGCCTGAAACGCCTCGTGCTGCGGACGGCGGCACGGCTGAGCCCGAGCAGCCACCGACTCGGACTCACCGATGCGCACAACGGGCTGCGGGTGTTCAACCGGCGGGTGGCCGACCACCTCGAGCTGACCATGAACGGAATGAGTCATGCCGGCGAGTTCGTGAAGCTGATCGACGAGAACGGTTGGCGGGCGGCCGAGGAACCGGTGGAGATCCTCTACACCGAATACTCGCTGACCAAGGGCCAACCGCTGCTCAACGGGATCAACATCGTCTTCGACGGGTTCCTGCGCGGGAGGATGCGCCGATGAACTGGATCCAGGTGCTGCTGATCGCCGCGGTGCTCGCCCTGCTGGTGTACCTGCTGCGCTCGAGGACCAACGCGAAGGCGAAGGCCTGGGTCAAGGTGGGCTACGTGCTGTTCGTCATCGCGGCGGTCTACGCGATCCTGCGGCCCGACGACACCACCGTGCTGGCGAACTGGCTGGGGGTCGCCCGCGGCGCCGACCTACTGCTCTACGCGTTGGTCATCGCCTTCCTGTTCACCACGTTGAGCACCTATCTGCGGTTCAAGGAACTCGAAGTGCGCTATGCCCGGCTGGCCCGGGCCGTCGCGCTGCAGAACGCGCGCATTCCGGAGCGCTAGTCAGGTCGGCCCCGGAAATACTCGACGGTGCGCGCCACCCCCTCGGCAAGGCCGACCCGGGCACGCCACCCTAGTTCGACCTCCGCCTTGTGCGGATCCAAGCAGGACCGTGCCAGATCACCGACTCGCGGTGGGGCGAACCGGGGGGCGTCCGCCGCACCGACCGCCGCCGCGACCATCCTGTGCAGTTCCCGGTCGGTGGTCTCGACCCCGGTCCCGATGTTGAACCGCTGCCCGGAACCGGCGTTGCCGGAGGCCCGCAGGAAGGCGTCGACGACATCGTCGATGTAGACGTAGTCGCGGGTGTTGCCGCCGTCGCCGAACACCCTCGTCGGCCGCCCGCCGATCAGCGCCGTGGCGAACACCGCGACCACCCCGGCCTCACCGTGCGGGTCCTGCCGCGGCCCGTAGACGTTGGCCGGGGCGATATGGGTGCAGTCCACCCCGTAGAGGTTCCGGAAAGCCTCGAGATAGATCTCGCCGGCCAGTTTGGCGGCCGCATACGGCGACGCCGGATCGGGCGCGTTGTGCTCGCCGATCGGGTAACTGCCGGCCGCGCCGTAGATCGCGCCACCGGAGGAGGTGTTGACCACCTTGCGCACGCCGGACCGCCGCGCCGCTTCGGCCAGCCGCACCAGACCGACGACGTTGACCGTCGCGTCGAACTGCGGATCCTGCACCGACAGCCGCACGTCTATCTGAGCGGCCAGGTGGAAGACGACCTCCGGCCTGGTCTCGGCGAACAGCCCGATCAGGTCGTGGCTGACGATGTCGGCGCCGACGAACTCGAATCCGGCATTGTGCCGCGCCCGGTCCAGGTTGGCCGCGCGGCCGTGGCTGAGATCGTCCAGGGCGATGACACTGTGGCCCTCGGCCAACAGCCGGTCCACCAGGGTCGAGCCGATGAACCCGGCCGCACCGGTGACCAGGGCCCGCATTGCGGCCACCATACCGGCGCACCGCCTCGGTCCACCCGTACAGTCGTGGCGATGTCAGTTCGGCCGTCCGCGGGTGCGCTGCCCCCGGTCGCCGCGGCCGCGGCGGCGCTGATCGCGCTGCACCTGATGGTCCGTGCGGTACTGGCCTTCGGCGGCTACTTCTACTGGGATGACCTGATTCTGGTCGGGCGGTCCGGAACCCAGCCGCTGCTGTCGGCGTCCTACCTGTTCAACGATCACGACGGCCACGTGATGCCGGCCGCCTTCCTGCTCGGCGGCGTCATCACCCGGCTGGCGCCGCTGGTCTGGACGTGGCCCGCGGTCAGCCTGGTCGTGTTGCAGCTAATCGCCTCGCTGGCACTGCTGCGGGCGTTGTGGGTCATCCTGGGTTGGCGACCGATCCTGCTGGTACCGCTGAGTTTCGCACTGTTCACCCCGCTGGCCGTGCCGGCCTTCGCATGGTGGGCGGCGGCGCTGAACTACCTGCCGATGGTCGCCGCCCTGGCGTGGGTGTGCGCCGACGCGATTCTGCTGGTGCGCACCGGTAACAAGCGCTACGCGCTGACCGCCGTGCTGGCCTACGGGGCCGGGCTGTCGTTCTTCGAAAAGGCCGCGGTCATCCCGTTCGCGGCCTTCACCGTGGCCGCGTTGCTGGGCCATGTCGGCGGTGACCGGGCCGCAGTGCGGACGGTGTGGCGCCGCGGCCGCGCGCTGTGGCTGGCCGCCCTGGCCCTGACCGCGGCCTGGGTGGCGCTCTATCTGGTGGTGGTCGACCAGCAACGGTGGAGCTGGGATCTGTCGATGACCTGGGATCTGCTGAGCCGTTCGGTGACGCACGGCATCGTGCCCGGTCTGGTGGGCGGGCCGTGGGTGTGGCAGCGCTGGGCGCCGGCCTCCCCGTGGGCGGTGCCCCCCGCTGCGGTCATGGTGCTCGGCTGGCTGGCACTGGCGGCGGCGCTGGCTACATCGCTGATCCGCAAACAACGCATCGGCGCGGTGTGGCTGGCGGCGGCCGGATACGCCGTTGCCTGCCAGGTGCCGATCTATCTGATGCGCTCCTCGGCCTTCACCGCGCTCGAGCTTGCGCAGACATTGCGCTATCTGGCCGATCTGGTGGTGGTGCTAACCCTGCTGGCCGCGGTCGGGATCTGCGCGCCGAACCGGCCGGGCCCGCGCTGGCTGGACGTTTCGGGCCGGCGCACCGCCGTCGCGGCGAGCCTGACGGTCGGATTCGTCGCGAGCAGCCTGTTCTCCACCGCCACTTTTCTGACCAGTTGGCGCGACAACCCGACCAAGTCCTACATCACCAACGCCGTTCGGGGACTCGCCGCCGCCCGGGCCGCCTCGCCCGCCCCGCTGCTGGATCAGGACGTCGATCCGCTCGTCCTGCAACGGGTGGTCGGCCCGGAGAGTCTGGCCAGCCACATGTTCGCCCTCATTCGCGACCGGCCGGAATTCGCCCGCTCCACCCCCCGGCTGCGCATGCTCGACACCGCCGGCCACGTGGTCGACGCCGACGTGACCTGGGTCCGCAGCATCGTGCCGGGGCCGGAGCCGCAATGCGGATACTTCGTTCAGCCCGGCGACCCGGTGCGGATGCCACTGGACGGTCCCCTGCTGCCCGCGGAATGGACCGCCGAACTGAACTACCTGGCCAACACCGAGGGCAGTCTGGTGGTGTCGCTGCCGGTCGGCCCGCAGACCAAGGTGGCGGTCAAGCCGGGACTCAACCGGGTCTACGTGCGGCTCTCCGGGGCCGGTGACACCGTCATCGCCCGCGCGGACACCGCCGCGCTGGCGGTGTGTGTGGCATCGGGTCCGGTGGGCTACCTCGCCCCTCGCTGACCGCTACTGCTCCTCGGCAACGCGGCCCCCGTCGACCGACCGGGTCTCGGCGATGATCTCGAGAAGCCCCGTCCGCACCTCCCGGGCCGCCATCGTCGTCGCCACGGCGGCCATCTGGATGGCGGCGTCACGGTCATCGCTGAGCAGATAGCTCGCGGCGGTCCCGACGACATCGGCGAACCGGGCGCGCAGCAGGACCTCGACGCGGGACAGCGCGAACTCGGCATGGGAGAGCGGCACGGCCACGGCCATCAGCCGGAACACGTCGACGTCGATGGCGCGGTAGAGCCATTGGGCCAGCCGGCGCCGGTCCAATTCGATGCCACCCGGTTTGCGCAGGGCCACCTCGTTTCGGGCCAGCCGCGCCACCACCGGCTCCGTCTGGCCCATGCACAGCCGGATGAACCGGGCGGTCAACTCCGCGGCGACCACCCCGGCGGTCGGGTCGTCCAGTTCGGCGAGGTCGATACTCTCGGGCTGCGGAGGGAGGTCGGAGCGGGGCGGAGTTGTCTCGGACATGACCACATCGTCCCCGGGGGGTGTGACAGAAACCGGCCTCTGGTGCGCTGTGGCGGGGGGATGAACGGGTTTCCCGATACGGCCGCCCTGAGCGCATCGGCCTGAGCGGTCAGGTTCCGTCGCGCAGGGGGCGGCCCGCCGGGTCGCGCACCTTGTCGGTGAGGATCAGGACCGCATCGACGATGCCCCAGATGATGGCGCCGATGCCGCAGGTCACCAGGCCGACAATCAACTGCGCAATTCCCAGCCCGGTGTAGCCGAGATAGATTCGGCCTATTCCGACGATCCCGAGAAGCCCGAGCAGCTGCAACAGGCCGGCCACGACCTTGGACTTGTCCGACAGCGGCTCTCCGGTCTGCGGATGCCGGCCGTAGGGTGCCGTGGGGTCGCGATAAGGGCCCGGCGGCGGGTACGGATACTGCCCGGGCGGCGGATACGGCGGGGGCATGCCGTCTTCGATACCTCCGAACCGCGGCTCAGTCATGCGTCCAGCATGCCACCGACTTCGAGTACGGGTTCGCCGGGCCGAGCCGGTCAGCGATGACCTGGCTGAAACGATGGAGCCGCCTGGGGGAATCGAACCCCCGACCTATTCATTACGAGTGAATCGCTCTGCCGACTGAGCTAAGGCGGCGTGGCTCCACAGCCGAGCGGTCAGTCTACCCCGGGTGACCGCAGCGCCTGACCCACGGTCGCGACCATGGCGTCGATGGCGAACTTCGGCTTGACGTTGCCGGCCAGGGCCTCCCGGCAGTCCAGCACCGCCTCGACACAGCGCAACAACCGGCCCCTCGGAGCGTGCGCGGCCAGTGCGGCGGCCCGGTCGGCCATATCCGGGTGGCTGGCCGTGACGTCACCGGCTCCGCTGGCGATCATCAGGGCGTCGCGGAAGTAGGTCGCCAGGTCGATCAGTGCGCGGTCCAGGGCGTCCCTAACGGCGCGGGTGTGCCGTGATTTCTGCCGTTTCTCTAGGTCTTTGAGCGCACCGGCCGCACCACGCAGCGCCCCGGCGGCGCCCTTGCCCGTGCCGCCCGCGCCCAACGCGACGCGCAACTCCTCGGTCTCGGTCTCGTCGCGTCCGGCGGTAAGCGCACGCGCCTCCTCCTCGGCGGCGGCCAGCAGCGCCTCGACCGCCGCGTACGCCCGGGCGGGGGTCGCGGCGTCGCGCGCCATGCCCAGAGCCCGTTCGCGCCGGGCCCGGGCTTCGGCGTCGGTGGCCAACCGTCGCGCCCGGCCGACATGCCCGCCGCTGATCGCCGCAGCCCAGTGCGCCGCACGCTCGTCGAGTCCGTCGCGCTCGACCAGAACCCGGGCGATGTCCTCGGCTGACGGGGTGAGCAGGGCAACATGCCGACAGCGCGAGCGCAGCGTGATCGCAATGTCCTCGGGATCCACCGACGGAGCGCACAGCAGGAACACCGTCGAGGGCGGCGGTTCCTCCACCACCTTCAGCAGCGCGTTGGCGGCGCCCTCGGTGAGCCGGTCGGCGTCTTCGATCACGACGACCTGCCATCGGCCCGTGGTGGGCCGCCGGGATGCCGCTGCCACGATCGCGCGCATCTCGTAGACCCCGATCGACAGCCCTTCGGGAACAACGCGGCGGACGTCGGCGTGGGTGCCCGCCATCACCGTGGTGCAGGCTCGACACCGTCCGCATCCGGGTACGCCGTCGGAGGTGCACTGTAGGGCCGCGGCGAAGCACAGCGCCGCAACCGAACGGCCGGACCCCGGCGGCCCGGTGAACAGCCAGGCGTGCGTCATCGACCCGGTTTCGGCGGCGCCGTGAGCGGAATCACTGCGAGCGGCCCGTGCGGCGGCCACCAACTCCGCCTCAACCGCACTCTGGCCGATCAGCCTTGTGAACACCCCGGACATCGCCTGCCAACAGTAGTCGAGCCGCCGGCTTCGTCCGGCTCCCGCGCGGCCGGAGGCCCGGCGGCCGGCAACGGGCCGGAACCGGGCGGCACCGGGGGCTACGGTGTGGTGGTGAACAGCGCGCCGGCCACGCCGGGACGGATTCGTGAGTTCGTCCGCTGGGTGGTTCGCACACCATGGCCGGTGTTCTCGCTGGGGTTGCTGCAGGCCGACATCATCGGCGCGCTGCTGGTGCTGGGCTTCCTGAGGTTCGGGCTGCCGCCGGCCGACCGGATCAAGCTCCAAGATCTGCCGGGTATCAATCTGGCGGTCTTCATCGGGTATCTGCTCGTGTCGTTCCTGGTCGGCGCGTCGGTCAGTTTCAGCCTGCTGCGACCGGTGTTCCGCTGGCAGCGGCGGGACACGATGCTCACCGAAGACGACCCCGCCGAGACCGAACAGGCGAGGCTCCGCGCGCTGCGGATGCCGGCCTACCGGTCCATGATCAGCATGACGCTGTGGCTGGTGGGGGCCGCGGTCTTCATCGCCGCGAGTTGGCCGGTGGCCAGCCAGGCCGCGCCGGTGATCGCGGTGGCCACCCTCTTGGGTGCCATCGCCACGGCGATCATCGGCTATCTGCAATCCGAACGGGTGCTTCGGCCGGTGGCCGTCGCAGCCCTGCGCGGCGGTGTGCCGGAGAACTTCCGCCGGCCCGGAGTGGTACTGCGACTGGTGTTGCCCTGGTTGCTCTCCACCGGGGTACCACTGCTGATGATCATCCTGTCCGTCGCCGCCAGCGAGTTCGCCCTGCTGAACTCCTCCCCCGACAGCCTGTCCATCCCGATCATGTTGATGGCGGCCGCAGCGCTGGTGATCGGCCTGGTCGGCAACATCCTCTCAGCGATGGCGATCTCCGATCCGCTGCGCCAATTGCGCTGGTCCCTCGGCGAGGTGCAGCGCGGAAACTACAACGCGCACATGCAGATCTACGACGCCAGTGAACTCGGACTGCTCCAAGCCGGATTCAACGACATGGTGCGCGAACTCAGTGAGCGGCAACGGATGCGGGATCTTTTCGGCCGCTACGTCGGAGAGGACGTCGCCCGCCGCGCGCTGGAGCGCGGAACCGAACTCGGCGGCCAGGAGCGCGACGTCGCCGTGCTGTTCATCGACCTCGTCGGCTCCACGCAGCTGGCGGCTACCCGGCCGCCGGTGGAGGTGGTAGGACTGCTCAACGAGTTCTTCCGCGTCGTCGTCGACACCGTCCAGAACCACGGCGGTTTCGTCAACAAGTTCCAGGGCGACGCCGCGCTGTGCATCTTCGGCGCGCCGATCGAACACCCCGACGCCCCCGGGGCCGCGCTGGCGGCCTCGCGCGAGCTGCACGACGAACTCGTCGCGGTGCTCGATCAGATCGAGTTCGGCATCGGGGTGTCGGCGGGACGCGCGATCGCCGGCCATATCGGCGCCCAGGCCAGATTCGAGTACACCGTGATCGGCGACCCGGTGAACGAGGCCGCCCGGTTGACCGAACTGGCCAAACTCGAGGAGGGACGCGTGCTGGCTTCGGCGATCGCGGTCAGCGGCGCCGCCGACGCGGAGGCGCTGTGCTGGAGCGTCGGCGAGATCGTGGAGTTGCGGGGACGCACGGCTCCGACCCAGTTGGCACGGCCGGTCAGACAGCCGGTTGCCGACGAATCCCGGGAACCGGTCGGCGGCATCGCCGGCTGATTGGAGTAGATCACGCCTTCTTCGCGGCGGCCCTCTTAGCCGGGGCCTTCTTCGCGGGCGCCTTCTTGGCGGGCACCTTCTTCACGGGAGCCTTCTTGCCGGCCGCCTTCTTGACCGGCCCGCGGGCCCTGCGGTCGGCCAGCAACTCCGAGGCGCGCTCGTCGGTGATGCTGAGCACGTCGTCACCCTTGCGCAGGCTGGCGTTCGTCTCGCCGTCGGTCACGTACGGCCCGAACCGGCCGTCCTTGATCACCATCGGCTTACCGGAGGCGGGATCGGTCCCCAGTTCGCGCAGCGGCGGGGTCGCCGCACCCTGACGGCCCCGCCGTTTGGGCTCGGCGTAGATCTTCAGCGCCTCGTCGAGGGTGATTCCGAAAATCTGATCCTCGGAGGCCAGCGAGCGGGAGTCGGTGCCGCGCTTGAGATACGGGCCGTAGCGCCCGTTCTGTGCGGTGATCTCCTCGCCGCTCTGCGGGTCCGCCCCGACCAGCCGCGGCAGCGAGAGCAGCTTCAGCGCGTCTTCGAGGGTCACCGTCTGCAGATCCATCGAACGGAACAGCGATCCGGTCCGCGGCTTCGGCCCGGTCGGCTTCTTGGCTTTCTTGGCGCCGGCGCCGCCCTCGTCATCCGGAGGGGGCGGCAGCACCTCGGTCACATACGGCCCGTACCGGCCGTCGCGGGCGATGATCTCGTGCCCGGTCTCCGGATCGACGCCGAGCACCCGGCCCTCCTGGGGCGTGGCGAACAGGGTTTCGGCGAGTTCCAGAGTCAGTTCGTCGGGGGTGATCTCATCGCTGAGGTTGGCCCGCTGCGGGGTGGGCTCACCGTCGTCCCCGGTGATCATCCGCTCCAGGTACGGCCCGTAATTGCCCACCCGGACATATATCGGGCGGCCGTGCTCGTCGTCGAACAACGCGATGGAGTTGACCCCGCGGGCGTCGATGCCCTCCAGGTTCACTCCGACCAGTTTCTTCAGGCCCCCGGCCCGCGCGATCGAATGCGGAACCCCGTGCTCTCCACCGAAGTAAAAATTGTTCAACCAGTTCGTACGCCGCTCGTGCCCGGCGGCGATCTGGTCGAGTTCGTCCTCCATGGCGGCGGTGAAGTCGTAGTCCACCAGCCGGCTGAAGTGCTGCTCGAGCAGTCCGGTCACCGCGAAGGCCACCCAGGACGGGACCAGGGCACTGCCCTTCTTGTGCACGTAGCCGCGATCCTGGATGGTCTTGATGATCGAGGAATACGTCGAGGGACGGCCGATTCCGAGCTCTTCGAGCGCCTTGACCAGCGAGGCCTCGGTATAGCGCGCGGGCGGATTGGTGGTGTGTCCGTCGGCGGTCAGCCTGGTGGCGTCGACCCGCTGCCCCTGCCGCAGGTTGGGCAGCCGGCTCTCGGCGTCGTCGGCCTCGCCACCGGCGAGCTCGTCGACGGTCTCCACGTAAGCCTTCAGGAAGCCGGGGAAGGTGATGGTCCGGCCGCTGGCCGCGAACGTCGCCTGACGGCCGTCGGCGGCGGCACCGGAGATCCGCAGGCTCAGCGTGGTTCCACGCGCGTCAGCCATCTGCGATGCCACCGTGCGCTGCCAGATCAACTCATAGAGCCGGAAACCGTCGGAGTCCAGTTCGGCGTGCAGTGCGCCCGGCGTGGCGAAGGTGTCGCCGGCGGGACGAATGGCCTCGTGCGCCTCCTGGGCGTTCTTGACCTTGCGGGTGTACTGCCGCGGCGAGGGATGAACGTATTCATCGCCGTAGAGCTGGCGAGCCTGGTTGCGGGCGGCGTCGATGGCGCTGGCCGACAGATTCGTCGAGTCGGTGCGCATGTAGGTGATGTAGCCGTTCTCGTAAAGCTTCTGGGCCACACTCATCGTGCGTTCGGCGCTGAACCGGAGTTTGCGGCCCGCCTCCTGCTGCAACGTCGAGGTCATGAACGGCGGATAGGGCCGGCGCGTGTAGGGCTTCTCCTCCACCGAGGCGACGGTCAGCGTCGTACCGCGCAGCCCGTCGGACAGCGACGAGGCCGACACCTCGTCGAGCACCAGCACCTCGCCGGGTTTGCGCAGCGCGCCGAGGGAGTCGAAATCCCGCCCGGTGGCCACCCGCTTGCCGTCGATGGCGACGAGCCGCGCGGTGAACCGGGGTGGGGTGGCGTTCGGATCCGACACGCTCGCGTCGAGTTCGGCCGCGATGTCCCAGTAGGACGCGCTGCGGAACGCCATCCGCTCCCGCTCGCGCTGCACGATGATGCGGGTCGCCACCGACTGCACCCGCCCGGCCGACAACCCACGGCCGACCTTCTTCCACAGCACGGGGCTGACCTCGTACCCGTAGAGCCGGTCGAGGATGCGCCGGGTCTCCTGGGCGTCGACCAGATCGATGTCCAGGTCGCGGGGATGTTCGGCGGCGTCCCGGATGGCCGGCTCGGTGATCTCATGGAACACCATCCTGCGGACCGGCACACGAGGCTTCAGGGTCTCCAGGAGGTGCCAGGCGATGGCCTCACCCTCCCGGTCGCCGTCGGTGGCCAGATACAACTCGTCGACGTCCTTGAGCAGGCTCTTGAGCTCGGAGACGACGGCTTTCTTGTCCGGGTTGATCACATAGAGCGGCTCGAAGTCGTTGTCGACGTCGACGCCGGTCCTCGCCCACTTCTTGTCCTTGTACCTCGCCGGCACGTCGGCGGCGTTTTTGGGCAGGTCGCGGATATGCCCCCGAGAGGACTCGACCACGTAGTTGCGGCCCAGGTAACCCGCGATTTTGCGCGCTTTGGTCGGCGACTCGACAATCACGAGCCGCCGAACGTTGCCGTTCCCGCTGCCCCGCGAGCCGGGCCGGTCGTCGTCAGCCAACTCCGCTTACGCTCCACTTCCTGTAGTGCGGCAATGCCCCCATAGGCACCCCCGGACACTTGACAATTTCGCACCCCCGGTCACGCGGACGCAAACCGCCCCCCAACCGGTAGCCTCTCAGACTCGCGGCCAGGCTGCCAACGCCTCAGGGCCTTCCGGAGGTTCCCCCACCGTCTCCACCAGGCGTAACAGCCTTCTGCGTCCGCTGACCCGCAACGCCGGGCGCGCCCCCCGGGTCCCGATCAGCGTCGGTGCGATACCGATGCGCATCAACGCCGAGGCGAGCGGCGAATGGGTGTCCGGGGCGTGCTGATCCAGTCCGAGCAGGTAGCGGTCGGCCTCGGGGTAGCCGGCGGCCAACACCCAGGCCCGTAGCTCCCGGGGCCCGGGAAGCCAGCGCGACGGGACGGTCTTGACCGCGCCGCGGGTCCATTCCGCGGCAACGCCCAGCAGGCGCGAGTCGACCGCCGTGCGGACCAGGGGGCTGTTCTCCTCGGTGCGGGTGATTTCGGCCTGCAGACCGGCGGCGACCATCATCTCGGCCAGTTCGCCGGCCCGCCAGACGGCGTCGACGACGACCGACAGACGCGCGCCGGTTCCGACCGTCACCACCTGGCCGGCCGCCGCGAGCACCCCGGTCAGGTCGGTCACCTCGGGGGGCACCGACTCTGCCGAGAAGAACGACAACTGGCTCACGACTCGACATTAAGCCAGTCGGGCCTGCACACCGCGCCGCCAAGCTGAAACGGGGACGGTTAAGACGGGCCGGGAGAAACCAACGGGCAGGGCGAACGGGCAGGGCGAACGGGCAGGGCGAAAAAGAAACACCCCCGCGATGCCCGTGGGCTCGCGGGGGTGTCTCGTGGATCGTTGTCGGTCAGACGGCGCGCACGCCGGTGGCCTGCGGACCCTTGGGGCTCTGCCCCACCTCGAACTCAACCCGCTGGTTCTCCTCCAAGGTGCGGAACCCCGATCCCTGGATTTCCGTGTAGTGGACAAACACATCGGCGGAGCCGTCCTCCGGGGCGATGAAGCCGAAGCCCTTCTCCGCGTTGAACCACTTCACAGTTCCCTGTGGCATTTTTCGTACTTTCCTTACTTCCTCCGGGTGCGGTCCACCGATGTTCGGAGTGGACCGGGCCGGTTCCGACCGCCATCCTTCGTGGATTCGTCGGTTTCACCGACTGCAAGACCCTCGCAGGAACCGCGACCGCAACAAAGATCCTGCGAAGTGCCAGACACGAACACAGAAGCTGCGACCGCGTTCATCCAATCACGTTCGGCACGGATAGGACAGTCTCGGCGACAATTCGTCGGTGGACCATCCGGGGAACCGGCACGCGAAGGGGCGGCAGATGAGCGGTTTCGGCGGCGATCTACTGACCGCGGTCTGCGGCGGGGCCACGGCCGCACCCAGCGCTCCGCTTCTCCACGTCGCGGAGATCCCGGCCCGCGGCGGCGAGGCGGTCGGGTGGCCGGACTGGGTACATCCCGACCTGCGCGCAGCCCTGGCCGACCGGGGCATCGCCGCCCCGTGGTCGCACCAGGCCCAGGCCGCCGATCTGGCGCACGCCGGACGCGATGTCGTGATCAGCACCGGAACGGCCTCGGGAAAGTCATTGGCGTTTCAGTTGCCCGTTCTCGACGCCCTGGCCCGCGATCCCCGGGCCCGGGCCTTGTACTTGTCACCGACCAAGGCTCTGGGGCACGACCAGTTGCGCTCCATCACCGAACTGACCGCAAAGACCCCGATCCTCGGTGACGTAGCACCCACGTCCTATGACGGCGACACCTCGTCGCAGATCCGCCGCTTCGCACGCGAACGTTCGCGGTGGCTGTTCTCCAACCCCGACATGGTTCATCTGTCGCTGGTGCGCAACCATGCCCGCTGGGCGGTGTTCCTGCGCAATCTGCGGTACGTGGTCGTCGACGAATGCCATTACTACCGTGGCATCTTCGGCTCCAACGTCGCGATGGTGCTGCGCCGTTTGCTGCGGCTGTGCCGCCGGTACGCCGCGGCGGGGTCACCCGCGCCGACGGTGATCTTCGCCAGTGCGACCACCGCCGCGCCGGGGGCGACGGCCGCCGAGTTGATCGGCCGGCCCGTCGCCGAGGTCACCCGGGACGGATCCCCGCACGGGGCCCGCACCATCGCCTTGTGGGAGCCCGAGCTGCGCCATGACCTGAAGGGCGAGAACGGTGCGCCGGTTCGCCGCGCGGCGGGGACCGAGGCCGCCCGGATGCTGGCCGACCTGACGGCCGAAGGGGCCAGGACACTTTGTTTCGTGCGGTCCCGGAGAGGCGCGGAATTGACCGCGCTGGGGGCACGGTCCCGGCTCGAGGACATCGCCCCGCACCTGCGCGACACGGTGGCCTCCTACCGGGCCGGCTATCTCGCCGAGGACCGACGGGCGATCGAACGGGCGCTGGCCGACGGCGAGTTGCGGGGACTGGCGACCACCAACGCCCTGGAATTGGGCATCGACATCTCCGGGCTGGACGCCGTGGTCATGGCCGGCTTCCCCGGAACGGTCGCCTCGTTCTGGCAGCAAGCCGGCCGGTGCGGACGACGTGGCCAGAGTGCGCTCGTGGTGCTGATCGCCCGCGACGACCCACTGGACACCTATCTGGTGCACCACCCCGAGGCGCTGCTCGGCAAACCGGTGGAGCGGGTGGTGATCGACCCGGGCAACCCCTATGTCCTTGGTCCGCAACTACTCTGCGCGGCAACGGAGATGCCACTGGAGCAGGCCGAGTTGGATGCCTGGCGGGCGGGATCGGTGGCCCGCGAGTTGGTGGATGACGGTTTGTTGCGACAGCGCTCGGACAGGTTTTTTCCGGCGGCCGGACTCGATCCGCACGCTTCGGTCGACATCCGCGGCGGCGGCCCCGGAAGCGTAGCCATCCTCGAGTTCGGCACCGGGCGACTGCTGGGCAGTGCCGAAGTCGGGCGGGCTCCGGCCACCGTGCATCCCGGCGCGGTGTACATCCACCAGGGCGAGACCTATCTGGTGGACTCCCTGGATCTCGACGCCGGGCTGGCGTTCGTACACGCCGAGGATCCCGGCTACGGAACCCATCCACGGGAGGTCACCGACATCAGCGTCACCGGAACCGGGGAACGGATCGACTACGGCGAGATGACCCTCGGTCTGGTCCCGGTCTCTGTCACCCAACGGGTGACCGGCTACCTGCGCCGCACCGCCTCCGGCGAGGTGATCGACTTCGTCGAACTCGACATGCCCGAACAGAGCCTTGCCACCACGGCCGTGATGTACACCGTGACCCCGGAGGCCCTACAGGCCGGCGGGATCGAACCCGCGTCGATACCCGGCGCCCTGCACGCGGCCGAACACGCGGCCATCGGTCTGCTTCCGTTGGTGGCCAGTTGTGACCGCTGGGACATCGGCGGACTGTCGACGGCGGCCGGCGAATGCGGATTGCCCACGGTGTTCGTCTACGACGGGCATCCGGGGGGCGCGGGATTCGCCGAACGCGGCTACCGACTGGCCACCACCTGGCTCGGCGCCACCCTGGAGGCCATCGAGGCCTGCGATTGCCCGCAGGGCTGCCCTTCCTGCGTTCAATCGCCCAAATGCGGCAACGGCAACGACCCGCTGGACAAATCAGGAGCAGTCCGCGTTCTGCGGATTGTGCTGGGCAGCCTGACGGCGGGTAGCCGCTGATAACCGCGGCCGCCGACCGACCCCTCGACGCGGTCGACCGCCGCGGTCGGGCGTACCCGGCCCTGCGAACAACCTGCGGGCAAAATTCAGCCCGGGGTGGATCGCGGGCACGGCAGCACCAGCGGCCAGAGCAACGAACGGTCGGACATCACGAGCCGTCGGCAGGTCCGCGAACGGACGACTGCCAAAGCTACTGAGGAGTGTGGTTTTCCGCAACATCGCGGCGCTTTCCGGGGCTGGCCATCGATCGACGGAACAGTTTTTTGCCTGCGGATTCCAGCGTACCCGGCAAATGATGGGCCGTAACCGCCGTTAGGCTGACCCCATGACCCAGGATTGGCTGCTGGTGGAAACACTCGGTGATCAGCCCGTGGTCGTCGCCCATGGCCGGCAGATGAAGAACTTCGTTCCGCTGGCGGTCTTCTTGCGACGCAACCCGAGTCTGTCGGCGATCCAGACCGCGATCGCCGAGACCGTGAGCACTGGGAGCCCGCTCGCCAGCATCACGCCCAAGAAAAGCCGAGTCATCCGCACCGTGCCGGTACAGATGTCGGACGGGAGGATGCACGGGGTTCACGTCTGGAGCGGCCCGCCCGAGGTCGACCCACCCGAACGGCCCGTCCCGGGTCCACTCAAGTGGGACCTGACGCTCGGCGTGGCCACCGACACCGCCGAATCCCTGATCAACATGGGCATGAACCCCGATGCCGAGCCCCTGGAGAACCGGGCACTGGTGGACGACTACCCGGCCCGCGATTTCAACCCCGACGAAACAGCCGCCCTGGCCATGCGGGTCGACTTCGCGCCCGGGAACCTGTTCTGCTCAACCTGGGAGTTCACCGACAAACAGGGAGACAACCGCCGGGTCGGCTTCGCCGCCCGCAGCGCCGCCGAGCCCGTCGACGACGACGGCACCGAGCACGTGATCGCTCGGATCATGAACCTCGAAGTCGAGGTCCGGCCGGCCGTGCCGGAATCGAACCCGCTGATCCAGCGAATCCTCGACCGCCTAGAGCAACCCGGCGAGTACCGGCTGATCGTCGACCTGGAGAACTGGCGCCCCCTGAAGTGGATCGATCAACCCTGCCCACTGGTCGATTGGCGGGGTTCGGAGCGGATCCATCCGAATGACCACGAGCGACTCCGCCAGGCGATACCCGCAGAACCGCAGGCTGAGTCCGGCGGCACGGTGGTGCGGCTGCCCGGCAGCGACGGCGGCTGGGTGCCGCTGCACGCGACGATCAGCCGGATGGAACTGGAGAAGGGTGTCCATGCCGGCCTGACGATCCTGCGCTTGCCCACCGACGAGGAACTTGCCGAAGCCGCCCTGGACTCGGCCCCGGACAACAACTAACCGCCCACGGCCGGTCCCGCCCGGGCCGCGGCGCTCGCCTGCCAAACCAGTCGGACATCGGCCTGGGCTGTCACAGTCACCACGACGTCGAGTCCCACGACATCGCAAGCCTGCACCGTTGCCCTCATCACGCCGGCGACCGCCACCGCCTCCCGGCACGCCGCGGCCGAGCCGGCCGGCAGCCGCACCGCGGCGGCCAGCGCCGCCAGGTCGGCCGCCGCCTGCGCGCGGTGCCGGGCCACCACCGCCGCACCCAGCCAGACCCCCGCCAGCCCCAGCGCCAGCATCGCAGCGATCAGAGCCGCTGCCAGCGCCGTTGCCACGCCCGCGTCGTCACCGACCGGGTTCGGCCGCGGAGACGGCTTCCGCGACGATGACGATCCCGGGCAACATCGGCGAACTGCCGCTGACCCGGGCGACCACATAGGCACCGTCCCTGCGCAGTTCCACCGAGGCTCCCGCCGGAGCCAGCGCAGTTGCCGCACCGACGCCCGATCCGTCGCCCCGCGCGGCAAGCCGGGCGGCTTCCCGCGCCGCGTCGACACAGCGAATCTGCGTGATGACCGCTCCGATGCCCGCGACGCACAGCAGGACCACAGCGACCAGACTGGCGATGGCCAGCGCGGCCTCGACGGTGCTGAACCCGCCATCGGCGGCTACACCCGGGTGCTCAGTGCACGACTGATGAGGTTGGTCAGAGCGCCGACAACCGAATCCCCGGTCACGACGCTGTACAGGATGGCCCCGAAGGCCGCCGCGGCGATGGTGCCGATCGCGTACTCGACCGTCGACATGCCCGCCTCGTCGGCCAACAGCATGTTCATCCGACTCCGCAGCGCACCAATTGCCTCGCGCATCATGGTTTCTCCTCTCCTCCGAATCGACAACAGCTCCGATCGCGGTCATCTCAGGACCGCCCCGAAGATCTCACCGGCCAGCCCTGCCACCACCGGGACGAGTCCCAGACAGATGAAGGCGGGCAGGAAGCACAGTCCCAACGGGCCGGCGATGAGAACCCCGGCCCGTTCCGCCGCCGCGGTCGCAGCATGGCCCACCTCGCCGCGCTGACGCTCGGCAAGCGCTGCGACATCGTGGGCCAGCGCGCTGCCGGAGGAGGCAGTCCGCCGGGCCAACCGAACCAGCGCCTCACAATCCTGCTCAGCAACCCCTTCCGGCACCTGCCAGGCCTCGTCCGGGCCTGCGCCCAGCGCCAGCAGATCCGAGGCTCGGCGCAATACCGCCCGCAGACCCGGCGGCGCGAATCCCGCGGTCGCCGAGGCCGCGGCCGCCACCGTCATCCCCGCCGCGAGGCAGACGGACAGCACGTCCAGAGCCGAGGCGCCAGCGAAAGGATCCCGGCCGGAGAGGGTTTCGCGGAACCTTCGGTCCCGATGCGGGCCGGGGACGACTCGTTGCCGGCCCCTGGTCGCCCCCGGTCCGATGAGAACGGCGGCTGCCAGCAGCAGTGCGGCCATGCTCATGTCGCGGCGCTATCGACGATGCGGTCCGACCAGAGCAGCCCGGCGCAGATCAGCGCCACCCCGATGACCAGAAGCCAGCCCCCCAAGCCCCCGCCCAGCAGAAAGCCCACGGGATCCGCCCCGACCAATTCACCGAGCACGACCCCGAAGACCGGCAGCAGCGCCAGGATGGCCGAGGTGGCGCGGGCACCCGCCAGCGCGGCGTGCATGCGCTCTGAAAACCTCTGGCGCTCAGCGATATCGCGCTGCGCGGCACCCATCAGGGTTGACAACGCCAACCCGTGGTCACCGGCCAACTGCCAGAACACGCCGAGCCGTTCCCAATGGGCCGGCACCGACGAAGTCGCCGCAACCGAGCGGATACCGGCGGGGACGTCGGCGCCCAGCTGCGCGCGAGCGGCGACTGAGCGCAATGCCTCACCCACCTCCCCCGCGGACTCGGCTCCCGCAATGGTGAATGCGCGCAACGGATGTGCGCCGACCCGGAGTTCGCCGATCATGACCGTCAGGGCGGTGGCCATCGCCCGGCCCTCCGCTCGGCGCCGCCGGCCGGCTTCCCGGCGACGCCTGCGCACGGCGATGACCGCCGTGCCCGCAAGGATCGTGGTTGACAAAGTGACCGGCGCCAGGACGACGACGATCCCCGCAGCGAGCAGAAGCGGTGCCGCGATGGGCGTTCGGCCCCCGCGCCGAACGCGGCCGGTCGGCATTCTCAGCTGCCGGTGGAACGGCGGTGCGACCACCGTTGCCGCCGCCAGCAGCAACGCCGCAGTCACGATCGGGCTCACCGCACGCCCCGTTTCGCCAGCAACGCGCCCAACTGCTCCATCCCGTCCTGCGGGCCCCGGTCCACATGCCACGCCGAGACCGCGGCGACGCGTCCCGACCGATCACGGCGCAGCAGCGCGATCTCGGCGAGCCGTCGACCCCCCGGACCGCGGCTGACGTGGAGCACGACCTGGACCGCGGCGGCCAACTGGCTGTGCAGGGCGCCCCGGTCCATTCCACCGAGGGCGGCCAGCGCCTCCAGTCGGGCGGGCACCTCGGCCGGGCTGTTGGCATGAACCGTTCCGGCGCCCCCGTCATGCCCGGTGTTCAGCGCCGCCAGCAGGTCGACCACCTCCGCGCCTCGGACCTCGCCGACGATGATGCGGTCAGGACGCATGCGCAGCGCCTGCCGGACCAACTGGCGCAACGTGATCTCCCCGGCGCCCTCGACGTTGGCGCTGCGCGCCACCAGCCGAACCAGGTGGGGATGCTGCGGTTGCAGTTCCGGGGCGTCCTCCACACAGAGGATCCGTTCGCGCTCGTCCACCGCCCCGAGTGCAGCGGCCAGCAAGGTGGTCTTGCCCGCCCCGGTGCCGCCCGAGACCAGGAAGGCCAACCGCGCGGCGATGACGGCGCGCAGCAGCCGTGCCGCTTCGGGCGCTATCGCGCCGGTGGTCGCCAGCGTGGCCAGATCCTGCGCGGCCGGCCGCAGTACCCGAAGTGACAGACACGTTCCCCCGGCGGCGATCGGCGGCAGTACTGCATGCAGCCGAACCGTGCACCGCCCTCCGCCCACCTCGGTCAACTGCGCATCCACCCAGGGTTGGGCATCATCGAGCCGGCGGCCGGCCGCCGCTGCCAGCCGCTGCGCGAGCCTGCGAACAGCGGCCTCGTCGGTGAAACGGACCGCGCTGCGGCGCAAACCGCTGCCGTCATCGACCCAGACATCGCGCGGGCTCGTCACCAGCACGTCGGAGGTGCCCTCCGCTCGTAGCAGCGGCTCGAGAATTCCGGCCCCGGTGAGTTCGGTCTCCAGAACCCGCAGATTGCTCAGGACCTCGGTGTCGCCCAGGACCCCGCCCGATTCAGCCCGGATCGCCGCCGCGACGACCGACGGCTTCAACGGACCCGACTCTGCGGCCAGCCGCTCGCGGACCCGGTCGATCAGCGACCCGCTCACGCCGCCCGACCTCCGGCGCTGCGCTGCACAACCTCCAGGACCGCCGATGCGCCGCGGGCCAGTGGCGAGCGACGGCGCAGCCGCAAACCGCCCCGCTCGATCCGCCTCGCCAGCCCAGGTTCTGGGCGCATCGCCGCCAGCAGTGGCACGGCGACGATCTCGGCCGCCTCCGTGGCTTGCAGTCCACCCGGCGCCGGGCCCCGAACGACCAGCCCGATGGCCGGGTTCAGGGTGCGCAAGACCGTGACGGCCGCCGCCGTGGCAGCGACACCGCGCACGTCACAGCTGGTCACGATCACCACCAGATCCGCGCTCTGCACTGCACACAACGCCGCCGGTGTCAGCTGGCGCGGGATGTCACAGAGCACCGTGGTACCGCCGCGACGTCCCGCATCCACCACCGCACCGACCGCTCCGGGGTCGATGTCGTGGAACGTCCGGGCGCCGGAGAGGAACCTCAGGCCGAGCTGGTGCGGAAGCACCTCCTTCAGCGCTGTCCAACTCAACCGACCGCTCTGCAGACTCAGATCCGGCCAGCGCAGACCCGGCGCCGATTCGCCCCCCAACAACAGGTCGATCCCGCCGCCGCACGGGTCGAGGTCCACCAGCAGGGCATCCCCCGCGCACCGCCCCAGCGCGGCGGCGAACACCGATGCCCCGCCGCCGCCGGGCCCTGCGGCAACCGCGATAACCCGACCGCGCCGGATTCCCACGGCTGCGGACTCGGTGCTCTCGGCGAGGTGACGAATCAGTTCGGACTCCTGGGCGGGCAGCGCGCAAACACATTGAGCGCCAACGTCTACCGCTGCCGACCACGCAGTTCCCGCAGGCTGTTCCGGACCGATCAGCGCCACCCCGTCGCGGCGGGGCATGCCGGCCTCCACGCAGCGGCGGGCCGCGGCCTCGTCCACCACCACGGCCGCAGCGGCCAGCCAGCTTTGCCGACCCGGAGCCTGCGCCCTGACCGCCCGCGCACCGACCGCCGCCACGATGCGCTCGGCACTCGCGGCCAACTCGGCGTCGTCGACCACCGTCAGGACTGTGGGCGGGGTGGAAGTCATGGCGCAACCCTGACCGTGCCGCCCGGGCGGGGCGAGTCACCCTGCGAGCGTCTGTGGATGGGGCCGGAAAAGTGCACAACTTACTGGGCCCACAACAGTTACTTGGCCCACAAAAGGGACGACCCTCGCCAGGGGGGGAGGAGGCGAGGGCCGTCATACATCAGCCCCGGGGGGTCGGGCTGATGCATGCTCGGCATAAGCCGAGTGATGCTCACTATACACACGCGGACGCGGTCCGGCGCAAGCGCAACACGAAACTGAAAACCAGGTTTTTCCTGTGAACCTGCAGCCTCGGTCAGGTGTCCTGAACTGCCATTTTCCGCCGATCGAGCCCCGAAGCCCGGAACGCTCGCGACACCCCCCATGACCTCGGTGTTATTTGATCCCGACAAGACCGGCAGCGCCGGATCGACGGTGGCGCCGCGCATAGCCCCGGCGCGCCAGAGGGCTCGGCATCGGCCCTCATCGGCGTTGTGCCGCTTCACTTTTTGAGATTGTCCGATCTGTTGCCGTTTTCCCCTTGCTGTGATGGTCGTCACGTAGTACAAATGGAGGCACGGAAGCTTGGCAAGGCCAAGATAGGACCGGAAGAGAAGGTTTTATCTCCCGATCCAAGCGTCCCAGCACGGTTACGGGCACCCACGCGGAGCACGCCGCGAATGGCAGAAGTGTTGTGGGCCTGCGTACTTGAGCAGAGCGATCGGATTTGCGGTTCTTTGGGCAGAGTCGCATCCGAAGCGCGGCGCAAGATCGCCGAGGCCGACCCACACAACCCACCCAGCACGCTTGGTAACCCGATAACCGTGCTAGCGGGCGGCGAGCCGAACACGTTTCGGAGCGCCGCCCGCTTCGTATCTCAGCGAAAAAGCAACTGTCAGCGGGAAAAACGTCAGCCCGAAGCCGATTCGGCGATCGAGAGCGCCTCTCGCGCACCGTCTTCCAACCCACGGCAGCACAGCAGGACCCACGCGCCGACCCCCTCGGGTTCGCCGGTCGCGAAGGCCGCCGCCGCCGAGCGGTACTCCTCCGCCCTCCGCATCCAGTAGACCTCTGGCACCCCGAGCCCGTGCGGATCCAGGCCCGACGCCATAGAGACCAGCCGCGAAACACCGCGGGCGACAACGCCGTCGGCGCTGCCGAAAGGCGCCAGGGTCAGAAGTTCGCCGTGCCCGACGGCCGCCAACAGCGGCGCGGGAACCGAACTTGCTCCGGTCACCAGCCGGGTCATGAGGTCCAGGCGAGCCACCACCTCGGGAAGCTGGCGGGGCCGGCCGAGCCGCTCGTCGTCCACGAGATCGGCGGCGGCGAGGGCGTGCAGCCGCGCCAGGGCCTGCAGCGGAGCGCGCTGCCACACCCCGACGATGCTGGTGGCACCGCCCTCGAGCGCCTGCCCGACCCGCAAGGCACCGGCCAATACCGGATCATCCGGCCCGGAATCGTCGCCGAGGTCCACCCCGCCGCCGTCGAGCACCGAAGAGGACCTGGCACCGCGGACCGCCGACTCCGCCGCCGTCACCGGCCAGTTGCGCAGGTTGGAGCGATGGCGGTGAGCCTTGCCGAGTGCCACCCGCGCCGCCTCGGCCGCATCGGCCACCCCGGGCAGGTCCAGCAGTGGCGCGAGCAGGTCGCGCGGGCCACCGTTGTTCACGAGCCGTCACGCTAACCGGGCCCGCGACCGGCCTCCGAGGCGGGTGTGAAATGACTACGCTTCCCCTATGACCGAGGAGCACGCCGACGTTCCGACCCACTACCCGCCGTCTGCGGCATTCGCCGCCACCGCCAACGCGACAGCGGATCTCTACGACGCCGCCGAGGCCGACCGGCTGGCGTTCTGGGCCGCACAGGCCGAACGGCTGCACTGGGACACCCCGTTCAACGAGGTGCTCGACTGGTCCGAGGCGCCGGTCGCCAAGTGGTTCGTCGGGGGCCGGCTCAATGTCGCCTACAACTGCGTCGACCGCCATGTCGAGGCCGGCAACGGGGACCGGGTCGCCATCCACTGGGAGGGCGAGCCGGTCGGGGACGAGCGGACCATCACCTACGCCCAACTCAAGGACGAGGTGTGCAGGGCGGCCAACACGCTGACCGAGCTCGGCCTGATCGCGGGCGACCGAGTGGCCATCTATATGCCGATGGTTCCCGAGGCGATCGTGGCCATGCTGGCCTGCGCGCGGCTGGGCATCATGCACTCGGTGGTTTTCGGCGGTTTCTCGGCATCGGCACTGCGGGCCCGGGTGGAGGACGCCCAGGCCAAGCTGGTAATCACCACCGACGGGCAGTACCGGCGCGGAAAGGCGGTCTCGTTGAAGGCCGCCGTCGACGAGGCGGTCGCCAACCAGCCCTCGGTGGGTAACGTGCTGGTGGTTCGCCGCACCGGCATCGAGGTGGACTGGACCGACGGCCGCGACCTCTGGTGGCACGAGACCGTCCAGAACGCATCCCCGGAGCACACTCCCGAGGCCTTCGACGCCGAGCAGCCGCTGTTTCTGCTCTACACCTCGGGCACCACC
>JAGQTQ010000137.1:0-3703 GCA_020438905.1 Mycobacterium sp.
CCGCACCGGCGGACCCGTCCACGGCAGCCATGTGAACCGCCGGCGGCAGGCCGACCGAGGTCCGGGCCGCCAACTCCGCCTCGGCGTGGCCGACCGGATCCCATTTGATCAGTGCCTGGACGGTGGGGATGGCCGATTCCGCCACGACGGCGACGACCCCGCCCTCGGACCGGGAATGCACCTGCGCCGCGGCCCCCATCCATCGGCGCAGGGTGTCCTCGGCGGCGCGCAGATCCTGGCGGCCGAGCAATGACCAGCTGTCCAGCAGCAGCGCGGCGCCGTAGCCGTCGGGCGCATGCGGCTCGGCGCCGGGAGTGGCCACCACCAGGGCCGGTCCGGGTGCGATCACCGAATGGACGGCGTCGCCGGCCGAGGTGATCACCGGGTGTCCCGGGAACGCCCGGCCCAGTTCCTCAGCGGTGCGGCGGGCCCCCACCACCACCGCCCGGATCGCCTCGGAGCCGCACCGGCGGCACCGCGGGGTGACGTCGATCCGACCACACCACCGGCACACCGCGCCCTCGGCGTCGCGGTCGGACATCGACAGCGGCCCCATGCAGTGCCGACACCGGGCGATGGTGCGGCACCGCGCGCAGGCCACCGAGGGCAGGTAGCCGCGGCGGGGCACCTGAACCAGGACCGGGGCGCCCCGGTCGAGCGCGGCCCGTGCGGCGCGCAGAGCCACGGACGGCAGCCGTGCGGTGCGCGCCGCCGGGTCGCGTTCCTCGGCGTACCCGCCGTCCTCGAGCGCAACGACCCGCGGCGCGCTGGCCCGCACGACCGGCCGTGGTGCCACCAGGTCATGCGCCCAGCCGCTGCCGACCAGAGCCTGGGCCTCCGCGGTACGCGCGAAACCGCCGACGATCGCCGCGCAGCGCAGCTGGTGGGCACGCAGCATGCCGACCTCGCGGGCGTGCGGATAGGGCGAGCGCGGCTCGGCCAGCGTGTCGTCGCCGTCGTCCCACACAATCACCAGGCCCAGCCGGTCGACCGGGGCGAACACCGCACTGCGGGTCCCGATCACCAGCCGCGCCTCGCCGCGTAGCACCGCCAGCCAGCGCCGGTAGCGCTCGGACGGCCCGAGGCCGGCGGCCAGCGCCACCACGGCGGACTCGTCGACCATGGCGGTAGCCGCCTGCCACAGCGCGTCGACGTCGCGCTGGTCCGGAACCACGGCCAGCACCCCCTGGCCGCCGGCGACCGCTGCGGCCGCCGCCTCCGCCAGCCGATCGCACCAGCGTTCCCCCGGCAGCGCCTGCCACACCGCGCGGGCGGCACGGCCCGCACCCAGAGCCTCCAGGAACTGCTCGCCGCGGCCGTAACGGGCCCATCCGGCGGAGTCGACGGGCTGCATGACCGGCAGCAGCGGCGCGCCGCGCCGGCTCTTCTCGGCCCCGGCGTGCCGCGGCGGGATGGCCAGCCGCAGCACGTCGGGGCGGGTGCCGGCGTAGCGGGCGACGACCGCATCGACCAGTCGCCGCACCTCAGGGGTCAGCACCGGCTCGGGTGAGATCACCCGGTCCAGCCACCCGAGCTGGCCGACGTGGTCGGTATCGGATCGACGCTCCAGCAGGAAGGCATCCACCAACCGGCCGTGGAATCGCACCCGGACCCTGACGCCGGGTTGCGCATCGTCGGACTGGTCGGCCGAGACCAGATAGTCGAACTCGCGATCCAGGTGCGGCACCGAGAGCATTGGCAGTACCCGGGCTACGGGTTCGTGTTCGGCGGCGTGCCGGACTCCCTTCGGGGGACTAGCCGATGTGCTCACCTGCCCCCGTCCGGTGTCGTCACGTCTGTTTGCGCGCCGCGCGGCGCTCGGCCTCATCGAAGGCTATCGACGCGGTCGGCTGCGCGCCCCGGGACCGCTTCCGACTGCTGTAGGCCGTCATGGCCGCAAAGGCCCCACCCACGCCGGCAGCGTCGGCGTCGTAGGTCAGCGACTTGCCCGCGGCGAAGCCGAGGCCGGTGCCGACCTCGACGGCGTCCATATTGGCGCCGAGGAAGACGAAGTCCCATCCGTACACCGTCTCCTGCTGGCCGATCAGGGCCCGCACGGCCTCGATGGTCCACTCGGTGCTGGCGTTCTCCATGCCGTCGGTGATCACCACGACGGTGACGTCTCCGGGCCGATCGTGCTCCGGCATCGCGGCCAGGCCGGCGCCCACCTCGGTGATGAACCGGCCGAGGGCATCCAGCAGCGCGGTGCAGCCGCGCGGTTCCAGCGTCAGCGGCGGCACGGTCTGGATCGGCTGGTCCCGGTAGACCACGTCATAACGGTCGTCGAACTGGGCCAGCGTCACCAGCGTGGTGCCGGACTGTCCGGCCTCCCCGGCGATGTAGGCGTCGAACCCGCCGCGCATATCGTCGGCGATCGACTGCATCGACCCGGAGCGGTCCAGCAGAGCCGCGATCAGCGTCTTGTCGGCATCGGTCATGGTGGTTTCCCCCTGTCTATCACTGTGTTCATCAGTGTGGGTGCACCGTTTATCAGTGTGTGTGCACCGGTGCGGGCCGCCTGTGTTGCACGGCTGACCTCAATGTAGGGACGGGTACCGACAAAACGCGTACTCCGTTCCGACCCCGCCAGCCTCGGCTTACTGCTGAGCAGCTGATCAATTTCGTCAAAGCCGGACCGCCGTTGTTTCCCGCTGGAACCCCTATGATTTGCAGCAACCCCGTGGTGACGTTCATCGACTCCGACAACACCGCGCCCGGACTACCCACACCCACCGGCCGGACTGCTCGCCCCGGACGTCATCGCTGCGCTGGAAGAGCGCTGCGTACCGTGTGACCATGGCCGAGCCCACCCGTAGACCACCGGTTGACGCAGTCCTGCAGAAGGTTCTCGAAGCGCTGCCCTTCAGGTTGACCGTCGACGCGGGGGTCGAGGAGGGCCGCCGGCGCTTGCGCGAACTGCCGCGCCGGCCGCTGCATCCCGACCTTCGGGTGCAGGATCACGTGATCGACGGTCCGGGGGGTCCGATCCCGCTGCGGGTCTACTGGCCGCCGGCAGCGTCCGGCGACCCAGGCACCGACTCCGGGCCGCTCCCGGTGACCATGTTCTTCCACGGCGGCGGATTCGCCTTCGGCGATCTGGACACCCACGACGCCACCGCCCGCGAACACGCCGTCGGCGCCCGCTGCGTGGTGGTCTCGGTGGATTATCGACTTGCTCCCGAACACCCCTACCCGGCGGCGGTCGAGGACGCATGGGCGGCCACCTGCTGGGTGGCCGACAATGCCGGCCGGTTCGGTGCGGACGGCTCGCGGCTGGCGGTGGCGGGCGATTCGGCGGGCGGGACGCTGGCCGCGGTCGTCGCCCAACGGTCCCGCGACCGGGTGCGCTCCGGAACCGGCCCGGCGGTGACATTCCAGCTGCTCTGGTACCCCTCGACGATGTGGGATACCTCACTGCCCTCCTTCGCCGAGAACGCCGATGCTCCGGTACTCGATCACGCCGCCATCGCGGCGTTCACGGTCTGGTATGCCGGGCACCTGGATCCCTCCGAACCGCCGGCCGACTTGGCCCCGGGGCGCGCCGAGGATCTCTCCGGCCTGGCGCCGGCCTACATCGCGATTGCGGGCCATGACCTGCTACGCGACGACGGCGCCCGCTACGCGGAGTTGCTGTCCCAGGCCGGTGTCGAGGTGGAACTGCACAACGCCGAAACCCTGGTGCACGGCTATCTCGGCTACTCGG
>JAGQTQ010000137.1:3822-4720 GCA_020438905.1 Mycobacterium sp.
ACGACAAGACACAATGAGATCAAACGACAGACAAAACGTCGCATTCCGGAGGAACACAGACTTATGACAACCCGACGCATCGTCACCGGCACCATGATTGCCGGCTTCGCCCTGGCCGGCCTGGCCGCGCCCATCGCCTCGGCGGCCCCCGACTGCAGCCCCGCCGCGGTGGACAGCCAGGTCTCCTCGATCACCCAGCAGGCGCAGGCCTACATGGACTCCCACCCGGCGGGTAACAAGATGCTCATGACCGCCGCCCTGCAGCCCCGTCAGGAGGCCGCGCAGACGATCAGCGACTACGCCTCGAGCAACCCGCAGGAGTACGCCGACTTCAAGTCGATCCTGGCCCCGCTGGGCTCGCTGCAGAAGCAGTGTGGCGTGCAGGTCGTCCCCGCTCAGTTCCAGTGGGCGTTCGACCAGTTCGTCGGCTAACCCGCTGAACAGACGGAAAAGCCCCGCAGACACGGAGTGTCGCGGGGCTTTTCCGTCTGCTCGGCAGCGACCTACACCGAGTTCTTCAGATCCTCGACCTTGTCGGTCCGCTCCCACGGCAGATCGACGTCGGTGCGGCCGAAGTGGCCGTAGGCGGCGGTCGGGGCGTAGATCGGGCGCAGCAGGTCCAGGTCGCGGACGATCGCGCCGGGCCGCAGGTCGAACACAGCGGTGATGGCCTTCTCGATGCGGGCCGGGTCGACGGTCTCGGTGCCGAATGTCTCGACGAACAACCCGACCGGGGCCGCCTTACCGATCGCGTAGGCCACCTGAACCTCGACCCGCTCGGCCAGTCCCGCCGCGACGACGTTCTTGGCCACCCAGCGCATCGCATAGGCCGCCGAACGGTCCACTTTGGACGGGTCCTTACCGGAGAAGGCACCGCCGCCGTGGCGGGCCCAGCCGC
>JAGQTQ010000138.1 GCA_020438905.1 Mycobacterium sp.
CCGGAGCTGATGAACTCGTCGATGATCGACTGCGCCCCGTTGACGAAGTCGCCGAACTGGGCTTCCCACAGCACCAGCGCGTCGGGGTTGCCCACCGAGTAGCCGTATTCGAAGCCGACGGCGGCGTACTCCGACAGCGGCGAGTCGTAGATCAGGAAACGCCCGCCGTTGGGGGTTCCGTCCGGGTTTAGGGTGAGCAGGTCCAGCGGGGTGAACTCGGCGCCGTTGGTCGGGTCGATCAACACGGCATGGCGCTGGGTGAACGTCCCGCGCTTGGTGTCCTGGCCCGACATCCGGATCAGCTTGCCCTCGGAGAGGAAGCTGCCCAGTGCCAGCAGCTCGGCGAAGGCCCAGTCCACCTTGCCCTCGTAGGCCATCTCCCGGCGCTTGGCCAGCACCGGCTTGACCCGCGGGTGTGCGGTGAAACCCTCCGGCAGGGTCAGGTATGCGTCGCCGATGCGGGCGAGCAGGGCCTTGTCCACCGCGGTGGTCATCCCGCGCGGGATCATCTGCGCGGTCTCCACCGACTCGCTCGGCTCGGCCGCGTGCTTTTCCAGTTCGCGCACCTCGTTGAAGACCTGCTCGAGTTGGCCCTGGTAGTCGCGCAGGGCGTCCTCGGCCTCCTTCATCGAGATGTCGCCGCGGCCGATCAGCGCTTCGGTGTAGCTCTTGCGCACCCCGCGCTTGGTGTCGATCACGTCGTACATCGCCGGGTTGGTCATCGACGGGTCGTCGCCCTCGTTGTGGCCCCGGCGGCGGTAGCAGAGCATGTCGATGACGACGTCCTTGTGGAACTTCTCCCGGAAGTCCACCGCCAGCCGGGCCACCCAGACGCAGGCCTCCGGATCGTCGCCGTTGACGTGGAAGATCGGCGCACCGACCATCTTCGCGACGTCGGTGCAGTACTCCGCCGAGCGGGAGTACTCCGGTGCGGTGGTGAACCCGATCTGGTTGTTGACCACGATGTGGATGGTGCCGCCGGTGCGGTAGCCCTTGAGTAGCGCCAGGTTCAGCGTCTCGGCCACCACGCCCTGGCCGGCGAAGGCGGCGTCGCCGTGCAGCATCAGCGGAACGATGGTGAACTCCCGCGGTGTCCCGTCGGGGCCGATGCCGTCGACGAGGTCCTGCTTGGCGCGCACCAGACCCTCGAGCACCGGGTCGACGGCCTCCAGGTGCGAGGGGTTGGCCACCAGCGACACCTCGATGTCGTTGTCGCCGAACATCTGGATGTAGTTGCCGCTGGCCCCCAGGTGGTACTTCACGTCACCGGAGCCGTGCGCCTGCGAGGGGTTGAGGTTGCCCTCGAACTCGCTGAAGATCTGCGAGTACGGCTTGCCGACGATGTTGGCCAGCACGTTGAGTCGGCCGCGGTGCGGCATGCCGATGACGACCTCGTCGAGGCCGTGTTCGGCGGACTGGTCGATCACGGCGTCCATCATCGGGATGACCGACTCCGCGCCCTCCAGTGAGAACCGCTTCTGACCCACGTATTTGGTCTGCAGGAAGGTTTCGAACGCCTCGGCGGCGTTGAGCTTGGAGACGATGTACTTCTGCTGGGCCACCGTCGGCTTGTCGTGGCGGACCTCGATGCGCTCTTCCAGCCACTTCTGCTGCTCGGGTTCGAGGATGTGGGTGTACTCCACGCCGACGTGCCGGCAGTAGGCGTCGCGCAGCACCGAGAGCACGTCGCGCAGCTTCTTGTACTTCTTGCCCGCGAACCCGTCGACCTTGAACACCCGGTCCAGATCCCACAGCGTCAGGCCGTGGGTGAGCACGTCGAGGTCGGGGTGCATGCGGAACCGGTTCTTGTCCAGCCGCAGCGGGTCGATATCGGCCATCAGGTGGCCGCGGTTGCGGTAGGCGGCGATCAGTTCGATGACGCGGGCGTTCTTGTCGACGATCGAGTCCGGGTTGTCGGTCCGCCAGCGCACCGGCTCGTACGGGATGCCCAGGTCGAAGAAGATCGTGTCCCAGAAGTCGTCGTCGAGCAGCAGGGTGTGGATGGTGCGCAGGAAGTCGCCGGATTCCGCGCCCTGGATGATCCGGTGGTCATAGGTGGACGTCAGGGTGATGAGCTTGCCGACACCGAGTTCGGCGATGCGCTCTTCGCTGGCACCCTGGAACTCGGCCGGGTATTCCATGGCGCCGGCCCCGATGATCGCGCCCTGCCCGGCCATCAGCCTCGGCACCGAGTGGACGGTGCCGATGGTGCCGGGGTTGGTCAGTGAGATCGTCACCCCGGAGAAGTCCTCAGCGGTGAGCTTTCCGTCGCGGGCCCGCCGCACGATGTCCTCGTAGGCCGCGACGAACTCGGCGAACTGCATGGCCTCGCAGCCCTTGATGGCCGCGACCACCAGCGAGCGCTTGCCGTCCTTGCCGGGCAGGTCGATGGCCAGGCCCAAATTTGTGTGGGCCGGCGTGACGCTGTTGGGCTTGCCGTCGATCTCGGCGAAGTGCCGGTTCATGTTCGGGAACTTCTTGATCGCCTGAACGATGGCGTACCCCAGCAGGTGGGTGAAGGAGATCTTGCCGCCGCGGGTGCGCTTGAGGTGGTTGTTGATGACGATCCGGTTGTCGATCATCAGCGTCGCCGGAATCGCCCGGACGCTGG
>JAGQTQ010000139.1 GCA_020438905.1 Mycobacterium sp.
TCGGACTTCAGCATGGTTTTGAGCCGACGGCAGTAGCCGCACCACACGGTGCTGTACATGATCAGCTCGGAGTCGCTCATGGGCGTTGAACTTAGCAATCGCCGGCACCGCCCGCCGCTCGGGACTGTCGGCAAGGGCTGCCAAGATGGAGGCCATGGCGGGGCTCGACGACGAACAGCGCGAAGCCGTGCTGGCCGCCCGCGGGCCGCTGTGCGTGCTGGCCGGGGCCGGTACCGGCAAAACCCGCACCATCACCCACCGCATCGCACACCTGGTCGCCAACGGTCACGTCGCGGCGGGACAGGTGCTGGCGGTCACCTTCACCTCGCGGGCGGCCGGTGAGATGCGCAGCCGGTTGCGCGCCATGGACGTCGGCGGTGTGCAAGCGTTGACCTTCCACGCGGCGGCGCGGCGCCAGCTGCACTACTTCTGGCCCCGGGTGGTCGGCGACACCTCCTGGCAGCTGCTGGACAAGAAGTTCGCCGTGGTGGCCCAGGCCGCCAACCGGGCCCGGCTGCAGGTCAGCACCGATGACGTGCGCGATCTCGCCGGTGAGATCGAGTGGGCCAAAGCCTCGCTGATCACCCCCGAGACCTATGGTGCCGCGGTCGCGAAGTCATCCCGCGACATCCCGCTGGACGCGGCCAAGGTGGCCGCGGTCTACGCCGGCTACGAGAAACTCAAGGCCGACCGCGACGGGGTCGCACTGCTGGACTTCGACGACCTGCTGCTGCACACCGCCGCAGCCATTGAGAACGACCCGGCGGTGGCCGCGGAGTTTCGCGACCGCTACCGCTGCTTCGTCGTCGATGAGTACCAGGACGTGACCCCGCTGCAGCAGCGGGTGCTGCAGGCCTGGCTCGGCGATCGCGACGACCTCACCGTCGTCGGCGACGCCAACCAGACCATCTACTCGTTCACCGGGGCCTCCCCGCGCTACCTGCTGGACTTCTCCCGCACCTTCCCGGATGCGACCGTGGTCCGTCTCGAGCGTGACTACCGCTCCACTCCGCAGGTCGTCTCGCTGGCCAACCGGGTGATCGGCGCTGCGCGCGGCCGGATGGCCGGCTCTCGGCTGCACCTCATCGGTCAGCAGCCGCCCGGTCCGGAGCCGGTGTTCCGCGACCACCCCGACGAGGCCGCCGAAGCCGCCGCCGTCGCCCGCTCGGTGAGCGCGCTCATCGACGCCGGAACCCCGGCGGCCGAGATCGCCGTCCTCTACCGGATCAACGCCCAGTCCGAGGTCTACGAGGAGGCGCTGACCGAGTTCGGCGTGCCCTTCCAGGTGCGCGGCGGTGAGGGTTTCTTCGCCCGCCAGGAGATCCGCCAGTCGCTGGTGGCGCTGCAGCGTGCGGCCGACAGGGGAGTGGAAGGGGAATTGGCGGAAGTTGTGCGCGGCCTGCTCGAACCGCTGGGGCTCACACCCGAGGCGCCGACGGGCGCCAAGGCCCGGGAGCGCTGGGAGGCGTTGAGCGCACTGGCCGAACTGGTCGACGAAGAGGTCGCCGCCCGCCCGGACCTGGATCTGGCGGCGCTGGTCGCCGAACTGCGGGTGCGCGCCGATGCCCGCCACCCGCCGACGGTGCAGGGGGTGACGCTGGCCTCGCTGCACGCCGCCAAGGGCCTGGAGTGGGACGCGGTGTTCCTGGTCGGCCTGGCCGACGGCACCCTGCCGATCAGCCACGCCCTGGCCCACGGCCCGGACAGCGAGGCCGTCGAGGAGGAGCGGCGGCTGCTCTACGTCGGCGTGACCCGCGCCCGGAAGCATCTCGAGCTCAGCTGGGCGGCGGCCCGCGCGCCGGGCGGCCGGCAGACCCGTAAGCCGTCCCGCTTCCTCAACGGCATCGCCCCGCAGACCCGTGTCGAGGCTTCCCCGTCCGGGCCGTCCAAGCCGCGCCGCCAGCGTGGGGCGACCCCGCGCTGCCGGGTGTGCAACGAGTTGCTCACCACCCCGGCCTCGATCATGTTGCGTCGCTGCGAGACCTGTTCGGTCGACATCGACGAGGATCTGCTGGCCCGGCTCAAGGAATGGCGGCTGGCCACCGCGCGGGAGCTCAACGTCCCGGCGTATGTGGTGTTCACCGATAACACCCTGATCGCCATCGCCGAATCGCTGCCCGCCGACGACACCGCGCTGGTGGCCATCCCGGGCATAGGTGCGCGCAAGTTGGAGCAGTTCGGGGCCGACGTCCTGGAACTGGTGCGCTCGCGCGGCTGACGCGCAGTACATTTCGTGGCGCCGTGAGTTGCCCACTGACCAACCATTCGAACCACGAGGAGCGCCCGTGTGCGTCTGGTGCAGTCGATCAGCCGTCGTCGAGAGTCTTACCGCGCGGCTGAGCGGAAACCGCCGGCGACGATTTCTCGCCTACTCCGGCGCCCTTGTCGCCGGGTGTGGCGTCGATGACCGCGGCGATGGCAGCGCCGGTTCCACCCCAGACCCCGCCGCCGCGCCCGATGTCGTTTTTCGCAACGGGCCCATCTACCCGATGACTCCGGGTCATCCCCGCGCCGAGGCGATCGCCCTGCGCGGCGGCAAGATCCAGGGGGTCGGCAGCACAGAGGAGGTGATGGCGCAGGCCGATTCCTCGACCCGTCTCGTCGACCTTCAGGGACGCACCCTGCTGCCCGGGCTGATCGATCCGCACAACCACACCGTACTGAGCAGTCTTTTCGATTCGCTGCTGATCAACATCGGCTTCGCCACCTACAAGACCAAATCCGACGCGCTCTCGGCCATGCGAACCCAGGTCGCCAAGACGCCGGACGGGGAGTGGCTGACCTTCGGTTTCTACGACAACCTGCTGCAGGGCGGCGACTGGTCGATGACCGAACTCGACGCCGTCTCCAACACCAGGCCGATCTTCGTGCAATACGTCAACGGCCATGTGGGTGCGGCCAACTCGGTGGCCTTCGAGCGGGCCGGTATTGCGCCGGACACCGGAATGTTGCCGGGCGGGGGATATTTCGGACGTGACGCCGACGGCAGGTTCAACGGACTGATCTACAACCAGCCGGCTCTGCTGCGATTCCTGGACATCGCCGTACCCAAGCCCACCCCCGCCTCGCTGGCGAAGGCGGTGCGGACCTACGCGGGCACGGCCGCCGCGGCGGGGCTGACCGCACTGCACGAGCCCGGGACGGTCAAACCCGAGTGGGTGGGAATGCTCGCCGATCTGTCCAACTCGTTGCCGGTCCGGCTGAGCGCGAGTTTCAGCACGGACATGCTCGAGGCGAGCAGGAACTTCACCGCACTCGGACCGTCGCACCTGGCGCGCCGGATTCCGAACAGCCGATTCTCGCTGTTCGGCATGAAGTTGTGGGCCGACGGGTCGAACCAGGCGGAGACGGCCGCGCAGACTCAGCCCTACCTGAACAGCGACAGCCGGGGGACACAGAGCTACACCCAGTCCCAGATGGTGCAGCTCTGCCAGGGGGTCAAAGATGCCGGGTGGACGATCCTGAGCCACTGCCAGGGCGACGCGGCCGTCGATGAGTACCTCGATGCCATCGAGACCGTCTACGGCGAGAACCCCCCGTCAGGGCTCAATCGCGTCGAGCACGCCACGATGGCGCGCCGGGACCAGATCGAGCGCATGAAGAGACTCGGCTGCGAACCGACCTTCATGTCCGATTTCATCTACCTCTACGGACAGGCCTACCGGGACAAGATCTTCGGGCCGGCGCGCGCCGAGTTCATGGTGCCTATCGGCGCGGCCGCCGAACTGGGTATCGGGTACTCGATGCACTCCGACAATCCGGCCTCGGGCCTGCCGCCGAATCCGCTGCGCCTCGTGCAGACCGCCGTCACCCGCCGCTGCATGACGGACGACTCCGTACTCGGCCCCGATCTGAGGCTGACCGTCGATGCGGCTTTGCGCGGCGTCACCAGCTACGCGGCGCGGCAGATCGGTCTGGGCGAGGCGCTCGGCACCCTGGAGACGGGCAAGGAAGCGGATCTGACCCTCCTCGAGGAGGATCCGCACACCACAGACCCCGACAAGATCAGTGCTATCACCGTGAGCGAGACATGGCTGGCCGGAGAGAAGAAATTCGGTTGACGGAAACGCGCGCGCCGGTGGCGCAATCCCGATCAGCGCGGAGTCAACTCGAAGATCCGGATGT
>JAGQTQ010000026.1 GCA_020438905.1 Mycobacterium sp.
TCTCGGCGAGACCGGCGATGATTTCATCCTGACTGGCGGGCACTGTGTGCTCCCTTCCTTTGTTTTCTTTCTTGAGGTTCGATCTATCTGGTTGTCCTGGCCGCTGACCTAGATGCCGGTCAGTCCGTCCAGATCTGCGGGTGTCTTGACGGCGTGCGTCGCGACGCCCCGAAGTTCGCGTTTGGCGATACCGGTCAGAGTGCCGGCGGGCGGGAACTCGACGATCGCGGTGGTGCCCAGCTCGCCGATGGTCCGCATGCACAGATCCCAGCGCACCGGTCGGGTCAGCTGCGCGACGAGTTTGTCCATCGCGTCGGCGGCCGACGCCACCGGCCGGCCGTCGACGTTCGACAGCAGCGTGGTGGTGGGCTCGCCGGCGCTCACCTCGGCCGCGGCGGCGGCGTAGCCGTCGAGGGCGGAGCCCATGAAATGGGTGTGGAAGGCCCCGGCGGTGGCCAGTTGGCGCACCCGGGCCTTGGCGGGCGGGTCCTCGGCCAGTTTCTCCAGCGCGGCGATCGCGCCGGCGGCGACGATCTGTCCCGCCGCGTTGCGGTTGGCCGGGATCAGTTCGAGGGCCTCAAGCCGGGCCAGGACCTCGTCCTCGTCCCCGCCGAGCACCGCCGACATGCCGGTGGGCTCGAGCGCGCAGGCCTTGGCCATTTCCGATCCGCGGACCGCTGCCAGGCGGACTGCGTCGTCGGCGGAGATCACACCGGCGATGGCGTAGGCCGAGATCTCGCCGACCGAATGGCCGGCGACGACGGTCTGTGCGGGCAGGCCGCGCCGGGTCAGCTCCTCGTGGGCCAGCAGGGTGGTGGCCACCACCAGGGGCTGGGTCACCGCGGTGTCGGTGATCTCCTCGGCCGTGGCGGTGGTGCCCAGCACGGCCAGATCCAGGCCGCTGATGTCCGACCAGCCCGCGACACGATCGGCGGCACCGGGCAGCGCCAGCCACTCGGCGAGCATGCCGGGAGTCTGGGAGCCCTGTCCGGGCGCGAGCAACGCAATCACGTCTCTAAGAGAACACTGGCAATCGGGATTTGCGGGGTGTAAAGGTTTATGAACCTTGTCTTAGGTTTTTGTAGAAAACCTACAAAAGCGTCCGGGGATGCGACGTCAGCGATATGTTTCCGCGATCTAGTCCTCGCGACCCAGCCCCACCAGCGGGGGTGTGAATTGTGCCACCGGGGCGTTTGCACTGGTCTGGGGTGTGCCGGCCGAAGCGCCCAGGTAGCCCAGACGACCCACCGTCGCGGCGACCCGCAAGACGTAGGCGTCGCGCGGCACGGTCGGGTCGCGGCCGGTGAAGTCGGCGATCCGTTTCAGTCGATAACGGACGGTATTTGGATGAACGAACAGTTTCCGGGCGCAGGCCTCAATCGCGCCGCCGCTGTCGAGGTAGGCGTCGAGGGTCTCCGACAACGCCGGCCCGGCGTCGGTCAGCGGTCGGGTGACGTCGTTGTGGAGGGCGGCCAGCGCCGAGGTGTCGCCCAGCAGCGCCCGTTCCGGCAGCAGCTCGCGGGCCGGCACCGGACGCGGCGCCCCGCTCCATCCGGACACCGCGTTCATCCCCGAGATCGCCTCGGCGGCGCTGAGGTAGGCCGCGGTGAGCATCGGGGCGGTCGGGCCGATCACCACCGGGCCCTCGGAGAAGGCGGTGAGCAACTCGTTGAAGAAGCGGTCGGTCGGAGTCAGCGGACCGGAGATGATCGCGATCAGCCAGGTGCCGTGCACGTCGGCCAGGGCGGCGCGGTCGTGCCGCAGGGCGATGTCGCGGACGTCTTCCCCGGCGAGTTCCTCCCGGCCGGGCCGCGGCGTTCCCACCACCACCGTCGCGGGCGCGGTGGTGTCCCAGTTCAGCGCGGCCGCCCGCGACAGCAACTCCGGGCCGGTATCGCCGCGGACCACGGCGTCGACCACGCTGGCCTCCATCCGGCTGTCCCAGGACCCGCGCGCCTCGGCGGCATCGGCGTAGGCGCTGGCCGCGGCGAAGGCGAGGTTGCGGCTGTACTTGAGAATCCCGATCGTCAGGGCGGTGAGCTGCTCGGAGTTGCGGGCCACCATAGGGACGACCTCTTCGAAGAACTCCATCGTCACCCGGACCATGTCGACCGTCTGGGCCAGGGCGATCTTGCGGGTCAGGTTCTGCGGCACCAGTTCGAATGCCTGGGCGGTGTAGCCGACGTCGCTGGTCGGATTGCGCATCCACTCGGCGAAGTTGACCACCGCGGCCTGCACCACGAGTTGCACGCTGGCCCGCTGGGAGGCTTCGAGGTCGGCGAAGAACGGCAGCCGCTGCTGCATGGCCTGGACGGCCTCGGTGGCCAGCCGGCCCGAATAGCCCTTGAGGCGGCGCAACGTCGAGTCCGGCACGTCGGCCAGCAATCCCAGCGGTGAGCTGGGCAACTCACTGGGCGGACCGTCCGGCATGCCTAGAAAACTACCCGGGTCGACCCGCGCGTTGAGTGAGGAGTCTCGCAGCCGAATCGCGAGTAGCGACCTGCGTGGCTCCTCACTCGACGCACGCCGTTAGGCGACGCCCGGGTCCGAGGTCTGCTCCGGGGCGGCCAGCACGTCGTCGATCCGATACTCCCGGGCGGCCGCGACCGCCACCGACGGGTCGATCTCGCCGTCGCGGGCCAGCGCCTCGAGCACGGCGACGACCACCGACTCGGCGTCGGTGTTGAAGTAGCGCCGGGCCGCGGGCCGGGTGTCGGAGAAGCCGAACCCGTCGGTGCCGAGGGTGACGTAGGTGCCCGGCACCCAGGGGCGGATCTGCTCGGGGACGGCGCGCATCCAGTCGCTCACCGCGACCACCGGGCCGGAGGTCCTGGCCAGCTGCTCGGTGACGAAGGGGGTCGGCGCCGGGCGTTCGGGATGGCGCAGGAGTTGCTTCTGCACCTCTAGGCCGTCGCGGTGCATCTCGTTCCAGCTCGTCACCGACCAGACGTCGGCGGCGACGTCCCAGCGCTGCGCCAGCATCTCCGCGGCGCGTAGTGCGTCGGGCATGGCCACCCCGGAGGCCAGGATCTGCGCGGTGTTGCTGCGCTTCTCGCCGGCCGCCCGGTACCGGTACATCCCGCGCAGCAGGGCCTCGACGTCGAGGTTGTCGGGTTCGGCCGGCTGGGCGTAGGGCTCGTTGTAGATGGTGATGTAGAAGTAGACGTTCTCCGGGTGCTCCCCGAACATCCGGGCCAGGCCGCTTTCGATGATGTAAGCGATCTCGTAGGCGAAGGCCGGGTCGTAGGCCACCACCGCCGGGTTGGTCGACGCCAGCAGCAGCGAGTGCCCGTCGGCGTGCTGCAGGCCCTCGCCGGTGAGCGTGGTGCGTCCCGCGGTAGCGCCCAGCACGAAGCCGCGGGCCATCTGGTCTGCGGCCGCCCAGAAGCTGTCGCCGGTGCGCTGGAAGCCGAACATCGAATAGAAGATGTAGACCGGGATCATCGGCTGGTTGTGCGTCGAGTAGGAGGTGCCGACGGCGGTGAACGCGGCGGTGGATCCGGCCTCGTTGATGCCCTCGTGCAGGATCTGGCCCTTCGGGCTCTCCTTGTAGGCAAGCATGAGCTGGGCGTCGACCGCGGTGTAGAGCTGGCCGTTGCGGTTGTAGATCTTCAGCGTGGGGAACCACGAGTCCATGCCGAAGGTGCGCGCCTCGTCGGGGATGATCGGCACGATGCGACGGCCCACACCGTTCTCGCCGGTCTCGCGCAGCAGCTCCTTGAACACCCGTACGGTCGCCATCGTGGTGGCCACCTCCTGGTGGCCGGAGCCGGTCTTGAGCGCCTTGTAGACCTCGCGCGGGGGCAGGTCCAGCGCCTTGGACGTGGTGCGACGCTGCGGCAGGAAGCCGCCGAGGGCGGTCCGCCGGTCCAGCAGATAGCGGATCTCGGGGGATTCCGGTCCCGGGTGGTAATACGGGGGAAGGTAGGGGTTCTCCTCGAGTTGGGCGTCGCTGACCGGGATCCGCATGAAGTCGCGGAAGTCCTTGAGATCCTGCAGGGTGAACTTCTTCATCTGGTGGGTGGCGTTACGGCCCTGGAAGTGCGAGCCGAGGGTGTAGCCCTTGATGGTCTTGGCCAGAATCACCGTCGGCTGGCCCTGATGTTCGGTCGCCGCGCGGTAGGCGGCGTAGACCTTGCGGTAGTCGTGGCCGCCGCGCTTGAGGTTCCAGATCTCGCTGTCGCTCATGTGGGTGACCAGCGCCTTGGTGCGCGGATCGCGGCCGAAGAAGTGTTCGCGCACATAGGCGCCGTCGTTGGCCTTGTAGGTCTGGAAGTCCCCGTCGGGCGTGCGGTTCATCAGGTTCACCAGCGCGCCGTCCTTGTCCGCGTGCAGCAGGGCGTCCCACTCGCGTCCCCAGACCACCTTGATGACGTTCCAGCCGGCCCCGCGGAAGAACGACTCGAGCTCCTGGATGATCTTGCCGTTGCCGCGGACCGGCCCGTCGAGGCGTTGCAGGTTGCAGTTGATGACGAAGGTCAGATTGTCCAGCGCCTCGTTGGCCGCCACCTGGACCAGCCCGCGGCTCTCCGGCTCGTCCATCTCGCCGTCGCCGAGGAAGGCCCATACGTGCTGGTCCGAGGTGTCCTTGATACCGCGATCGTGCAGGTAGTGGTTGACCCGCGCCTGGTAGATGGCGTTCATCGGCCCCAGCCCCATCGACACCGTCGGGAACTCCCAGAAGTCCGGCATCAGACGGGGGTGCGGGTACGACGGCAGGCCGCCGCCGGGGTGGCTGTGCTCCTGGCGGAAACCGTCGAGCTTGTCGGCCGACAACCGGCCCTCCAGGAAGGCCCGCGCGTAGATGCCGGGGGAGGCGTGACCCTGGATGAACACCTGGTCCCCGCCACCGGGGTGGGACTTGCCGCGGAAGAAGTGGTTGAAGCCGACCTCGTAGAGCGCCGCCGAGGAGGCGTAGGTGGAGATGTGCCCGCCGACACCGACTCCGGGCCGCTGGGCCCGATGCACCATGATCGCGGCGTTCCACCGGATCCAGCGCCGGTAGCGGCGCTCGACGTCCTCGTCGCCGGGGAACCAGGGTTCCAGTTCGGTCGGGATGGTGTTGACGTAGTCCGTCGACGTCAGCGCCGGTATCGCTACCCGCTGCTCGCCGGCACGCTCGAGCAGGCGCAGCATGAGGTAGCGGGCGCGGGCCGGACCGGATCGCGACAGTAGGTCATCGAAGGACTCCAGCCACTCGGAGGTCTCCTCGGGGTCGATATCCGGCAGATACGAGGCCACGCCCTCGCGGATCACCCGAACCCGATCGGATCCGTTGGAACTCCCGGAGCCCTGGCTCCGTTGATCGCGCGCGAACTCACTCGTCACTTCCGCTCCTCGGTGGGTGTGGGAGTAGGTGCTGGGTACTCGTCCTATCGTGCCGCACTCGGGCCGCTTGCGACGCGGAGTTGGTGCCGCGCGCCGATCCGGGCCTCAACCCGGTAACGTCTGCGAGCGTGCTAAGCGGAAGTGCGGGCAGGGGGCGGGTCGCCGGACTGCTGGCCGGGGGCGCGGCGGCGGTCTGCATGAGCGTGGTGGGGTGCACCACCGTCACCGACGGCGACGCCGCCGTGAACGCCGCGGAAGCCCCCGCTTACCGCACCTCGGTGTCGCTGTCGTCGTCGCAGTCCGCAGCCAGTTCTAGTGCCCGGGAGAGCGAACGGCAGGCCGCGATCACCACCGAGGCGATCCACACCGCCTGCGAGACGTTGTCGATCACCAGCGCCGACGCCATCGACGCCGTCAACAACTACGTCGACGCGTTCAACGAGGAGAGCGGCAACGTCGGCACCACGGAGGGGCCGGCCGTCGACGCGCTCGACCAGAGTGCCGACGCGGTGGAGAACAGCATCGGCGACGAGGTGCCCGGCGAATTGCGGGATGCGTTCCAGGCCTGGATCGACGGTGCCTCGGCCACCGCCGAGGCGATCGTCGATCAGGCGCCGCCCTCGGAGTTCAACACGGTCATCGGTGAACTCAACGACGCCCGCGCCGAAGCGCTCAGGCTCTGCGACGACACTTACCGCTGATTTCAGGGTCGCTAAACCGACCGCGAGGAGAAGGTCCGGGGCCTGGCGTGGCACGATAGGCGCACGACAGGCGGTCGACACAGGAGGAGGTCCGAGACGGTGGTCGCCGCGGGTGACGGCGGGCGGAATTACGCCCAGAGGCTGGACATCCACCACGATCAGATCGTCCAGGAGTTGGGCTGGGACGACGACTCCGACGACGACATTCGCGCTGACATCGAGGAGGCCTGCGGCAGCGACCTTCTCGACGAGGACGCCGACGAGGTCGTCGATGTGGTGCTGCTCTGGTGGCGCGACAGCGACGGGGATCTGGTGGATCGCTTGATGGATGCCATCACGCCACTGGCCGAGGACGGGATCATCTGGGTTCTGACACCCAAGACGGGTAAGCCCGGCCACGTCGTGCCGGCCGATATCGCCGAGGCGGCTCCCACCGCCGGGCTGATGCAGACCTCGTCGGCCAACCTGGGCGACTGGATCGGAAGTCGCCTGGTGCAACCCAAGTCCAAGGCTGCAGGGAGGCACTCATGACGCTGGAGGTCGGGGCCGAGGCGCCGGACTTCACCCTCAAGGACCAGAACGGGCAACCGGTCACGCTGAGTGACTTCCGCGGCCGCAAGAACGTGCTGCTGGTCTTCTTCCCGCTGGCGTTCACCGGCATCTGCCAGGGTGAGCTCGACGAGGTGCGGGACAACCTCTCGGCCTACGACAACGACGACACCGCCACCCTTGCGGTGTCGGTGGGGCCGTCCCCGACGCACAAGATCTGGGCCACCGAGAGCGGGTTCACCTTCCCGGTGCTGTCCGACTTCTGGCCGCACGGTGAGGTGGCCCAGGCTTACGGGGTGTTCAACTCGGTAGCCGGTTTCGCAAACCGTGGAACCTTCGTGATCGACAGGTCCGGGGTGATCCGCTTCGCCGAGTGCAAGGAACCCGGTGAGGCCCGCGACCAGAAGGTGTGGACCGACGCGCTGGCGACGCTGAAGGGCTGAATCGCAATTTCCCAACCCGCCCGGAGGGCGGGTAACCTGCGCGGGCACGGGCATCAAGCGCTGCTCGTGGCACGGGCGTGTAGCTCAGTGGTAGAGCTCTGGTTTTACACACCAGCGGTCGGGGGTTCGAAACCCTCCGCGCCCACCAAATCGGATTCATGGACTCGGGAAGCGACGGTTTCCAACCCGGTGATCTCGTCCCGGCGGGCGGTTGGGCTCGCTCAGTTCGTAGCTCCAGCCAGGGTGTCCAGCCGGGCCAGCCGGCGATGGACCTCGGCGGCCAGCATGTCGCCCAGGACGTTTTCCAGTGAGACCTGGATGTCGATCGGGTCGCCGATCTCGTCACTGCCCAGGTAAGACGCCACCACGAGCGCCTCAACCGGCGATCGGCCGAACGCGCGGGCCACGCTGATCACCGTCTCGGCCTTGGGCTGAGTCTTTCCCAGCAGCCAGTTGCACACCGACAGCCGCCCGATTCCGATCCGCTCGGCGATCTGGGCCTGAGTAAGCCCGCCGCTGATGCGGCGAAGATACTGCGGCCAAGACTCGTGGGCTTTCGGCGCCCTCCCGTCTGAACTGGCCCTCCCGTCTGAACTGGCCCTACCGTCTGCGCTTCCCATCCGTCCGTCCCCCCGTCGACCGTGTCCTGCACTGCGAACACTAGAGGGGTGGACCGACAGAATTGCTCCTCAGCAGCAGCCCGGCTTCGCCGGCCGCGTGGCCAGATGGGCGTGCGGTGCGGCGTCGGTGTCGCCTACCGCGCCCAGGAACGCGTCGAGATCGGTGCGTTCACCGCCCAGCCAGGTCCCCTGTACCGCAGCCGCCTCGGCCAACTCGGCCGGGTCGACGGTATAGGGATCTGCCGCCAGCTCGGTGAAGTCGGCCAGTTTGCCCACGGCGATCGACCCGATCAGCTTGTCGCGGTGCAGGGTGCGCGCAGCGTCGATGGTGTGCGCCCGCAGCGCCTGATACAGGGGCATGGTCTGCTCCGCGGCGTGCACGGACCCCGACCGGGTGCGCCGGGTCACCGCGGTGGCGATGTTGAGGATGGGTGACGGCGGAGACACCGAGCCGTCGTTGTGGAACGACACCACCGCTCCCGAGGCCGCCGCGTCGGCGAACGACTGCCAGGGAGCGCCGTGCTCATGGTCGAACATCTTCCCGTCCAGCAGATCGCCCCAGTAGTAGTACTGGAAGGGTGCCATCGAGGTGTACACGCCGAGTTTGGCGGCCCGGTCGAAGTGCCGTCGCCGGCCGGCCCCGAGGTGTTCCAGGCGCCAGCGGTGGTCGGTGCCGACCAGGCCGTGCCGGCCCAGGGCGGCCTCGTAGGCGTCCAAGGCCAGGTCGATAGCCAGATCACCGTTGGAGTGGAAGGCCATCTGCCACCCTGCCGGCGCGGCCTTGTCCAGGACGGCGTCCAGCTCGGGGCGGGTGTAGTTCATCGACTGCGCCCCGCCGGCCGTCGCCGGGTCGATACCGGCCATCCGGTTGGTCTCGGTGTCGAGGTAGGGGAACGAGATGCCGATGTTGCCCACCCAGGGAGAGCCGTCGGTCCAGAGTTTGACCCCCTGCTTGACCAGCCAGGCCTCGCCCGCGGCGAAGCTGACCGGATCGGCGAAGGTGTCGCTGGTGGACACCTCGAACATGCTGATCCGCAACGGGCAGGAGGTGGCGGCGGCCAACGCCTCGTAGCCCGCCTTCATGTTCAACGCGAAGGTCATGTCGGAGGTGGACGTATAGCCGGCGCGGGACATGGTCGCGTAATACTCGGCGGCGGCGACCAGTGGATTGCCGAGTTCGGCCATGATGTCGCCGACGACGGCCATCAGCACCGGCAGTTCGAAACCCTGCCCGTCGAGGCTGCCGTCGGGGTTGCGCCCGAAACGGGACCCGGGCGGGTCGGCCGGCGGGTTGACGTCCCAGCCCTTGGTCTTCATCAGGGCGGTGTTGAAATACACCCCGTGTCCGGAGTTGTCGACGATGGCGACCACCCGGTCCCCGAAGATCCGGTCGAGTTCGTCCCGCTTGGGCGCCGGGCGCTGGTGCAGCAGGGCGTCGAACCCGGAGAACAGCAACGGCGTGGCCGCATCGGTGTCGGCCATCGACTGGGCGAAGACTTTCTCCACGTCCGCCCACGAGGGGTCTTTGAACGGGGTGATGTTGCGGGCCGGCGGGTTGAGCGCGACACCGCTCATCAGCGGGTGGCTGTGCGGTTCGACCAGGCCGGGCAGCAGGGCTGCGGCGCCGGTGTCGACCAGCTCCGCGCCGGGAAGCGCTGCGCGGCATTCCTCCAGCGAGCCCACCGCGGCGATGGTGCCGCCGGACACCGCGACCGCCTCCGCCCGCGGTGCGCCGGGGTCCATGGTGATCACCGTTGCGGCGGTGAGGATCCGATCGGTCATCCGTCCGTGGTGCCTTTCTCGTCTCCGTTGCGGTCGAAGGTCAGTACATCATGTGTGAAAGGCTTCCGCGGTGATTGCTCTCAGGCGATCCCGGTCTGCCGGGATTCTCGCCGGCGCCATCGTCGACTGGGTGTCGGCGGACCCGCAACGGGGTCACCCGGTGGCCGGTTTCGGCTGGTGTGCAACGACTTTCGAGAGAATCACCTACCGCGACAGCCGATCGGCCGGGGTGGTGCACACCGCGGCGCTGGTGGGGGCGCTGGCCGGTGCCGGCATCTTGGCGCAACGCCGCGCGGGGTCGGCGCCCGCCCGGGCGGCGATGACCGCCGCGGCGACCTGGGTCGCGCTGGGCGGAACGACCCTGGCCCGAACCGGCTCGCAGATGGCCGACCTGCTCGCCGCCGGGGATCTCGACGGTGCCCGTACGCTGCTGCCGTCGCTGTGCGGTCGGGATCCCGAGGTGCTCGATGCCGGCGGGCTGGCCCGGGCAGCATGTGAATCGGTGGCCGAGAACACCTCCGACGCGCACGTCGCGCCGCTGTTCTGGGCGGCGCTGGCGGGTGTTCCCGGGGTGCTGGCCTACCGCGGGGTCAACACCCTGGACGCCATGATCGGCAACCGGTCGGAGCGCTACGTGCGCTTCGGCTGGGCCGCGGCGCGCCTGGACGATCTGGCCAACTACCTGCCGGCACGGCTGACCGGGGTGCTCGTATTGGCCTGCGCCCGGCTGATCGGGGGCTCGGTGCCGCAGGCCGCGCGAACCTGGCGGCGCGACGCCGCCCGCCACCCGAGCCCGAATGCCGGGGTGGCCGAGGCCGCCTTCGCCGGGGCGCTCGGCGTCCGGCTGGGCGGACCGACGCAGTACCACTACCAGTTGGAGATCCGGCCCGCCCTCGGCGACGGGCCGGCACCGGGGGTGGCGGATCTGCGTCGCGCGGTGCGGCTGTCGCGGCTGGTGCAGGCCGCCGCGGTGGTGCTGGCAGTGACGCTCAGCGCCGCCGTCCGTACCGGTCGGCCAGCTTGTCCTCGACGGTGACCGGTTCAGCGGCGCCCTCGGCGTCGGCGCGGGCAGCGGCCTCCCGTCGCCGCATCCTCAGTTCGGAGTAGAGGAAGTAGCCGAGGCCGAGCGGGGCGACGATCCCGAAAGCGATCCACTGGATTCCGTAGGAGAGGAACGGTCCGGCGTCGACGTTGGGGAGCGGCAATGGCTCCAGCCCGCCCGGCTGGCCATCCACCAGCTGCAGGTAGGAACCGGTCAGGGGGGTCTTGGTGAGTCCGGCGATCTGGGCGGTGTCGATGGCGTAGACCTGCTGGAAGCCGTCCTCGGTGAACGGTTTGCGGTCGCCGCTCGGTGCGGTCTGGGAATCGCGCAGCCGCGCGGTGATACTCACCGTCCCGGCCGGCGGCGCGGCGATCGGCGGTACCCGGGTGCCCTGCTCGGTGTGCGCGTAGCCGCGGTTGACCAGGACCACCGGTCCGTCGTCGACGGCGAAGGCAGTGAGCGCCTCGTAGGCCGGAGCCCCGCCGATCACCCGCAGCCGGACCAGCACCTGTGCATCGGGCAGATACCGGCCGGTGGCGGTGACCCTGCGCCACTGCGCCTCCGGCGCCGAGGAATCCTGCCGGGGCAGATACGTCTTCACCGGTACCGGCTCGGCCGACAGTGACGCCTCGATCTGCCGGTTCTCGCGCGTGGTCCGGGTGTTCTTGCCCAGCTGCCAGGGCGCCAGGACGGTCAGCGCCAGGTAGGTGAACGTCGCCACCACCAGCGCCAGGGCGATCCACCCGGGCCGAAGCAGGAAAGCCAACCGCCGCATCAGCCCGAGACCTCCCCGGTCTCGGCGCCCCGGTCGGCCAGGTGCTCGTCGACCCAGGAGTGCAGGCCCGGCAGGGCCGTCTCGATGACGGCGAACGCCGCCTCGAAGTCGGTGTGATCGCCGTAGTAGGGATCCTCGACGTCGGGTGCGTGGGCGCCCGATCGCGGATCGAAGGAGCGCAGCATGCGCAACCGTCCGGGTGGTACGCCGTAGTCGCGCAGTATCCGCAGATGGTCGCGTCCCAACGCCACCACCATGTCGGCGGACAGGTGGTCATCGCTCAACCGGGCCGCCCGGTGCGCGGAGGGGTAGCCGCGTTCGCGCAGCACCCGCACCGCCCGCTCGTCGGCGCCGCTGCCGACATGCCAACCGCCCGTTCCGGCACTGCTGACCCGCACCAAGCCGGCCAGGCCCCGTTCGTCGATCTGGTGGGCGAACATCTTCTCGGCCATCGGCGAGCGGCAGATGTTGCCCGTGCACACGAACGTCACATGCAGCGGTTCGGTGACCTGCAGCGTCTCTCGATCAGACAGCGTCTCTCGATCAGACACCGAGCACCTCGCGCAGTTCGGCCATCGTGGCAACCTGGGCGGCGGGCGGGGCGGCAAGCGGTTCGTCGAAGTCGGCGCCGCCGTAGCCCCAGCCCACCACCACCGCGGCGATGCCGTGCTCGGCGGCGCCCTCGACGTCGTGGGCCCGGTCGCCCACCATGAGAACGCGCTGCGGAAGCGGATGGAGTTGGGCCAGCGCATGGGCCAGCACCTCGGCCTTGGCCGCGCGGGTGCCGTCCAGACTCGCCCCGGCGATCACGTCGAAGTGGTCGGCGAGGCCGAAATGCTCGAGGATGCGCTGCGCCGTCGGCTCCGCCTTGGAGGTGGCCACCGCCAGCCGCACCCCGGCGGCCCGGAGGTCGGCCAGCAGGTCGGTGATCCCCTCGTAGACGGTGTTCATCGACCAGCCGCGCCGGGTGTAATCCGCCCGATAGGCGCTGATGGCTTCGTCGGCCCGATCGCCCAGGCCCAGCAGGGCCATGGTCTGGTGCATGGGCGGTCCGACGATGCGGGCGGCCAGGTCCCCGTCGGGAACCTCGGCACCGATCTGCCCGAGCGCGTGGCGGAAGCTGGCGACGATGCCCTGGGCCGAATCCGTCAGGGTGCCGTCGAGATCGAAGATCACCAACTGCGGTCGGGTGTCGGCGGTGATGGGAGGCACCGTTTCATTGTCCCTGACGGCGCCGAGTGCACCGGCGACTACTCTGCTTCTGGTGAGCGAGCGGTGCTTCCGGTAACCGAGCCGGCCGACGGGCGGGAGGTGCGCCCCGGCTCGCGGTACCACGGTGATCGGGCCGCGACGGCCGGCATGCTCGATTTCGCCGTCAACGTCCGCCGCGGCGGCCCGCCGGACTGGCTGCTGAAGCGGCTGGCCGCCCGGCTGACCGACCTGGCCGGCTATCCCGCCGCCGCCGATCACCGGGCCGCGGTGGCCGCGGTGGCCGCGCGCCACGGCGTGCCGGAGGACCATGTGCTGCTGCTGGCCGGCGGATCGGAGGGCTTCGCGCTGCTAGCTGCCCTGCAGCCCGGTCTGGCCGCGCTGATCGTGCCGTCGTACACCGAACCGGAGGCCGTCCTGTCCGCGGCCGGGGTGGCGTTGCGGCAGGTGCTGGTGCCGCCGCCGTTCCGGCTCGCCGACGCCGAGGTCCCCGACGTCGCCGACCTGGTGGTGCTGGGAAATCCGACCAATCCGACCGGGGTGCTGCACCCGCTGGATCGGGTGCTGGCCCTGCGCCGACCGGGCCGGCTGGTGGTGGTCGACGAGGCGTTCGCCGACGCGGTGCCGGGCGAACCGGAATCGGTGGCCGGGCTGGGCCTGCCCGATGTCCTGGTACTGCGCAGCCTGACCAAGACCTGGTCGCTGGCGGGCCTGCGGGTCGGCTATGCGCTGGGCTCGCCCGATGTGCTGGCCCGGCTGAACGCCCGCCGGCCGCACTGGCCGTTGGGCACCCTGCAACTGGAGGCGATCGTGGCCTGCTGCGAGCCGGGTGCGGTTGCCGAGGCGCAGTCCGGCGCCCGGCAACTCGTGCGGCTGCGCACCGAGATGGCCACCGCGCTGGCCGGGCTGGGGCTGGAGGTGATCGACGGCCGTGCGCCCTTCGTGATGTTCGCCGTCCCGGATGCGGTGCTGATGCGCAAACACCTTGCGGCCCGGGGCATTGCGGTGCGCCGCTGTGACACCTTCGTCGGGCTGGGGGAGGGTTACCTGCGCGCCGCGGTCCGTCCGGACTGGCCGGTGCTGGTCGATGCGGTGGCGGAGGGATTGCGATGAGTGTGCGGCTGGCCGAGGTGATCGCCGTGCTCGACGCGGCCTACCCGCCGGGCCTTGCCCATGACTGGGACTCGGTAGGCCTGGTCTGCGGCGATCCCGACGAGACGATCGACTCGGTGACGGTGACCGTCGACGCCACCGCCGCGGTGGTGGAGACCGTCGCGCCCCGGGGACTGTTGCTGGCCCATCACCCATTGCTGCTGCGTGGCGTGGACACCGTCGCCGCCAGCACCCCCAAGGGTGCCCTGCTGCACCGGCTGATCCGCCGCGGAGCGGCGCTGTTCACCGCCCACACCAACGCCGACGCGGCCAGGCCCGGGGTCTCGGATGCATTGGCCGAGGTGCTGGGCCTGACCGTGGAGGCGGTGCTGGATCCGGCCTCCGGCGACCCCGCGCTGGACAAGTGGGTGGTTTTCGTCCCCTCCGGCGACGCCGAGGTGGTGCGTGAGGCCCTGTTCGCGGCGGGGGCCGGCCAGATCGGTGACTACTCGCACTGCAGTTGGAGCGTCGTGGGGATCGGGCAGTTCCTGCCCGGGGCGGGTGCCTCGCCGGCGATCGGCGCCGTCGGGGAGGTGGAGCGGGTGACCGAGGAACGCCTTGAGGTGATCGCCCCGGCCCGACTGAGGGGCGCGGTGCTCTCGGCGATGCGGTCGGCCCATTCCTACGAGGAACCGGCCTTCGACGTCTTCCCCCTGGCTGCGCTGCCTGCCGGCGTGGGTATCGGTCGCATCGGCACCCTGGCCCGCCCGCAGCGGTTCGCCGACTTCGCGGCGGCGGTCGGAGCGGCCCTGCCGCAGACCGCCTGGGGCGTGCGTGCCGCCGGCGACCCCGATGCCGCCGTATCCCGTGTCGCGGTCTGCGGGGGCTCCGGTGACTCGCTGCTGGGCGCCGCGGCGGCCGCCGGGGTGCAGGCCTACGTCACCGCCGACCTGCGGCACCATCCCGCCGACGAGCATCTCCGGCGCAGCGAGGTGGGCCTGGTCGATATCGCACACTGGGCCAGCGAGTATCCCTGGTGTGCTCAGGCGGCCGCGGTGTTGCGGTCGCACTTCGGCGACGCTCTGACCGTCGCGGTGTCCCCGCTGCGCACCGACCCCTGGAATATCGAACACGTGAGAGGCGATCATGAAAGTTGATGCCGCACAGCAACAGTCGTTGCTGGGGCTGGTCGAGTTGGACGCCGAGCTGACCCGCCTGGCGCACCGCTCCACACACCTGCCCGAGCAGAAGCGCCACGACGAACTGGAGGTCGAGGGCCGCCAGGCCGCCGACCGTCTCGCGGTCGTGGCCCTCGCGGTCGAGGACCTCGACGCGCAGATCGCCAAGCTGGAGTCCGAGGTCGACACGGTGCGCCAGCGCGAGGACCGGGACCGCAACCTGCTGAACTCCGGGGCGGTGGGCGACCCCAAGCAACTCGAGGAGTTGCAGCACGAGCTGGGGACCCTGGAGCGCCGGCAGGCCAGCCTGGAGGACTCGTTGCTGGAGGTCATGGAACGCCGCGAGCAGGTGGCCGCCGACCAGTCCGCGGCACAGGCCGCCGTGGACGCCCTGAACGCTGATCTCGCGGCGGCCCGGCAGGCCCGCGACGAGGCACTCGCCGAGGTCGAGCAGGCCCGCACCGGGCAGAGCGCACGGCGCACCGAGATGCTGGAGGGAATCGACCCCGAGCTGCTGGCCCTCTACGAGCGGCAGCGCGCCGCCTCCGGGGTCGGTGCCGGCCGGCTGCTGGGCGGACGTTGCGGGGCGTGCCGTATCGAACTGGACCGCGGCGAACTGTCCCGGATCTCCGCGGCCGAACCCGACGAGGTGCTGCGATGCCCGGAGTGCCGGGCGATCCTGTTGCGCACGACCGGACCGGCGCACTGAAGGCCCTCCGGTGAAAGTGATCATCGAGGCCGACGGCGGATCGCGGGGCAATCCCGGGCCGGCCGGGTTCGGTTGCGTCGTGTGGTCCGAGGACCACGCGGTCGTGCTGGCCGAGCACAAGCAGCAGATCGGGATCACCACCAACAACGTGGCCGAGTATCGGGGTTTGATCGCGGGCTTGGAGGAGGCCCGCCGACTGTGCGCCGACCGGGTCGCGGTGCGGATGGACTCCAAACTGGTCGTCGAGCAGATGACGGGCCGCTGGAAGGTCAAGCATCCGGATATGGCCGAGCTCAATCAGCAGGCTCGTGCCCTGGCGTCGACCTTCGACGACATCAGCTACGCCTGGATTCCGCGCGAGCGCAACAAACACGCCGACCGGCTGGCCAACGAGGCGATGGACGGGGCGGGCTCCGACCCGGACTGGTCGGTCCGCAGCGGTGCGGGCGACCCGCCGCCCGGAGCGGTGGCCGTGCCGCCGTCCTCGTGGACCGGCAACCGGGGTGAACCGACCCGGCTTCTGCTGCTGCGCCACGGCCAGACCGAGCTGTCCCGGCAGCGGCGCTACTCCGGGCGCGGTAACCCCGCACTCACCCACGTCGGCCGCCGGCAGGCCGCCGACGCGGCGCGCTACCTGTCCCGCAAGGGCGGTATCTCGGCCGTCGTCAGCTCGCCGCTGCAGCGTGCCCACGACACCGCCACCGCGGCGGCCGACGCACTCGGGCTCGATGTGGCGGTCGACGAGGATCTCATCGAGACCGACTTCGGTCAGTGGGAGGGCCTGACCTTCCCCGAGGCCGCCGAGAGCCACCCTGAACTGCACCGGCGCTGGCTGAGCGACACCAGCCTCGCGGCCCCCGGCGGGGAGAGTTTCGACGAAGTGGCCCGACGGGTGCGGCGGGCGCGGGACCGCATCGTCGCCGACCACGGCGGCTCCACCGTGCTGGTGGTCTCGCACGTGACGCCGATCAAGACGCTGTTGCGCCTGGCGCTCGGGGCGGGGACCTCCATCCTGCACCGACTACACCTGGATCTCGCCTCGTTGAGCATCGCCGAGTTCTACCCGGACGAAGGGTCGTCGGTGCGGCTGGTCAACGACACCTCCTATCTGACGCCCTGAGAACTATCTGACGCCCTGAGAAACGGAGTCACCGATGCATGAGCCGTCCGGCGAGGCCCGCGCCGCCTGGGAAGAGCACTACGGGGCAAAGCCCCGGGTCTGGAGCGGTCGGGTGAACGCCCGGCTGGCCGAAATCGGCCCGCAGATCGCCGGCTCCCGGGCCCTCGACCTGGGCTGCGGCGAGGGCGCCGACGCGATCTGGCTGGCCGAACACGACTGGACGGTGGTCGCCGTCGACATCTCCGAGACCGCGCTGGGGCGGGCCCGGGAGGCGGCGCATGCGCGCGGCGTGGCCGATCGCATCGACTTCCGGCAGCTCGACCTCACCGACAGTCTTCCCGAGGGCCCCTTCGATCTGGTCTCGGCACAGTTCCTGCACAGCACCGTAGAAATGGACCGCCCGGCGATCCTGCGTCGGGCCGCCCACACGCTGGCGCCGGGAGGCACACTGCTGATCGTCGACCACGCCGCCGCCCCGCCGTGGGCGTCGAAGATGCACCACCACCCGTTCCCGAGCGCGCAGGCCGTCGTCGCGGGCCTGGACCTCGACGAGCGCGAGTGGGAGCGGGTCCGCGTGGAATGCGCCGAACGGGCCGCCCGCGGGCCCGACGGCGAAGAGGTCACCCTCGTCGACAACGTGATCGTGCTGCGCAGGACTGCCGCCGCCGGGTAGCAACGGGCGATGTCGGGAAGATCGCCCGGGGACCCGCTGTCGCGGAAGACCGCCGGGAGGCAGTACGTTGAACCTCGCGGACGAGTTGGCCGGGCGGCCGCGGCTCACCATCGGTGGGTCGAGGAAAGTCCGGACTTCACAGAGCAGGGTGATTGTTAACGGCAATCCGGGGCGACCCGCGGGACAGTGCCACAGAAAACAGACCGCCTCCCCACCCGGGAGGTAAGGGTGAAACGGTGCGGTAAGAGCGCACCAGCATCCCGGGTGACCGGGATGGCTCGGTAAACCCCACCCGAAGCAAGGCCAAGAGGCCGCATCCGTGCGGCTGCGCAGGCGCTAGAGGGCTGCTCGCCCGAGCCTGCGGGTAGGCCGCGTCAGGCACCCGGCGACGGGTGTCGCAGATGGATGGTCGCCGCCGCTGCGCGCAGCGCGGCGGAACAGAATCCGGCTTACAGGCCAACTCGTCCGCCCTACTCGGATTCGCGCACGCTGCGCCGCAGCGCCGCCAGCGCGCCGCCGAGTCTCTTGCGGCATCGTCGGCCGAGGTCGGCTTCCCGGGCGAAGAGCACGCCGTAGGTGAAGGTGTCCTCGCCGGCGGCGTGCGCCTCGCCCGCCTCCTCCAGCAGGTGATCGCGACTGACCACGCTGTCCTGATGTTCACCGAGCAGGCCCTGGATGGCCTTGGCCCGTTCGGCCACCGCCGATTCGCCGGTGGCGGCAGCCACGTAGCGAAGCCGCTTGGCGGCCTTGCGTACCTGGTGCAGGGCCTCGTCGCGGGCATGGCCCTCGGCGGCGTCGGCGGCCTTGACCCGCTTCCGCAGGCGGCGGTATCCGGAGGCGATGTCGGCCTGAGGGTGCCGATCCTCGCGGGGTGGGGGAGGAGCGAGCACGACGGCGTCGAGGGCGTCGAGCAGGCGAAAGTAGCGCGGTGAGCGCATCGCCGTCAGCGACCTGCCCAGACCGGCGCGGTAGCCGCGCAGTGCACCATCGACCAGACGCTCCCGCACCGGTCCGCGGACCAGTTCCGGCGCCAGCGCGTCCAACGCGTCGCGATAGCGGTCGGCGAGTACCTCGGCATCCCGGGCGCCGCCCAGCACCGTGGCCAGTTCCCGCAGTTCGCTCAGGATCGCCGCGTCGTCGGTGATGCCGAAATTGCCCTCCGAGGCCTGCAGCAGGCTGCGGATCCGGCGGATCGTCACCCGCATCTGGTGTACCGCGTCATCGGCGTCGGCCCGGACCGCGCGGTCGCACTCCCGCAGTTTGGCGATCTGCCGGGCCACCGCGCGGTGAACGGGGTCCGAGGGCGGTTCCGGCCGTCTCGGTGCGGCCGCCCCGAGCGCCTTCGCCAGTTTCGACCCGTGCCCCGCCGGTCGGGCGCCCGCGTCGTGCAACCGGCCGGTCAGGCGGGAGAGCACCTCGGCGGAACCCTTGCCCCCGGGGTCGGCCAGCTCGAGTTCCCATTCCCGCCAGTGGATCTCGGCGGCCGCGCTGCCGTCGGCGGGGTTTATCCGGCGGGCGAGGACTCGGTCGTCGCAGAACTCGGCCACCGGAACGCCGTCGTCGCCGTACAGCAGGGTGGGCTCGCGGGTGGTCGCCAGATGTGCCACCGGTACCAGGAGTCGGTCGCGCACGATCGCCCGGACCACGTCGAGCAGCGCCTCGGGCACCGCCCCGTCGTCAGGACCGAGCGGAGCGTGGATCTCGGTGCGCGCCTGCCCGGCGGGCAGTTTGAGGTGCCAGCCGGCGTCGGTTCCGCCGGTGCGGCGCCGCAGCGTCACCCAGTCGGCGGCAAGGTCGTAACCGGCGGTGTCGAAATAAGTGGCGTGCAGATGCTGGGTCGGGAGCGACTCGGCCCGACTCACCCCGGACAACCCCGCAAAGGAGGGGGAGCCGACGCTGTCGTCGACGTCGAACTTCGTCTCCATCTCGACGTGCTGCGGCACCCCCGGGGACTTCGGCATGGGCCACAGCGTCGCACACGGAGGTGAACGAGCGGGGATGAAAATCGGGCTAGAAGCTGTGTTCCTCGGCTGGGAAGGCGCCGCTGGCCACCTCGTCGGCGTACTGGACCGCTGCGCGGCGCAGTTCGGCCCCGACCTCGCCGAACCGCTTGACGAACTTAGCGGTCCGACCGGTGGTGAGCCCGGCCATGTCATGCCACACCAGAACCTGGGCGTCGCAGCTGGGCCCCGCTCCGATGCCGATTGTCGGAATGGTGAGCTTGCCGGTGATCTGGGTGGCCAACTCGGCGGGAACCATCTCCATCACCACGGCGAACGCGCCGGCCTCCTGCACGGCGATCGCGTCGGCGACGGTTTGTTCGGCGGCGTCACCGCGGCCCTGCACCCGGAACCCGCCGAGGCCGTTGACGCTCTGCGGGGTGAATCCGATGTGGGCCATCACCGGGATTCCGGCGGCTGTCAGGGCCGCGATCTGCTCGGCGACTCGCTCGCCGCCCTCCAGCTTGACCGCGTGCGCCCCGGCCTCCTTGAGGAATCGGGTTGCGGTGGCCAGGGCCGCGGCCGGACCGGCCTCGTAGCTGCCGAAGGGCAGGTCGGCCACCACCAGCGCATGCTCGGCGCCGCGCACGACCCCGCGCACCAGCGGGATGAGTTCGTCCACCGTGACCGGAACGGTGGTGTCGTAGCCGTAGACGACGTTGGCCGCGGAATCGCCGACCAGCAGCACCGGGATTCCGGCGTCGTCGAACAGCCGGGCGGTGGAGAAGTCGTAGGCGGTGAGCATGGCCCACTTGTGGCCCTCGGACTTCATCCGCTGCAGGTGATGGGTGCGGATCCTGGTGCGGGTGGTGGTTGGTGGAGTGGTTGATGAAGTGCCGCCGTAGAGCGTCTGCTCTGACATGGTCGTCCCCAGTGATCGTCGGGCCGATCCTCGAGGCCCAACCGGGTCCCCGGGTTCGCGTGACCCCTTCAGTCTGCCACCGCGGCGCGGGCGGGGGAACGAGCCTCCGCGTGCGGTTCCTCACAGTCCGGTGCGAGGCCTAGCATCGCAGGCATGCAGCGCCTGCAGCGGCTCAGCGGTCTCGACGCCAGCTTTCTCTACCTGGAAACCTCGACCCAGCCCCTGCACGTGTGCTCGGTGCTGGAACTGGACGCCTCGACCATCCCGGGCGGCTACCGCTTCGACGCGCTGCGCGATGCGCTGGCCGCCCGGGTTGCGGCGATCCCCGCCTTCCGGGAGAAGCTGGCCAACACGGTTCTCAACCTCGACCATCCGGTCTGGGCCGAGGACCCGGAGTTCGACGTGGACCGCCATCTGCATCGCGTCGGTCTGCCGGCTCCCGGCGGGCGGTTGGAGCTCGCCGAGATCTGCGGGCACCTGGCGTCGTTGCCGCTGGACCGCCGACGTCCGCTCTGGGAGATGTGGGTCATCGAGGGACTGGGCGGAACCGACGCCCGCAAGGGCGGCCGGCTGGCGGTGCTGACCAAGGTGCATCACGCCGCCGTCGACGGGGTCACCGGGGCCAACCTGTTGTCGCAGCTGTGCACCGTCGAAGCCGACGCCCCGCCGCCGGAGGAGGTCGCGGCCAGTGCCGGGGCCGATCCGTTGCGGATCGCCCTCGGCGGTTTGGTCCGTTTCGCCGCCAGACCGGTCGACCTGGCGACCAGCGTGCTGCCCGCCACGGTGTCCACGGTGGTCGAGACGGTCCGCCGGGTGGCCGGGGGGCGGACCATGGCCAATCCGTTCGCAGCGCCGCAGACTCCGTTCAACGCCCGCATCACCGCGCACCGCAATGTGGCCTTCGCCCAACTCGACCTCGGCGACGTCAAGAAGGTCAAGGACCACTTCGGGGTGAAGGTCAACGATGTGGTGATGGCTCTGGTTTCCGGGGTGTTGCGCAGGTACCTGCTCGACCGCGGTGAACTGCCGGCGGCCTCGCTGGTGGCGATGGTCCCGGTGTCGGTGCATGACCGTTCGCAACGTCCGGGCCGCAACCAGGTCTCCGGGATGTTCGCCACCCTGCAGACCGGGATCGCCGACCCGGTCGAACGGCTGTCGGCGATCGCGGCGGCCAATGACATCGCCAAGGAACACAGCTCGGCCATCGGTGCGACCCTGCTGCAGGACTGGAGCCAGTTCGCCGGCCCGGCGGTGTTCGGGGTGGCGATGCGGGTGTACGCGCGCAGCAGCCTGACCGAGTCGCGGCCGGTGCACAACCTGGTGGTCTCCAATGTGCCAGGACCGCAGATCCCGCTGTACTTCCTGGGCGCCGAGGTCGGTGCGATGTATCCGCTCGGGCCGATCTTCCACGGCGCGGGCCTGAACATCACGGTGATGTCGCTGAACGGCTGCCTCAACGTCGGCCTGATCTCCTGCCCGGAGCTGGTACCCGATCTGTGGGACATGGCCGACGGCTTCCCCGCCGGTATGGACGAACTTCTGGCGGCCACCGGCGCCGCGCGTTGACAGGCCCGCGGGACCGCGCCACCAGGCAACTTCGCCGAACATGGCAGCATGTTGGCCATGAGGCTGCATCATCGCCCCCGGTCCGCTCGCACCGCACTGGTGCTACCCGCCGTCGCCGCCCTGTTGGCGACGAGCGCCGGGTGCAGCAGCGTGGTGGGCGGGCGTGCGGTGCTGGCCGATCCGCAGATCGGTCAGCCGGTGGAATGGGGGCCCTGCCGGCCCGCGGGCGGCGGTGGAGGCGAGGCACTGCCCATCCCGGCCGGCGCCCAGTGCGGCAAGATCGCCGTCCCGGTGAACTACGACAACCCCGACGGCGCCGGGGCGACGCTGGCGCTGATCCGGTTCCCGGCCCTCGGCGACAAAATCGGCTCGCTAATCATCAACCCCGGCGGCCCCGGCGAATCCGGTATCGAGGCGGCGGCCAGCCTGCTCGACGGTCTGCCCTCGGAGGTGCGGGAGCGCTTCGACCTGGTCGGATTCGACCCCCGCGGCGTCGGCTCGTCCACTCCGGCATTGTGGTGCAACTCCGATGCGGACAACGACGAGTTGAGGGCAGACCCGCAGGTGGACTACAGCCCCAAGGGTGTGGAATACATCGAGACCAAGACCAAGGAGTTCATCGCGCGCTGCGTGGACAAGATGGGTACCGAATTCCTGGCCAACGTCGGCACCGCCAGCGTGGTCAAGGACCTCGACGCGCTGCGCGCCGCGGTCGGCGACGAGAAGCTGAACTACCTGGGTTACTCCTACGGCACCCGGATCGGCGCAGCCTACGCCGAGACCTACCCCGAGAAGGTCCGCGCGATGATCCTCGACGGGGCCGTCGACCCCAACGCCGACCCGATCCAGGCCGATATCGACCAGGCCGAGGCCTTCCAGGAGGCGTTCAACGACTACGCCGACGACTGCGCCGGAGATCCGGACTGCCCACTGGGCACCGACCCGGCCAAGTCCGTCGAGGTCTACCGGGACCTGGTGGATCCGCTGGTGGACAATCCGCTGCCGACCAAGGACCCGCGCGGCCTGAGCTACAGCGACGCGATCGTCGGCACGATCATGGCGCTGTACTCGCCTAACCTCTGGCGCCACCTGACCCAGGGGCTGACCGAGATGACCGAGGGCCGGGGCGACACCATGCTGGCACTGGCCGACATGTACATGCGCCGGGACCGGCAGGGCCACTACACCAACGCCACCGACGCGCGCGTCGCGGTCAACTGCGTCGACCAGCCCGCGGTCAACGACCGCGAGAAGGTCATCGAGGAGGACCGCCGCCTGCGGGAGGTTGCGCCGTTCATGAGCTACGGCGAGTTCACCGGTCACGCCCCGATGAGCACCTGTGCGTTCTGGCCGGTGCCCCCGACCAGCACTCCGCACGTCGCTTCGGCGCCGGGGCTGCCCCCGGTGCTGGTGATCTCCAGCACCGGTGATCCCGCGACGCCGTACCAAGCCGGCGTGGATCTGGCCAAGCAACTCGGTGGAGCGTTGTTGACGTTCAACGGAACTCAGCACACGGTGGCCTTCCAGGGCGAGCAGTGCGTCGACGACTACGTCGCCGCCTATCTGGTGGACCTCGAGCTTCCCGCCGACGGCGCGACCTGCTGAGCCGCCGCGCTTTTCGATATCCCGCCGCGCTTTTCGATATCGAGGTGTGACCGTTCGGCGCTGCACCGGTGGCCGTCGGCGTGCCACGATGGCGGCCATGAATCGCGCCAGTCGGACCGGCTCGGCCGTGTTCTCCACCCTCCTGTGCACATTGGCGACGGTGGTGCCGGCCGCCGCGGCCCCGGGTGCCGGGCAGAGCACGGCCACGACGACCTGGGGGAAATGCGACAGCTTCGTCACCGACGCATATCTGCCGACCGCCCAGTGCACCACGGTGCCGGTGCCGATCAGCGACACCGATCCCGATGGGCCGCAGGCCCAACTGGCCGTCATCAAGATCCCGGCGAGCGGTGAGCGGCTAGGGGTGCTGCTGATGAATCCGGGCGGTCCGGGCGCCTCGGCGGTCGACGCGGCGGTGAGCCTGTCCGGAGCGTTGTCGGACAGCCCGGTCTCCGAGCACTTCGATCTGGTCGGCTTCGATCCGCGCGGGGTGGGCCATTCCACACCGCAACTGCGCTGCCGCACCGACGCCGAGCACGACGAGTGGCGTCGCGAGCCGATGGTGGACTACAGCCAGGCCGGTGTGGCACAGATCGAGCAGATCAGCCGCACCCTGGCTCAGGGCTGTCTGGACCGGATGGGCAAGCCTTTCCTGGCCGGACTCGGAACCGCCTCTGCGGCAAAGGATATGGACGCCGTGCGGGAGGCGCTGGGCGAGAAGCAGATCAACTATCTGGGCTTCAGCTACGGCACCGAGCTCGGCACCGCTTACGTGAGCAGGTTCCCCGACCGGGTGCGGACCATGGTGCTCGACGGCGCGATCGACCCGAGCGCGGACCCGATGGCCTCGCTGGTCGATCAGATGGCCGGGTTCCAGGTGGCCTTCGAGGACTACGCCGCCGACTGCGCGAGGTCGCGGGCCTGCCCGCTGGGTACCGACCCGGCGCAGTTCGTCAACCGCTACCACCAGTTGGTGGACCCGCTGGTCGCCAAACCCGGGCCGACCTCCGACCCGCGCGGTCTGAGCTACTCCGACGCCATCACCGGGACGGTCAACGCGCTCTACACACCGCAGTACTGGAAGTACCTGACCAGCGGACTGCTCGGCCTGGCGCGCGGCACCGACGCCGGCGATCTGCTGCTGCTGGCCGACGACTACGAGGGCCGCGACGAGAACGGCCACTACGGCAACGGGCAGGACGCGTTCAACGCGATCCGCTGCGTGGACTCCCCGACCCCCGAGGACCCGGCGGTCTGGGTGGGGGTGGACAAGCAGATCCGGCAACGCGCCCCGTTCCTGTCCTACGGACAGTTCACCGGGTTCGCCCCGCGTGATCTGTGCGCCTTCTGGCCGGTCCCGGCCACCTCGGCGCCGCACGTGGCATCGCCCGCCCCGGCCGGCAGCGTGGTCGTGGTGTCGACCACCCACGACCCGGCCACTCCGTACCAGGCCGGCGTCAGCCTCGCCCGCCAATTGCGGGCTCCGCTGATCACCTACGACGCCACCCAGCACACGGCCGTCTTCAACGGCGACTCCTGCCTCGACGACGCGGTGGTGCGGTATTTCGTCGACAGGGTGGTACCCGGCGACATGTACTGTTAGTCGGGTCCGGGTGGTTTGGGGGCGAACTTCGCAACCCGGGTGAAATCCGGCTCCGGGGAGGCGGCGTTGAGGTTGTTTACGAGGGTGCTCTGGGCGGCCCTGCTGCTGTGTGCTGTCGCGATCTCCCCGGTGCCGACCGCGGTCGGCGAGCCGGCCGACTCCGGCAGTTGCAACCCACAAGGGGAACCCAACTGGTGTGTGGGCCAGCCCCCGTCGGTGTGGCCGGTGGCGGAGGGCAACTACACCAGTCCCACCGAGCCCGGCTGGGTGTTCTTCATTCCTCGCGGATTCGAGGGTCATGGATGCGGCATCGCTCCCGACGGAACGGTGGGCTGCGACGCCGTGCCGGCGCGTGGGCCCGACGGCACACCGGTGCAGGCCGGCCAGCCCGGACCCCCGGGCTCCTACAGCTGCAACGGTGGAAACTGCCCTCTGCCGCCGCCGGGTGCGACTCAGATCGTCGTCAGCCCCCAGCGGCCCGCGCGCTACGTCCAATCCGATGTCGAGACCTTCACCCGCGCCGTCGATGTCCTGGATCAGGGGTACCGACTAGTCAACGGTGACGCGTGGTGCAGTGTGGGGTATCAGGGAACGGTGAGTTGCACCGCCGGTGACAACGGTTTCACCCTCTCGGCGCTCGGGGTCTTCTTCGACAAACCCCTTCCGTGATCCCCGATCCACTCCCGGTAACACGGAGTTAACAGCCGCTGCCTAGGCTCGCCTCATGGATCGGCAACGGGAATTCGTGCTGCGCACACTGGAGGAGCGGGACATCCGCTTCGTCCGGCTGTGGTTCACCGACGTGCTCGGATACCTCAAGTCGGTCGCGATCGCGCCGGCCGAACTGGAGGGCGCCTTCGAGGAGGGCATCGGTTTCGACGGATCCTCGATCGAGGGTTTCGCGCGGGTCTTCGAGTCCGACACCGTGGCCCGGCCCGACCCGTCGACCTTCCAGGTGCTGCCGTGGACCACCAGTTCCGGTCAGCACCACTCGGCGCGGATGTTCTGCGACATCACCATGCCCGACGGTTCCCCGTCGTGGGCCGACAGCCGGCACGTGCTGCGCCGACAGTTGGCCAAGGCCGGCGATCTGGGCTTCTCCTGCTACGTCCACCCGGAGATCGAGTTCTTCCTGCTCAAGGCGGGGCCGTATGACGGCTCGGTGCCGGTGCCGGCCGACAACGGCGGGTACTTCGACCAGGCCGTGCACGATTCGGCGCCCAATTTCCGCCGGCACGCCATCGACGCCCTCGAACAGATGGGCATCTCGGTGGAGTTCAGCCACCATGAGGGCGCCCCGGGCCAGCAGGAGATCGACCTGCGCTATGCCGACGCGCTGTCGATGGCCGACAACGTGATGACCTTCCGTTACCTGGTCAAGGAGGTCGCCCTGGCCGAGGGGGTGCGGGCCTCGTTCATGCCCAAGCCGTTCGCGGAATATCCCGGCTCGGCCATGCACACCCATTTGAGCCTGTTCGAGGGCGAGGCCAACGCCTTTCACAGCCCAGATGATCCGCTGCAACTCTCCGAGGTCGCCAAATCGTTCATCGCCGGCATCCTCGAACACGCCACCGAGATCAGCGCGGTCACCAACCAGTGGGTGAACTCGTACAAGCGGCTCGTGCACGGCGGCGAGGCGCCGACCGCGGCGTCCTGGGGCGCGGCCAACCGCTCGGCATTGGTGCGCGTGCCGATGTACACCCCCCGCAAGGCCTCCTCGCGGCGCATCGAGGTGCGCAGCCCGGACTCGGCCTGCAACCCCTACCTGACGTTTGCGGTGCTGCTCGCCGCCGGGTTGCGCGGGATCGAGAAGAACTACGCGCTGGGCCCGCAGGCCGAGGACAACGTCTGGACGCTCACCCGCGACGAACGCCGGGCGATGGGATACCGGGAGCTGCCGTCGAGCCTGGGCGTGGCCCTGGGCGAGATGGAGAACTCCGAGCTGGTCGCCGAGGCGCTCGGCGAGCACGTCTTCGACTACTTCCTGCGCAACAAGCGCGCGGAGTGGGAGGACTACCGCTCCAACGTCACGCCGTTCGAACTCAAGAACTATCTGTCGCTGTAACCCGCCGGGGGTGAGCCGCGGCGCTGCGATAGCGTCATGGGCGTGTCCAGACCAGCGACGCAGCGTCCCCGTGTGCCCAGCGTGGGCCGCCTGGGGCTGATGGAACCCGCCGCGCCCGGCTACCTGACCCGGCTCGGCTGGAACAGCGAAGCGCACATCGAGCTGTTGTGGTCGCTGTCGCGGGCACCCGACGCCGATGTCGCGCTGCACACCCTGGTGCGGCTGTCCGAGGCGCTCGGCGAGGACTGGCCGCTGCTGGACTCGGCCTTGCAGACCGACCGCACCCTGCGCGGCAGGCTGTTCGCGGTGCTCGGCTCGTCGTTGGCCCTCGGTGACCACCTGGTGGCCAACCCGCACGCATGGCACGTTCTGGAGGCTGAGGCGCGGCTGCCCGACCGGGACGATCTGCGCCGCGGATTCTCCGACTGCATCGCCGAATTCGGCACGGAGCCAACGGTTATCGTGCAGAAGCTGCGCAGTCACTACCGCGAGCAGCTGATGGTCCTGGCCGCGCTCGACCTGGCTCCGACGGTGGAGAACGAGCCGGTGCTGCAGTTCCCCGCCGTCGGCGAACACCTGGCCGACCTCGCCGACGCCGCACTGCAGGCCGCCCTGGAGGTGGCCGTCGCCACGGTCTGCAAAGACGCCGAGCCGCCCCGGCTGGCCGTCATCGCGATGGGCAAGTGCGGGGCGCGCGAACTCAATTACGTCAGCGACGTCGACGTGATCTTCGTCGGCGAGAACGCCGAGCCGCTCACCACCAGGGTGGCGGGGGAGATGATGCGGCTGGCCTCGGAGGCGTTTTTCGAAGTCGACGCCGCCCTGCGGCCCGAAGGCAAGGCGGGCGCGCTGGTACGCACCTGCGAATCGCATGTCGCCTACTACCGCAAATGGGCCAAGACCTGGGAGTTCCAGGCGCTGCTGAAGGCCCGCCCGGCGGTCGGCGACGCCGAGCTGGCCAAGCAGTACATCGACGCCCTGATGCCGATGGTCTGGACCGCCTGCGAGCGTGAGGATTTCGTCGTCGAGGTGCAGGCCATGCGCCGACGGGTGGAGTCGCTGGTTCCGTTGGGCGTTCGCGATCGCGAGCTCAAATTGGGCCCCGGTGGCCTTCGCGACGTCGAGTTCGCCGTGCAACTGCTGCAGTTGGTGCACGGCCGCACCGACTCCTCGTTGCACGTCGCCTCCACCGTCGACGCACTGGCGGCGTTGGGGGCAGGGGGTTACGTCGGACGTGACGATGCCGCCAACCTGACCGCCTCCTACGAGTTCCTGCGACTGCTGGAGCACCGGTTGCAGTTGCAGCGGCTCAAGCGCACCCATCTGTTGCCGCCGCCCGACGACGACGAGGCGATGCGCTGGCTGGCCCGGGCCGCCCACATGCGACCGGACGGCACCCACGATGCGCTCGGTGTGCTGCGCGAGGAACTCAAACGCCAGAACGTGCGGGTGTCCAAACTGCACGCCAAATTGTTCTACCAACCGCTTCTGGAGTCGGTGGGCCCGTCGCTGGGGTTCGCGCCGGGAATGTCGGCGACGGCGGCGGAACGTCAAATCGCGGCCCTGGGCTACGAGGGGCCGCAGAGTGCGCTGACCCACCTGTCGGCGCTGGTGAACTCCAGCGGCCGCCGGGGTCGTGTGCAGGCGGTGCTGCTGCCCCGGCTGCTGGACTGGCTCTCCGACACCCCCGACCCGGACAGCGGACTGCTGGCCTACCGGCGGATCAGCGAGGCGCTGGCCGACCATCGTTGGTATCTGAGCACGCTGCGCGACGAGAGCGCGGTGGCCAAACGCCTGATGCGGGTGCTGGGCACCTCGGCCTTCGTGCCGGAGTTGTTGATGCACGCGCCCGAGGTGATCCAGCAGTACGCCGACGGGCCGGCCGGACCCAAGCTGCTCGACGTCGATCCCGACGCGGTGGCCCGGGCGCTGATCGCCTCGGCCGGGCGGCATCCGGACCCGGCGGGGGCGATCGCGGCGGCGCGGTCCCTGCGCCGTCGGGAGCTGGCTCGGATCGCCTCGGCGGACCTGCTGGGCATGCTCGAGGTGGAGCAGGTCTGCTCGGCGTTGACGTCGGTGTGGGTGGCGGTGCTGCAGTGCGCGTTGGAGGCGGTTATCCGGGCCAACACCCCGGAGACGGGGCCGCCGGCCAGGATCGCGGTGATCGGTATGGGCCGGCTGGGCGGCGGCGAGCTGGGCTATGGTTCCGACGCCGACGTGATGTTCGTCTGCGAACCCTTTGAAGGTGCCGACGAGACCCGCGCGGTGAAGTGGTCGGTCAGCGTCGCCGAGCAGTTGCGCGCCCTGCTCGGGGCGCCCAGCGACGACCCGCCGCTGGAGGTCGACGCGAACCTCCGCCCGGAGGGCCGCAGCGGACCTCTGGTGCGCACGCTGGGGTCCTACGCGGCCTACTACGCCCAGTGGGCTCAGCCCTGGGAGGTTCAGGCGCTGCTACGGGCCCACGCGGTGGCCGGCGATCCCGAACTCGGCGTGCGGTTTCTGGAGATGGCCGACCGCACCCGCTACCCGGAGGGCGGGGTTTCCACAGAGGCGGTGCGTGAGATCCGGCGGATCAAGGCCCGGGTGGACGCCGAGCGGCTGCCGCGCGGGGCGGACCCCAACACGCACACCAAATTGGGTCGCGGTGGACTGGCCGACGTCGAGTGGACCGTGCAGCTTCTGCAACTGCGCCATGCGCACGAGGCGCCCGGGTTGCACAACACCTCGACGCTGGCGGCGCTGGCCGCCGCCGCCGAAGCCGGGCTGATCCCGGAGGCCGACGCAGATCAACTGCGCCAGGCCTGGCTGACGGCGACCCGGGCCCGCAACGCCCTGGTCCTGGTCCGGGGCAAGCCGACCGACCAGCTGCCGGGCCCTGGACGTCAGCTCAACGCGGTGGCGGTGGCCGCGGGCTGGCCGGATGGCGACGGGGGAGCCTTCCTGGACAACTATCTGCGCGTCACCCGGCGCGCGAAGGCCGTGGTGACCGCCGTGTTCGGCGGCTGACACCAGCTCTGAGATCCCGGCCGCGGGAGGGATCTTCACACCGGAATCGACCGGGTCGCTGACCATGCGCTGAACTGTGCGGTCGGCGACCCATGCTTTTGGCGATCTATGATTCAGCATGTCAGAAGTAGCAATTACGTAACAAGAATTAACAATCAAGAAGTTTGACACACGAAGTTAAACCAACGTATTGTTCGTCGTATGTTGATATCCGAGAGCGCAGTGCTGGCGGCGATCCTGACGGCCCCGGCGATCACTGCGGTGCTGGCATTTGCGGTCGGGTCGCGTGCCCCGTGGCTCATGGTGCGGTTGGGGGCACTCACGGCGGGCGTGGGGTTTCTGGGCGCAGTTCTGCTCGCCGTCGGTGCGGGCCGGGGCGAGTCGGTTTCGACGGCCTTGGGCGCCGCCGAGTTCAGGGTTGACCGGCTGGCGGCGGTACTGCTGCTGCTGGTGTTCGGGGTGAGTGGCATCGTGCAGACGTTCGCGGTTCGCTACCTGGCCGGCGATCCTCGTGCGGCCTGGTTCGCCGGAGGTGCGGGCCTGCTCACCGCGGCGTCCGCGGGACTGACCACCGCGGGAACCCTGATCACCCTCGCGGGCGGCTGGACCCTGGCCGGACTGGCTTTGTGCCTGCTGCTGGCCACCTACTGGCATCTGCCCGCCGCCCGTGACGGCGTGCGCCGCACCGCAACCGCTTTCGTGATCGGTGACCTCGCGCTGTGGACCGCGGTAGTGCTGGCGACCGCGACCTGGGGGCGAATCGACCTGGGAGCCGACGCTCGGATCGAGGGGGCGCTTGTGCCCGTGCTCGGAATCCTGGTGGTCGTGGCCGCGTTGTCCCGTTCCGCCCAGATCCCCTTCCACCGTTGGCTGCCGGCCACGCTGGCGGCCCCGACCCCGGTGTCGGCACTGTTACACGCCGGCGTGGTCAACGCCGGCGGCATCCTGCTCATCCGTCTTGCCGCACTGAGCGCCGACGACCTGGCGCGCGCCTTGGTCATCGCGGCCGGCGCGGCCACCATGATCTACGGCGCGACCGTGATGCTGGTCAAACCCGACGTCAAGGGCGAACTGGCGCATTCCACCACCGCCCAGATGGGGTTCATGATCCTGACCTGCGGGCTGGGGCTGTGGGCGGCGGCGGTGATCCATCTGGTCGCCCACGGTTTCTACAAGGCGACCCTGTTCCTCTCATCGGGGTCGGCCATCGCCCGGCACCGCCGCCGGGAAGCGTTGCCCCCGGCAGTCGCACCGTCCGGCCGGCAACGGCTGGCCCGCGCGTCGGCAGCAGTCGTGCTCCCGGCCCTGGCATTGGGGGTCGCCCTCGCGGTGGTGCCGATGCCGGCCGGCGACCACGCAGCCGAGCAGGCGCTACTGATCTTCGCCTGGGTCACCGGCGCCGCGGTGATGTGGGGCTGGCTGCGGCGTCGCCCCGGCCCTGCCGCGGCACTCGGAGGGCTGGCGGTCCTGGCCGCCGCCGCCGCGAGCTACGTGGGGATCATCGGAGCCCTCAACGGGTTCCTGGCGCCCTCGCTTCCCCCGGCGGGACTGTCCGCCACCAGCGTCTGGCTGCTCACCGCCACCGCGCTGGCCGCCCTGGGGGCCCTGGCCGCGGTGCGCCGCGGCCGCGGGGCGGTCCGCCTGCAACGGGCTCTCTACACCGGCGCGCTGAGCGCCGGGCACATCGCTCCACAACCGACAGGAGGACGTTCATGACCGCCGATCTTCACACCTTGCGCGCCCGGCTGCGCAGCGATGCGACGCTGGCCGCGCGGGTACTGCCCACGCACTACCCTCTGGAGACCTTCATCGCGGTCAACCCGCTGGCCGGGCTGGAGTCGATGCCGTTCGAGCAGGCCATCCGGCGTGCAGCGGACCTGTACGGCAGTCGCGGAACCTTGGGCGAAGACGCTTTCCGCGCGCTCCACGCGGCGGGCCGCATCACCGACGACGACCTGGATCAGGTATTGCGGCGGCGCTTCCCGAACCTGGTCGCCGGGCCGGACCTGTCGCTGGGCGGGATCACCCTCAGCCCGATGGAGTTGCTTCGGACCGACCTCCTGTTCGGAACGGGCACACCCGAGGCCGGCCGGCGGTTCCGGACCCGCGCCGAGGATCGGGCGCCGGCTGTCGCCGCCGCGGTGGACGCCCAGACCGCCAAGTGGTGCGCGGCCTACTTCGGCGACGCGGCCTGGTCGATGCCGGGCCGGGAGGACGGTTTCTTCCCGGCGTGGCGGGCGCTCGCGCCGGCCGACCGCTCAGTGCATCGCGGTGTGCGCCGGGATCTGCGTCGAAGTGCCGAACGTGCCGACGATGCGATCCTGGAGGCGCTGTCACGGCTCGGGATCGGCGAGGACGCGCGGATCGGATATCTGCAGGCGCACCTGACCCGGATGCCGGGTTGGGCGGCCCATGTCCTGTGGTGCTCCGGACGCTGTGCGGGATTCGACATCGTCGACTACCTGGCGATGCGGCTGACCTACGAGGTCGCGCTGCTGGCTCACGACCGGGGCGCGGTGCGCTCCCACGGAGTGGACGGTTCGGCGACCATGCCGTCGGCCCGTCAGCGCGCCGCCCATCTCGCCGCGGTCCGTGGCCTGACCGAGGTCGGCGAGGACGAACTCGCCGCTGCCGCCCGTGTGCTCACCGCGCTGCCGGTGACGGCCAGGGAGATGATGTGGCAGAACGCTTTCGAGGCGCACTATCGCGACGGGCTGCTCCGCGCCCTGGACTCCGCCGGCCAGCCGGCCGCCACGGAGCGGGCGCACACCCAGCTGGTCAGCTGCATCGACACCCGGTCTGAGGGGCTGCGGCGCCACCTCGAGTCACTGGGCGGCTACCAGACACTCGGCTTCGCCGGGTTCTTCGCGGTGGCCATCCGGTTCACCGGTCTGCTGGGCGGCGCGCCAAGCGACCTGTGCCCGGTGCTGATCTCACCGAACCACGACATCGCCGAGCGCCCGGCACCGGGGGACCGCGACGCCGCGGAGCGCCGGGCGTCCGGTATCGCCCGGATGGCGGGGGCCGAATCGGCCTTCCACGCCGCCAAGGAGTCCCTGGCCGCGCCGTTCACCCTCGCGGAGGCGGCCGGCTGGGCCGCGGCGCCGCTGGCGGCCGCCAAGACCCTGGCCCCGGGGGTGAGTGGGACGGTCCGCCGCCAGCTGCGCGATGCGCTTGCTCCGGCCGCGCCGACCGTCGTCGACCTGCAGGCCATGCCTGATGACGACCAGGTGTTGTTTGCCCAGGTCGCGCTGACCACCATGGGTTTGAACAGTGGATTCGGCAGGCTGGTGGTGCTCTGCGCACACGGCAGCAGCACCGAGAACAATCCGTACCAGGCCGCCCTGGACTGCGGGGCATGCGGCGGGCAGGCCGGGGCGCCCAACGCCCGGACCGCGACGGCAATCCTCAACCGCCCGGAGGTCCGGGCCGGATTGCGCGGAGCCGGGATCGAAATCCCGGACGACACCTGGTTCGTGGCCGCCCAGCACGACACCGCCACCGACCGGGTGGCCCTGCTGGACCTTCACCTCGTTCCCGACAGCCACCGCCCCGACATCGAGCGGCTCGATCGCGACCTGGCGCGTGCCGGTGCGGGTCTGGCGGCCGAACGGTGCGCCGCCCTGCCGGGAGCCACCCGGCCGCGTTCGCTCCGACGGGCCGCGCGGCACGTGCAGACCCGCTCCCAGGACTGGGCACAGGTCTACCCGGAGTGGGGGCTGGCCGGCAACGCCGCCTTCGTCGTCGCACCGCGCGAGGTCAGCCGCGGGATCGACCTGCAACGCAGGGTGTTCCTGCACTCCTACGACGCCGATGTCGACACCGACGGCACGGCACTGGAGACCATCCTGACCGCACCATTGGTGGTGGCGCAGTGGATCAACTGCCAGTACTACTTCTCGGCCGTCTCGCCTCAGGTGTTCGGGGCCGGGACGAAGACCATCCACAACGTCGTCGGGACGGCCGGGGTTATCGCCGGGCATACCGGGGACCTGCAATTGGGACTGCCCTGGCAATCTGTCCACGACGGTCGCACCCTGCTGCACGAGCCGATGCGACTGCTGGCTGTCGTCCAGGCCCCGTTGGCGCGGATCGAGGACATCGTCGACCGCAACCCGATCCTGCAACGGCTGTTCGGCAACGGCTGGGTGGCTCTGGCCGCCCGGGACGAGCCCGACGCCCCGTGGCAGCGCTGGAACCGTGCCGGCTGGCGGCAATGGTCCGAATCATCAAGCACCGCAACAGTTCACAATGAGGAGATGGTTTCATGACCGCACCAGTACTGACCAGGATGACCAAGGTCGAGGTCGTCGTCGCGGGAGGCGAAGCACCGGCGGTGCGCGAGCTCATCCGCAGCGTCGGCGCGACCGGGTTCACCAGTCTGTCCGGGGTGTCCGGGCTCGGGCACCACGGCTATCACCAGGGCCGGCTTCTGTTCAACCAGCAGGCGACGCTGGAACTGATCATCACGGTGGTGCCCGAAGCCAAGGCCGAGGCCCTGCTGGCCGGCCTGCGTCCACTGCTGGACGCCTCATCCGGGGTGATGTTCGTGACCGAGACCTTCGTCAGCCGCCCGGACTACTTCAACTGAGTCCCCGAAATCATCCGAGCACACAAAAAAGAGAAAGGAACACCGAAATGTCCGAACCGATGATCGCCTGGCAACGCCTGCGGGCCGGAAACGAGCGCTTCCATATGCCCGTCCGCGGACACCGCGGGGGGCTGACCGACAACCGTCCACCGGCAGTGCTGTTCCGCTGCGCCTGCGCCGGTATGGCCGGTGAGATGGTCTTCGGCCAGCGCTGGGGCTCGTTGATGGACGTCAGCACCTGGGGCCACGTCATCGACACCGGGGTGCTGGCGACCCTGGACTATGCGGTGAACGGCCTTGAGGTGCCGTTGATCGTCGTCCTCGGCCATCAGGACTGCCACGCGATGCGCACCGCGATGCGGGCCTGGAACGAGGCGGTGATGCCCGACGGCCCGACCCGCGCGGTCGTCGAACATGCGATCGGCTCGATCGTGCGGCGCGGTGTCGACGCGGGCTCCGCCGAGGCGGTGACGTCGGCTCATGTCGTCGAAACCGGACTTGCGGTGCTGGAACGCGCCCCGGCCATCGCTCGCCGCGTCGACGCCGGCCAGTGCGCGATCGTCTGCGCCACAACCTCCACCGACGGCAGGATTGCGGTGCACGGCACCATCGGCGCGGTCGGCGAGGTCGACGGATCCCTGCTGGAGTGCGTCTGACTCAGCGATTGAAGCCGGGCTCGGCGACCTCGGCCTCGGTCAGCTGGTCGGTCTGGGCGGGGATGTTCGGCGGCGTGGCCTTCAGCGCCGGATCATTCTCGACGGGCATCGGGGCCGGGGGAGCCTCGGCGGCGCCGGGCACGTAGGGCTCGGGAATCTGCACCACGTACGGCTCGATCTGGACCGGTGCGGTCGGGTACTGCACCGGACCGGAGCCGGTCTTGGTCAGTGCGAACGGGATCGCGATGCTCTCGGGTTCGGCGCCGCAGGCTCCGTTGCTGAAGATGCTCACATTGCCGGTCAGCGCCACCGCGTCCCAGGAGTAGTTGTTGTTGCCGGGCGCCGAGGTGCCGTCCGGGCACAGGATCGCGTCGGATTGCTCGACGAACAGGATCCACGAGCCGACCGTCCAGTAGGCGTTGGCACTCCACGGCGCCCGCTTGGAATTTCCGGTCTCGGCGACGTGGACGCAGCGGTCGCTGTCCTCGGCGCAGGGGGTCAGGGTCCAGGTGGCGCTCTCGCCGTCCTCGGCCTCGAAGGTGTAGGTGCCCAGCGCGGTGGCGTCCACCGCACCGGCCACGGGGGCCATTGCCACGCTGATGCCGGCGCCGACGAGAGCGGCCACCGCGGCCACCGGGGTCAGGTTCATGACGCTCCTCAATGATCCGTGCCGCTCCTCGGGCACCCCGAGGAGTATTCCATCACCGCCCGGTGGCCGCAGCCCCGGTCGGACCCGGGCCCGACCATCGTCTCGGCAAACCCTCGCCGCGGTGTCGGTCTGCGGGTCTACCCTGCGGACAAGGGGCTGATGTGGGGGTGGGGACGATGACTGGTCCAGCGCGGTGGTCGGCGGCGATCGTCCTGGCGGGTTTGTTGGCATTGACTGCGCCGGCGGGTGCCTCGCCGATGGATCCGTACGTGCCCGATCCGCCGGTCTGGTGTCCCGGAAACGATCCCAGTGTCTACGTCGCCTCCGGCTACGGCGGTTTCTGCGAGGGCAAGACGTACGCGGATGGAACCCGCTGGAACACCTACCGGGTCGGTTTCTTCTGGCAGCCGATGCGGTGCATCATCCCCGACGGCAGCCCGTTCCCGCCGCTGGCCGCACCCGGCGGCTGTGGTGGTGCCTGGGGAGGCTGATCGGCAGTGCCGGCCCGCGGAAACGGGGGAGCCCCGGACCGAATAATCGGCCCGGGGCTCTCCTGCTGCTTGTCCGCCCGCGGAAGGCGAATCAGCAGTACCTTCGCTCGCTGATTCAGCAGTCGTAGTACAGCGAGAACTCGTAGGGGTGAGGCCGGATCTGCACCGGCAGGATCTCGTTGTCCCGCTTGTAGGAGATGTAGGTCTCGATCAGGTCGGAGGTGAACACCCCTCCCTCGGTGAGGTAGTCGTGATCGGCCTCGAGCCGGTCGATCACCGCAGCCAGCGAGGTCGGTGCCTGCGGGATGTTGGCGGCCTCGTCCGGCGGCAGCTCGTAGAGGTCCTTGTCGATCGGGGCCTGCGGCTCGATCTTCTTCTTGATGCCGTCGATGCCGGCCATCAGCATCGCCGCGAAGGCCAGGTAGGGGTTTCCGGAGCTGTCCGGGCAACGGAACTCCAGGCGCTTGGCCTTCGGGTTGTTGCCGGTGATCGGAATGCGCACGCAGGCGGAACGGTTGCGCTGGCTGTAGACGAGGTTGATCGGCGCCTCGTAGCCCGGCACGAGTCGCTTGTAGGAGTTCACCGTGGGGTTGGTGAAGGCCAGCAGCGACGGGGCGTGGTGCAGGATGCCGCCGATGTAGTGCCGCGCCATGTCGGACAGGCCCGCGTAGCCGGCCTCGTCGTGGAACAGCGGCTTGCCGTCCTTCCACAGCGACTGGTGGGCGTGCATGCCGGAACCGTTGTCACCGAACAGCGGCTTGGGCATGAAGGTGACGGTCTTGCCGGCCTGCCAGGCGGTGTTCTTGATGATGTACTTGAACAGCAGCACGTCATCGGCGGCATGCAGCATGGTGTTGAACTTGTAGTTGATCTCCGCCTGCCCGGCGGTGCCCACCTCGTGGTGTCCGCGTTCGAGGGTGAATCCGGCGTTGATCAGGTTGGTGGACATCTCGTCGCGCAGGTCGACGTAGTGGTCATAGGGCGCGACGGGGAAGTAGCCGCCCTTCGGCCGCACCTTGTAGCCGCGGTTGGGGCTGCCGTCCGCCTCGTAGGGCTCGCCGGTGTTCCACCAGCCCGACTCCGAATCGACCTCGTAGAAGGTGCCGTTCATCTTGGAGTCGAAGGCCACCGAGTCGAAGATGTAGAACTCCGCTTCCGCACCGAAGTAGGCGGTGTCGGCGATCCCTGTGGAGGCCAGGTAATTCTCCGCCTTGCGGGCGACGTTGCGCGGGTCGCGCGAGTAGGGCTCGCGGGTGAACGGGTCGTGCACGAAGAACATCAGGTTCAACGTCTTGGCAGCCCGGAACGGGTCGATGCGCGCGGTCGCGGGGTCGGGCAACAGCATCATGTCCGACTCGTGGATCGACTGGAAGCCGCGTACCGAGGAGCCGTCGAAGGCCAGGCCGTCCTCGAACACGCTCTCGTCGAACGCCGAAGCCGGAATCGAGAAGTGCTGGACGACACCGGGAAGATCGCAGAACCTGATGTCGACGTACTCGACTTTTTCGTCCTTGATCTTCTTGATGATGTCGTCGGCTGTCTTGTCTGCCACGTAGTTACTCCTGTTCACTTGAAAGGCTCGCGCTGACGGTAGGGAGCCGATGTTGCACGTCCGTCAACCGAATGTTGCGCGGACGTTACGCATGGGGGAGCCCCTATCCTTAGCCCATGGCACGCGAACTCGGGTCCTGGCTCTCCGGTCCGCAGTCGCCGGGGGCGGGCGACGGCTATCCCGGCGTCCGGCTGGGGCTGCCGGAAACCGGTCCCGGGTCGATCGCCGGCTCCTGGCGTCGGATCGGGGCGCTGCTGGTGGACTGGCTGATCTCCTACGGACTGGCCGGTCTCGGCCTGGCCGGCGGCTGGTTCGGCACGTCGTTCCTGGGTACGGCGGTGCTGCTGATCTGGTTCGTCCTCGGAGTGGTCTCGGTACGGCTGTTCGGGTTCACCCCCGGTCAGTACGTGTTGGGCCTGCGAGTGGCCTCGATCGACAACCGCCTGCACGTCGGCACCGGCCGGGCCGTCGCCCGGGGGCTGCTGATCGCCCTGGTGCTCCCGGCGCTGTTCACCGACGGCGACGGCCGTGGCATTCAGGACCGTGCCACCGCGACGGCCGTTGTACGGCGTTGAGTGAGGAACCTCGCAGAGCGCTTCTCGCACTTCTTCTGCGTGGTTCCTCACTCGTCGGCCCCTGTGGATCATTCAGTGGTGCCTGTGGATCGCTGACGGGCTTGCCGGAGCCGAACTGGCACGGTCGACGCCTATGGGACCGTTCATCGCCAGCGAGGCCCTGGCCGCCGGCCGGGTCAGTCGCTACGAACTGGCCGCCGATCACCGGCGGCTGCTACCGGACGTCTACGCGCCGAAACGGGCGCGGCTGTGTCTCGACGACCGCATCGAGGCGGCCTGGCTGTGGTCGCGGCGCACGGGGATCGTCACCGGCCTGGCGGCATCGGCACTGCACGGCGCGGGCTGGGTCGATCCGCAGACCGCCATCGAGTTGAACCTCGCGCACAACAAGACCCCCGCGGGAATCATCGTCCGCCGGGAGACGCTGCTCGACCGCGAGATCGGCCGGATTCGGGGCATGACGGTCACGACTGTCGAGCGCACCGCATTCGATCTCGCCCGGCGCGGCCCCTTCGGCACCGCTCTGCAGCGTCTCGACGCACTGGCCCGGGCCACGTTCTTCAAGCCCGATGATGTGATCGCCGTGCTCGACGCGCATCCCCGACTCAGGGGGCGCCGGCGGGTGCCGCGGCTGCTCGACCTCGTCGACGGTGGAGCGCAATCGCCGAAGGAGACCTGGCTGCGGCTGCTGCTCATCGAGGCGGGCTTCCCCCGGCCGCGGACGCAGATCCCGGTGATCGCGGCCGACGGGTACCGGCGTTATTTCCTCGACATGGGATGGGAGGAGTTCATGGTGGCGGTCGAATACGACGGTGAGCAACACCGCACCGACAGCGTGCAATACCGCGGCGACATCGCCCGCTCGGAGTACCTCGACGGCCTCGGCTGGCGCCGGATCAGGGTGCTGGCCGGGGATCGCCGCGACGACATCGTGCGACGGGTGGCCGGGGCAGGGGTGCCGCTCGGCTGATCCGCGTCGGCTGATCCGCGTCGGCCGAGCCGCGTCGGCTGATCCGCGTTGAGTGAGGAACCTCGCAGCAGGTCACTCGAACTTCTTCTGCGCGAGTCCTCACTGACGGGCAAGAGAGTTCAGCGCCGGCGGACGGTGCGCTGCACACCCTTCATCTTGGCCTGCGAGGGCAGCGGGCCCTTCGGCATCGCGGCCGCCGGACCCATCCTGCTGCCGAGCGCGGTCAGCTTGGACTCCAGGATGTCCATCTGCTTGACCGTGATGTTGGCCGGTAGCCGGGTCAGGTGCCGTTCCAGCTTGGCCAGCGGCACCTCGCCCTCGTCGTTGCCGATGATCACGTCGTAGATCGGTATCTCGCCGATCAGGCGCGCGGTGCGCTTCTTCTCCTGGGCCAGCAGCGGCTTGACCCGCGACGGTGAACCCTCCCCGACGAAGATCACGCCGGGCCGGCCGATCACCCGGTGCACCGCGTCGAGATGACCGGTGGCCGATACGCCGGGGGTCACCCGCCACTTACCGCGAAGGTTGTCCAGGGCCCAGGCGGCGGCACCGGCCTGCCCCTCGGCCTTGCGGTAGACGTTCTTCTGGGCGCGGCGGCCGAAGATGATGAACGCGACGAGGACACCCAGCACGACACCGAGCACGATCATCAGGTACTTGGTGAATCCGCCGATCACCAGGCCGAGGGCCACCGAGGCGGCGACGATGACCACGAAGGAGCCGACCATATAGGGCAGCAGCCGGCCGTCTTCCTTGCGCTGCATCTGGAAGGCCTGCCACAACTGGGTGCGGCGTTGCTTGGAGGCTGCCTTGCGTGCGGCTTTGGCTTCGGCTTTTGCCGCCTTGGTCTGGGCGGGCGTGCGGGATTTCGCCATAGCTGTCAAGGATACGTAGCGGGCCGTCAGTCGTGGGCCGGAGTCGCCTCCGGAAGCCGGTGTGTGGCGGCGGCCTGAGCGTAGAGACGCCCGGCCCGATAAGAGGAACGCACCAGCGGCCCGGCCAGCACCCCGGCGAATCCCAGCCCCTCGGCATAGCCGGCCAGTTCGACGAACTCCTCGGGGTTGACCCACCGCTCGACCGGGTGGTGCCGCGGCGAGGGCCGCAGGTACTGGGTGATGGTGACGATGTCGCAGCCGGCGTCGTGCAGGTCGGCCAACGCGGTGCGCACCTCCTCGACGGTCTCGCCCATGCCGAGGATGAGGTTGCTCTTGGTGACCAGGCCGAACTGCCGAGCGGCGGTGATCACGTCGAGGCTGCGCTGATAGCGAAACGCCGGTCGGATCCGCTTGAAGATCCGCGGGACCGTCTCCAGGTTGTGCGCGAAGACCTCCGGTTGGGAATCGAACACCTGCCGCAGCAGTTCCGGCTCGCCGTTGAAGTCCGGCGCCAGCAACTCCACCCCGGTCGAGGGGTTCAACTCCTTGATGGCACGCACCGTCTCGGCGTACAGCCAGGCCCCGCCGTCGGGCAGGTCGTCGCGGGCCACCCCGGTGACGGTCGCGTACTTCAGGCCCATCGCGGCGACGCTCTGGGCCACCCGGCGCGGCTCGTCGCGGTCCAGTTCGGCCGGCTTGCCGGTGTCGATCTGGCAGAAGTCGCAGCGGCGGGTGCACTGCTCGCCGCCGATCAGGAAGGTGGCCTCGCGGTCCTCCCAGCATTCGAAGATGTTCGGACAGCCGGCTTCCTCGCACACGGTGTGCAGGCCCTCGCGGCGGACCAGCCCCTTCAGCGCGGTGTACTCGGGCCCCATTCGCGCCCGGGTCTTGATCCACGGGGGTTTGCGTTCGATCGGGGTCTGGGCGTTACGCACCTCGAGCCGCAGCAGTTTGCGATCGCCCGGTGGCACGCTCATGGCTGCGATGCTACGGGACCGGTCACTTCCGTCCGGCCGTCGAGGGTGTCGCGGAGCGCCTCGGCGACCCGAGTCCGGACCTCCTCGACGCCGACCCGCCGGCCGAGTTCGGCGGTCAGCGACGTCACCCCGGCATCGGCGATGCCGCACGGCACGATCCTGCCGAACGCCGCCAGGTCGCAATCGCAGTTCAGGGCGAATCCGTGCAGGGTGGTGCCGCGCGCCACCCGAATGCCGATTGCGGCGACTTTTCGCTCCGGCCGGCCGGGTCCGGCGGGTAGCCACACCCCGGAGCGGCCCTCGACCCGGACGGCCGCGAGGCCCAGCTCGGCGCACACGTTGATCAACGACTGTTCAACGCGCCGAACGTAATTCAGCACGTCCAGCGGTTCGGCCAGTCCGATGACGGGATAGCCGACCAGTTGTCCGGGGCCGTGCCAGGTGATCTTGCCGCCCCGGTCGGTGTCGACGACGGGGGTGCCGTCGGCCGGGCGCTCGTGCGCCTCGGTGCGCTTGCCGGCCGTGTAGACCGGTGGGTGCTCCAGCAGCAGTAACGTGTCGGCGCCGCCGGCCACCCGGGCCTCGGCGATCTCGCGCTGCAACTGCCAGGCCTCGGCGTAGCCGAGCACCCCCAGCTGCCGGATCTGCATCTCGCCGTCGCTGGAGCGGATGGACTGCCGCATCGACCCGACGCTACTACCCCCGAGCGGACCCCGTGGCGTAGGCGAGGGCTTCGCCGATGGTGTTGTGGTGGAACACGAAGCCGGCACGCTCCAGGGCGGCGGGGATGGCCCGCTGACCGCCGAGCAGGCCCTCCTCGGCGAACTCTCCCAGCAGGGTCTTCAGCGCGAACCCGGGCACCGGCCAGGGTGCTTTCCGGTTCAGCGCCCGGCCGAGGGCCGCGGTGAACTCGGCGTTGGTGACCGGAGCGGGTCCGGTGAAGTTGACCGGACCGGACAACCCCGGGTTACCGATGGCGAACAGCAGCGCGCGAACCTCGTCCTCCAGGCTGATCCACGGCATGTATTGCCGGCCGGCCCCCAACCGCCCGCCCAACCCCAGGCCGAACAGCGGCTTGAGCCTGCCGAGCACACCCCCGGTGGGGGAGAGCACCAGGCCGGTGCGGGCGAGCACCACCCGAACCCCGGCCTCTTCGGCAGGCCGGCTGGCGGCTTCCCAATCGACGCACAGCTGGGCCAGGAAACCCGCGCCGGGCGGGGCGGATTCATCGATGATCTGGTTGCCGGCGTCGCCGTAATACCCCACGGCGCTGGCGTTGATCAGGGTCGGGACGCCGGCCTCGACCACCGCCGCCGAGAGCACCTCGGTCGGGTCGATGCGGCTGTCGCGCAGGCTCTGCTTGAAGGCGCCGGACCAGCGCCGGTCGCCGACACCGACACCGCACAGGTTGACCGCGGCGTCGACACCGCGCAGGCCGGCCGCGTCGAACTCGCCGCTTCCCGGATCCCAGAACAACTCGTCGCGGCCGCCGGGGGATCGCCGCACGATCCGCAGCACCCGGTGGTCAGCCGAGCGCAACGCGGCCACCAGGGCCGACCCGATCACGCCGGAGGATCCGGCAATGGCAACGGTCAACGTCCCGGTTTGTGCACCCACCGCTGAGCCGACCGCCTCTAGAGCCCGAGTTCGGCTTCGAACTCGCCTTCCTCCAGGCGTTTCCTGACCGTGGTCAGGAAACGGCCGGCGTCGGCGCCGTCGATGAGGCGGTGGTCGTAGGTCAGCGGCAGGTAGCAGATCGAGCGGACACCGATCGACTCGTTGCCGAACTCGTCGACGATCACCCGCGGACGCTTGACGATCGCGCCGGTGCCGAGCATGGCGGCCTGCGGCGGGACCAGGATCGGAGTGTCGAACAACGCGCCCTGGCTGCCGATGTTGGTGATGGTGAAGGTGCCACCGGAGAGCTCGTCGGGCTTCAGATTGCCCGAACGGGCGCGGGCGGCGATGTCGTTGATCGCGCGCGCCAGACCGGCCAGCGACAGATCCCCGGCGTTGTGGACCACCGGCGAGAGCAGGCCCTGCTCGGTGTCGACCGCGAAGCCGAGGTGCTCGGCGTCGTAGTAGGTGATCTCGCCGGTGTCCTCGTTGTAGCTGGCGTTGATGTTCGGATGGGCCTTGAGCGCGTCGATGACCGCGCGGGCGATGAACGGCAGGAAGGTGAGGTTCACGCCCTCCCGTTCGGCGAACTCCTTTTTGGCCTTGGCCCGCAGCGCCACGATCTTGGTCATGTCGACCTCGTGGGTCTGGGTGAGCTGCGCAGTCGCCTGCAGTGACTCGCGGGTCTTGCGGGCGGTGATCTGCCGGATCCGGTTGG
>JAGQTQ010000027.1 GCA_020438905.1 Mycobacterium sp.
TCGGCTACGGAGTCGGAACCCCGGACATCGGCAATCCCCCGGTCGATTGGGCCGGAACCGACACCCGCATCCAGGCGACGGGTATCGACCGGGACTTCGGGGTCTTCGATGATCCCGACGCCTTCTACCGGGCACACGGCGTTAATGCGCGGGGGGTCAAAGGCTGGCTGTACAGCAACGTCATGCGCAAGGCGATGAACAAGCGGGTCGGGGCGATTCGCACGGCCCGCGTACCCGAACGCGCATTGGGGAACTGACACGGCTCAGCCCGCCGCCTCGAGGATTCGGCCGTCCTCCAGATGGACCACCCGGTCGGCGATATCGTCCAACCTCGAATCGTGGGTGACGATCAGCACCGCCGCGTTGTGGGCTCGCGCGGCCGCCGCGAGTTGCTCACTGACTTTATGTCCGGTGACCGAGTCGAGGTTGGCGGTGGGTTCGTCGGCCAGAATCAGGTCGGGCCCCATCGCCAGCGCGCGCGCCGTGGCGACCCGTTGCTTCTCACCTCCGGAGAGCTCCGTCGGCCGGTGGCCGGCCCGGTGGGCCAGGCCCAGAGAGTCCAGCAGTTCGGTGGCCCGGGCCAGCGCGGCCGACTTGCGCACGCCGGCATAGCGCAGGGGAACTGCCACGTTCTCGGCACTGGTCAAGGAGTTGAGCAGGTTGTAGTCCTGGAAGAGAAAGCCCAGACGCAAAAGGCGCATGCTGGCACGCTCCCGTTCGGCCAGGGTGCCGACGTCGCGGCCGCCGATCCGCACCGTGCCGGAATCCGGGGTCAGCAGCAGCCCCATCACCAGCAGCGCGGTGGTCTTGCCTCCTCCGGAAGGACCCACCATCAGCACCACCTCACCGCGATCGACTGACAGGGTGATGCCCTGCAGTGCCTGCACCGCGGCCTCGCCGGTTCCGTAGTGGTGGGTGACACCGGCCAGCTCCAGAACCGGGTTGGGCGCCTCGTCCAGCAGTGGCCGGTTGCAGTTGGCGCATCGCGGCGCTGATGCGTCGTGATGACAGATCGGGCAACGCATGGAATTCCTCTCCGAGTTTCAGCGCCGGAGCGTTTCAGCGCCGGAACGCGATCGCAGGATCGATCTTCGAAACGCGTCGTGCGGGCAGAATAGATCCGAGGGCGGCCATGAGCGCGGTGCCCGCGGCCACGACCGCCAGCATGGTGGGCGTTATCGCGATGGTGACATCACCCATCCGGTCGCCGAGCAGAAGTTGGGCCGAGTAGGCAGTGACCGCCCCGATCAAATACCCCAGTGCTGCGATGATCCCGGCCTGGCCGAGGACCGTGAGCCACAACTGATTCGGGCGCACCCCCAGAGCCCGCAACACACCGAAGTCGGCCATCTGCTCAGAGGTCAACGCCCACACCGTCAGACCCACCAGGACGACCCCCACCAGGGCCGCGATGGCGATCATCGTCTTGAGCGGCCGTCCGATCATCTTCACGATGATGTCGCGACTGTTCTCGGCGAAAGTCGCCGAGGTGAGGGCATCGACGCCGGGCACACCGGCTCGGATCGCCGTGGCGAGTTGCTCGTCGTCGAAGCCCGGCTTGGGCTGGACCAGAAAATAGGACACCCGGTTACCGGCGCGCAGCAGACGGGCGGCATCCGCCAGCGAGATGAACGTGTAGTAGTTCGTCGCGGCGGCGGTCTGATTGGACAGACCTACGACGGTGAAGTCCTCATCCACGATCTGGACGCTGTCCCCGAGCCGTATTCCGTTTTTCGTCGCCAGGATTCGGTCGATCACCACCTCCCCGCTTTGACCGACATTGCGCCCGGCAGAAAGCGACCACGGGCCGCCGACTCCGCTGTCGAGGTCGTAGCCGACGACGAAGTAGGCGGTGTGGGACCCGTTGTGGACGAAATCCGAGGGCAGTCCGAGAATCGGTTCGGCCGACTCGACCTCGGGTAGCGCCAGCAGCTTGCCTCTATCCTCGGCGGGCAGCCACGACACCGCCTTGAACATCTGCGAGACCCCGGGCTGCATCGCCCAGACGGCGTTGCGGGAGTGGTCGATATAGGTGGTGACCTGCCGCGTCGTCCCGACGAAGAGTCCGGCCATCACCAGCATCAGCAGCACGGCGAGTGCCACCCCGAGCACCGAGAGCACCAGGCGGGTCTTCTCGGCCAGCAGATTCTTGACCGCGATCACCGATCCGCCCCCACGACACCCGCCATGCGGCGCAGCCTGCCGACGGCCGATGCGGTCACCGCCACCACCCGATCGACATCCGCGGAGTCGACCCCGGGACCCAGTGAGAAGCGCACCGCGGACCGGGCTTCGTGCTCGCTCAGGCCCTGAGCGGTCAGCACGTGGGAGACCGTCTCGTCCCCGGCATGGCAGGCCGAACCGGTGGAGACGTAGATGCCGTGCAGATCGAGGGTGTCGGCCAGGGTGTCGCCCCGGATGCCCCGGAATCGGAGACTGACCGTCTCGTCTACCACCGGTCCGGTGACGTTGGCCTCGACACCGCCCACCTCAGCCAGACCGGCAACCAGCCGGTCGCGCAGTGTCCGCATGCTACGGCGGTAGTCCGGGGTGATCCGGTCCAGACATGCCTCGGCTGCGGCCGCCATGCCCATGGCCGCGGCCAGGTTCTCGGTTCCGGCCCGCAGACCGTTCTCCTGCGACCCGCCCCTGATGAGGGGAGCGATACGGTGCCCGGCGCGCACGGAGAGTGCCCCGATCCCCCGGGGACCGCCGAACTTGTGCGCCGAGACCGAGATCATCGTCGCACCGACCGCGGTGAGGTCGATTTTTCCGGCCGTGTGCACCGCGTCGGTGTGGAACGCCACCCCGGCAGCGCCGGCGATCCCCGCGATCGCCTCGACGGGCTGAATCGCGCCGGTCTCGTTGTTGGCGTGCATGACCGAGACCAGAACGGTGTCGGGGCGCATCGCGGCGGCAACATCGGCCGGGTCGACGTGACCGGAGGGCTCCGGATCGAGAAATGTCACCTCAACACCGAGTTCGGCCAGCGCGCGCGCGTTCTCCAGAACGGCGGAGTGCTCGATCGAGGTCGTCACCAGATGCCCTGAAAACCTGCGGGCGGCGAAGGTGCCCCACAGCGCCGTCGTGTCGGCCTCGCTGCCACCGGAGGTCAACACCACCTCAGCCGCGGCGACGCCCAGCAGACGGGCCACCGATGCCCGAGCCGCCCCCAGCGCTTCGGCGGCAACGCGGCCCGCCTCGTGGTCACTGGACGGGTTGCCGTACAGACCCTGGCCGACCGCAACGGCCGCCGCCGCAGCCGGATCCAGCGGGGCGGTCGCAGCGTAATCGAGGTAAACGGGCTCGAGCTGCATCTCAGCCGGCGCTCACCGAAGATTCGTCGAGGACGCCGTCACGGCGGTTCTCTGCGAGCCGGTGTGCGACGTCGGCGCCCAGCGTGGCCACGTGGCGCTGGTCCGGAGCCAGTCCCCCGGCCCACTCGGCGACCCGGTCCGGACTCAGGGCGACGAGATCCGCCATCGACATGCCCGGCAGCCGCTCGGTCAAAATGGAGGCGACGGCCAGCGACGCCGAACAGCCGAAGGCTTCGAAGGCGACTTCACCGACGGCGTCGTCGCTGACTCGGGCGGTGAGCAGAATCTGGTCCCCGCACACCGGGTTACCGACGAAAGCGGCGACGTCGGGGGAATCGAGCCGACCGCAGTTGCGAGGATTGGTGAAGTGGTCGATCACCTCTGCGCTGAACCGTGGCACGGTCAGACCCGTCCGGAGGTGGCGGCCAGTTCACACTCGGCAACCACCTGATTCGAGTCCAGGTACTTCTCGATACTGACTGCGCAGCAACCCAATTCGGCACCATGGCGGCGGCGGCGGAAACGGACCGTCTGCCCGGTGCGCCCGCACGGGCAATCGCTCTCGTCGACCTCGCCGACGTCATCGGAGAGCAGGAAACCGGGATAGGCGGTGTTCAGGGCATCCAAGATCGCGATGCCGCCGGTCTTTCCCGGAGCGAGTTCCACTGCGGGATCGGCGATGTCGCGGATCGACACGTAGCACCACGGCGGCACATGCTTGCGGTGGTGTTCGCATTCGATCGCGAGCATGTTCGACTCGATCATGCCGTACATGTCCCGGATTCTTGTGCGGTCAACGCCGAGGAGTCGCTGCGCCTTGTCGTTGAAATCGTCGCGGCTGATCGAGCGCCCGGTGTACTGCTTCCAGCCACCCAGCATGATGATCATCGAATCCGGATCGAGCGTCAGCGGAATCGACTCGAGTTCGAGGAACCGCATGAACCGGGCCACGATGAACGGCGGCCCGATGATGTGCCGGGTCATCCGCCCCTCCCAGCTCCGCAGGTAGTCCAACGCTTCCTGGGCGTCGAAAGAGTAGCCCTGCACCAGATAACGATGGTCATCGAGCATCGCGGTCATCAGGTTGAACACCTTGACCATGCCCATCTCGGGAACCTCGGCAGTCGAAGGGCACAGGAACATTCCCGCACCCTTGGAGATCCCGAAGAAGTCCCGGTAGCCACCCAGGATGCCGACTGAGGCCCGGGTCGTGGTCAACGGGTCGCGTCGGGCCACCGACGGCACCCCACCGGTGCCGGTGGAGCGGATCTCGGTCTCGATCTCGGCCAGTCCGGCGGTCAACAGAATATGGGCGCCGGCCTGCTTGAACATCCCCACCGGCAGCAACGGGATCCTGTGCAGATCGCCATAAGTGGTGATCTCGGAAGGGGACACCCCCTCGCACTGCGCCCGGTAGAAGTCGTTGTTGTCGTAATGGTGACGAAACGCCTCGCGCACCGCGCCGATCAGCGACTCACGCCACTGAGACCGTGGTACGCGCAATGCCTCGCCGGGCATACCGATCATCGCCGAGATATTCATTGCTGTCTCCCGTCCCTGCACTGCTGACATGCCGAACCCGCGAACGGCGCCGTGCGGGTTGACGTTCGCGGGATCGGCCTGAGTCGGTTCATGGCTACGATGCCGCCATAGCGTGCATTCCTCCACCCATCATCCCGCCGCCGCAGCTTGGGGATCCGCCGGTGCCCATCTCGCTGAACAGCATCCCGCCCATTCCGCCCGTGCCGCCGCAACCACCGACACCGGTTCCGTTGCCGCCGTTACCGCCGTTGCCCATGATCGGGGTTGAGTTGCCTCCATTCCCGCCGTCAGCGGGCTCAACCCCTTCGCCGGCGTTGCCGCCGTTCCCGGCGTTGCCGATGAAGATCGAATCCCCCCCGTCCCCGCCGTTGCCACCGGAACCGAATTCGGAGGCTCCGCCGACACCCCCATCCCCGCCGTCGCCGAACACACCGCCGACACCGCCCCGGCCACCGGATCCGCCGGTGGCATTCATGCTGCCGGCCGCACCGCCCATGCCGCCCGCCCCGCCGTCGCTCATACCGACGCCGTTGCCGCCGTTGCCCCCGGCGCCGCCGTCGCCCATCCGCAGGCCCGCGCCGCCGTCCCCGCCGGCACCGCCCGATCCGCCGAACAGCCATGCGCCGGAACCGCCGCGGCCGCCGTCGCCGCCGGTGACCGAACCGACCGTGACACCGACGCCGAAGGTGCCGCCGTCGCCGCCGCCGCCGCCGTTGCTGAAGATCAGCATTCCCATCGCACCGTTGCCGCCGCTGCCCGCGGTGCCGCCGTTGACACCGTTGACGTCGCCGCCGGTACCGCCGTCGCCGCCGGCACCGGTGAGCCAGCCGGCCATGCCGCCGTTGCCGCCGTTGCCGGC
>JAGQTQ010000140.1 GCA_020438905.1 Mycobacterium sp.
GCAGTCTGTCTGCCGCGCTGAGGGCCTGCGGCCCCGGCACGGTCGTCGTCGCTCCCCGCAAAGGGTACGGGTCGCGTCCCGAGCTCAGTCCCTGAGCCGGTCCGCGTCGCTCTCGGTGAGCTCGGTGGCCCGGTTGGCCAGACCGGACTCGCCGGCCTCCGGCAGCTCCGGTTCGATGCGGTCCCGGATCGCCATCTTCATCCACCGGGTGACCACACCAGGGGCGATCTCCAGGTCGACGGTGTCGTCGGTGATGTCGGTGATGGTTGCCTGCAGACCGGAAGTGGTGTGCACCCGGTCGCCGACCCGCAGCGACTCGTGCAAGTCGATGGTGGCCTGCATGATCTTCCGCTGGCGACGCGAGGTGAAGTACAAGAACGCCCCCATGATGATGATGAGGGGCAGGAAGCTCAGCAGTTCCATGGGTGGCACGCGTCTTTCGGTGTCGGGTTCGATTTCGTCGCAACGGGCCCGCGTCGGCGGGATCCCCGACTGACCAGTGTGCCATTGCCCCCGACTGGCACCTCGCGCAGCGCCGGACACGCGCCCGCACGGCACTCCCGGATCGCCCCGGCCTGGCCCGGCGCGCATCCGGCCGGGCGGACGCGCCGGGAATTCGCGGTGCGCGACGGTCCACCCGGCTAGGCTTCCGGGCATCCCGCCCGCACCCTGCCCCGTACGCGGGACACGTCAGGAGAACGCCGTTGAGCACCGTCGAACAGAGTCGGAAACTCCTTACCGAGATCCCCGGACCGAAGTCCGTGGAGATGACGCGGCGCCGGGTCGCCGCGGTGGCGCGCGGTGTCGGCGTGACGATGCCGGTGTCGTGTGCACGCGCCTTCGGCGGCATCATCGAAGACGTCGACGGCAACCGGCTCATCGACCTGGGCTCGGGCATTGCGGTCACCACGATCGGCAACTCCTCCCCGCGGGTGGTTGAAGCGGTCCGCGAGCAGGTCGGAGCCTTCACCCACACCTGTTTCATGGTGACGCCCTACGAGGCCTACATCGCCGTCGCCGAGCATCTCAACCGGCTGACCCCCGGCTCCTACGAGAAGCGAACCGCCCTGTTCAACTCCGGCGCCGAGGCCGTGGAGAACGCCGTCAAGATCGCCCGGTCCTACACGCGCAAGACCGCGGTGGTCGCCTTCGACCACGCCTACCACGGCCGGACCAACCTGACGATGGCTCTGACCGCCAAGTCGATGCCCTACAAGAGCGGGTTCGGCCCGTTCTCGCCGGAGATCTACCGCGCACCGTTGTCGTATCCCTACCGGGACGGCCTGATCAACAAGGAATGGGCCACCAACGGCGAACTGGTCGCCGAACGGACCCTCACCGTGATCGACAAGCAGGTCGGCGCCGCCAACCTCGCCGCCGTCATCATCGAGCCCATCCTCGGCGAGGGCGGGTTCGTCGTCCCGGCGCCCGGGTTCCTGCCCACCCTGCGCGCCTGGTGCTCCGACAACGACGTCGTGTTCATCGCCGACGAGGTGCAGAGCGGTTTCGCACGCTCCGGGCAGATGTTCGCCTGCGAGGACGAGGGCATCGAACCGGACCTCATCGTGACCGCCAAGGGCATCGCCGACGGTCTGCCGTTGTCGGCGGTGACCGGACGGGCCGAGATCATGGACGCCCCCCACGTCAGCGGACTGGGCGGAACCTACGGGGGCAACCCGGTGGCCTGCGCGGCCGCCTTAGCCACCATCGAGACCATCGAGCTCGACGGATTGCTCGATCGCGCCAAGCAGATCGAACGGGTCATGAAGGACAAACTGCACCGGATGCAGGCCGACGACGACCGGATCGGCGACGTCCGCGGGCGCGGCGCGATGATCGCCGTCGAACTGGTCAAATCCGGTACCGCAGAGCCCGATCCGGAGCTGACCAAGGCGCTGTGCACCAAAGCGCACGCCCAGGGCGTGCTGGTGCTCTCCTGCGGCACGTTCGGCAATATTCTGCGGTTCCTGCCGCCGCTGACCATCAGCGACGAGTTGTTGCTCGAAGGCCTCGACGTCCTGGCCGATATCCTCGCCACCCTCTGACCACAAGGACCCGACATGACAACGGTAAAGAACTTCATCAACGGCGAGATGGTCGACTCCGCCGCCGGCACGACCATGGCGATCGTCGACCCCACGACCGGAGACAAGTACGGCACCGCACCGCTGTCCGACGAGCAGGACGTCGACAAGGCGTACCAGGCGGCGGCCGCGGCGTTCACCGACTGGAAGCGCACCACACCGTCGCAGCGGCAGAAGGCGCTGCTCGATTTCGCCGACGACGTCGAACGCCACAGCAAGAGCCTGGTCGCCGCCGAGGGCCGCAACACCGGCAAACCCAACCACGTCACGATGGCCGAAGAGGTCCCCCCGATGCTCGACCAGATCCGGTTCTTCGCCGGCGCGGCGCGCATCCTGGAGGGCAAGTCCGCCGGCGAGTACATGGAGAACCACACCTCCTGGATCCGACGTGAGCCGGTCGGTGTGATCGGTCAGGTCGCCCCGTGGAACTACCCGATGATGATGGCGATCTGGAAGTTCTGTCCAGCGATCGCCGCCGGGAACACCGTGGTGATCAAGCCCAGTGACACCACCCCGGTCAGCACGGTGATGCTGGCCGAGATCGCCGCCCGGCACCTGCCGCCCGGCGTGCTCAACGTGGTCTGCGGGGACCGGGTCACCGGAGCCGCCGTCGTCGCCCACCCGACCCCGCAGATGGTGTCCATCACCGGTTCGGTGGCCGCAGGACGGGCGGTGGCCACCAGCGCCGGCAGCCACCTCAAGCGCACCCACCTCGAACTCGGCGGTAAGGCGCCGGTGATCGTCTTCGACGACGCCGACATCGCGGCGGCGGCCGAGGGCATTGCCACGGCGGGCTACTTCAACGCCGGACAGGACTGCACCGCCGCGACCCGGGTGCTGGCCCAGGCCGGCATCGCCAAGGAACTCACCGAGGCCCTGGCCGAACAGGCCAAGGGCGCCGCAACGACCTTCGGCCGCCCCGCCGAGGACGAGGAGGGCTGGGTCCCGCCGGTGAACAACCCCTCCCAGCTGGAACGGGTGCTGAGTTTCCTGCTCGAGATCCCCAAGCACGCCATCGTGGCCGCGGGCGGAAACCGTTTGGGCGACAAGGGGTTCTACATCGAACCGACGGTCATCGGGAACCTGCGCCAAGGCGACCGGCACGTCCAGGAGGAGATCTTCGGGCCGGTGATCACCGTGCAGTCGTTCTCCGACGAGGATGACGCCATCCGGCAGGCCAACGGTGTCGAATACGGCCTGGCCTCCTCGGTGTGGACCAAGGATGTGTCACGGGCGATCCGGGTGTCCAACGCGCTGGACTTCGGGTGCGTGTGGATCAACACCCACATCCCACTGGTCGCCGAGATGCCGCACGGCGGCTACAAGGCCTCCGGCCACGGCAAGGATCTGTCGATGTACGGCCTTGAGGACTACACCCGCATCAAGCACGTGATGGCCTTCACCGGGCGGTAGGCGCCGCCCCGCCCCAACCCGTCAGAGCAGGGCCGCACCCAACAGCACCACCGCGACCAGGGGCAAGGCTCCCTGAGTGACGGCGGCCCTGGCCTTGTCCGGCGAGGACGCCAGTAGCACCACCGCCGCGGCCAGCATGGATCCCACCGAGGCGAGGACCAGCGCAGCGCCGACGCTGCGGTTCCCCGAGACGGTCATCACGATCCCGACGGCCGCGATGACCGCGAGGAACAGGTTGTAAAAGCCCTGATTGAACGCCAGTTCCTTGGTGGTCTGGGCCTCCTGCACGGTGGTCCCGAACACCGCGCGGGTGCGGGGCGAGGTCCACGTCAACGACTCCATCACGAAGATGTAGACGTGCAACAGTGCGGCAAGCCCGGCGAAGACCAGTGCCACGGTGATCATCGGCTCTCCCTGCGTTGGACGCTTGCGCGATCAGTCATCGATGCGATCCGGCTCCGGGGCGATCATAGGACTCATTCGAAGAGTCCGGCCTGCCCGAGCGCACTCGCCGAGGGTGGCGGCGTCATACCCAGGTGGGTCCAGGCCAGCGGTGTCGCGACCCGCCCGCGTGGTGTGCGCGCCAGCATCCCGGCGCGCACCAGGAACGGCTCGCACACCTCCTCCACGGTGGCGGCCTCCTCTCCCACCGCCACCGCCAGGGTCGACACCCCTACCGGCCCGCCACCGAAGCTGCGGATCAACACCGACAGCACCGCACGGTCGAGGCGGTCCAAGCCCAACTCGTCGACGTCGTAGACGGTCAGCGCCGCCTTGGCGATATCCCTGGTGATGATTCCGTCCGCCCGAACCTCGGCGTAATCGCGGACCCGACGCAGCAGCCGGTTGGCGATGCGCGGGGTGCCGCGGGATCGGCGGGCAATCTCAGCACCCGCCTCCGCGCCGAGTTCGATGCCCAGGATGCCCGCCGAGCGGTGCAGCACCCGCTCCAATTCGACCGGCTCGTAGAAGTCCATGTGCGCGGTGAAGCCGAACCGGTCCCGCAGCGGCCCGGTCAGCGCACCGGATCGGGTGGTGGCGCCGACCAGGGTGAACGGCGCCACGTCCAGGGGGATCGAGGTCGCACCGGGGCCCTTGCCCACCACCACGTCGACCCGGAAATCCTCCATCGCCAGGTACAGCATCTCCTCTGCGGGCCGCGCGATGCGGTGGATCTCGTCGATGAAGAGCACATCGCCCTCGACGAGGTTGGACAGCATGGCCGCGAGGTCACCGGCCCGCTCCAGCGCCGGCCCCGAGGTGACCCGCAGCGACGAGCCGAGTTCGTGGGCGATGATCATCGACAGGGAGGTCTTGCCCAGCCCCGGCGGACCGGACAGCAGGATGTGGTCCGGTGTGCCACCGCGGTTCTTGGCACCCTCGATCACCAGTTGCAACTGCTCGCGGACCCGCGGCTGGCCGATGAACTCATCCAGCGAGCGCGGCCGCAACCCGGCGTCGATGTCCCCCTCGCCGACGCTCAGGGCCGGCGAGACCTCCCGCTCGGGCTCCCCGTCCTCCTCGAACCGGCTCATTTGGTCTTGCCGAGCAGGGACAACGCCGCACGCAGGGCGTTCGATGTTCCGACCTGCGGGTCGGCGGCGAGCACCTTGTCGCACGCCTCCTCGGCCTGTCGGGCCGCAAAGCCGAGCCCGACAAGGGCTTCCACCACCGGCCCGCGTACCGCGCCGGTGCCGGCGACCGCCGCTCCCCCGCCACTCGGCGCGGTCGGGATCTTGTCGCGGAGTTCCAGAACGATTCGCTCGGCACCGCGCTTGCCGATCCCCGGCACCCGGGTCAGCGCGGTCACGTCGCCGTCGGCCAGCGCACGGCACAGCGCCGCGGCGTCGTAGACCGCCAGCGTCGCCAGGGCGATCTTCGGCCCGACACCGGACACCCCGAGCAGGGTCAGGAACAGATCGCGAGCCTCGGTGTCGGCGAAACCGTAGAGCGTCTGGGAGTCCTCGCGGACGATCATCGCGGTGATCAGCCGGGCCTCGGCCCCCCGTTTCAGCGTGGCCAGCGTCGAGGGGGTGGCCATCACCTTGTAGCCCACCCCGGCCGCCTCGACCACGGCGTGATCCAAGGCGATGTCGATCACCTCACCGCGGACCGAGGCGATCATCCGAGCGCCTTCAGTCGGGCCTGGTAACGCCTGCGCTGCTCGGCGGCGGCCGCCTCCGCCTTGGCCATCCGGGCGATCATCGGAGCGCGCCAGCAGTGACAGATCGCCAGCGCCAGCGCGTCGGCCGCATCAGCCGGTGTCGGTTTCTGTTGTAGCGCAAGGATTTTAGTGACCATCGCCGTAACCTGAGCCTTGTCGGCCCGGCCGTTCCCGGTCACAGCGGCCTTGACTTCGCTGGGAGTGTGGAAATGCACGTCGATATCCCGGCGGGCGGCGGCCAGCGCGATCACCCCGCCCGCCTGCGCGGTACCCATCGCCGTATTGGCGTTGGCATTGGAGAACACCCGCTCGATGGCGATGACGTCGGGCAGATGGGTGTCCATCCAGTGCTCGACGGCCTCGCTGATCGCCAGCAACCGTTTGGCCAGCGGCTCGACGGCCGGGGTGCGCACGACGTCGACGTCCAGCGCGATGACCTGACGACCGGTTCGACTCTCGATCACCGACAGGCCACACCGGGTCAGCCCGGGGTCCACACCCATCACCCGCACGGGCACGCCTTTCCTCGCCGAGCTACGAACAATTGTTCGATAGCCTACCGCCCGGGGGTGTCAGTCGGCGTCAACCCGCGAGCGTGCGTGTCGGCGCTCCGACACACCGCGGAAGCGTGCTTCGCACGCACGCTCGGCACGAAGTCGCGTGTCCTCGTCGAGCCTCAGTCCTCGTCGAGCCTCAGTCCTCGTCGAGCAGAGCGGCCACGTCGTCGGGGATGTCGATATTGGTGTACACATCCTGGACGTCGTCGCTGTCTTCGAGGGCGTCGACCAGTTTGAACACCTTGCGGGCCGCCTCGAGGTCCACCGGCACGGTCACCGAGGGCTGGAAACTGGCTTCGGCGGAGTCGTAGTCGATGCCGGCGTCCTGCAGGGCGCTGCGCACCGCCACCAGATCGGTCGGTTCACAGATGACCTCGAAGCTGTCGCCGAGGTCGTTGACCTCCTCGGCGCCGGCCTCCAGCACAGCCAGCAGCACGTCGTCCTCGCTCAGGCCGTTCTTCTCCAGGATCACCACGCCCTTGCGGGAGAACAGATAGGCCACCGAACCGGGGTCGGCCATGTTGCCGCCGTTGCGGGTCATCGCGACCCGAACCTCGCCCGCGGCGCGGTTGCGATTGTCGGTCAGGCACTCGATGAGCACCGCGACGCCGTTAGGGCCGTACCCCTCGTAGGTGATGTTCTGCCAGTCCGCGCCGCCGGCTTCCTCGCCGGCGCCGCGCTTGCGGGCCCGCTCGATGTTGTCATTGGGCACCGAGGACTTCTTGGCCTTCTGGATGGCGTCGTAGAGGGTCGGGTTGCCATTCGGGTCGCCGCCGCCCACCCGGGCCGCGACCTCGATGTTCTTGATCAGCTTGGCGAACATCTTGCCGCGCTTGGCGTCGATGACGGCCTTCTTGTGCTTGGTGGTAGCCCACTTGGAATGGCCGCTCATA
>JAGQTQ010000028.1:0-12767 GCA_020438905.1 Mycobacterium sp.
AGGCCGACCTGGACCTCTCCGACGCCGCCAAGAGCTGGGTCATCACCGCCTACGTGCTGACCTTCGGCGGTCTGCTGCTGCTCGGCGGCCGGGTCGGTGACGCCATCGGCCACAAGCGGGCCTTCATCTCCGGGGTCGGGGTGTTCACCATCGCCTCCATGGCCTGCGGTCTGGCCACCGACGGCCCGCTGCTGATCGCCGCCCGGGCGGTCCAGGGCATCGGAGCCGCGGTCGCCGCCCCGACCGGGCTGGCGCTGATCGCCACCACCTACGCCGTCGGCCACGCCCGCAACCAGGCCATGGCTATGTCGGCGGCCATGCAGGGCCTTGGCTCGGTGCTGGGCCTGGTGGTCGGCGGCGCCCTGACCGTCATCTCCTGGCGGCTGGCCTTCCTGATCAACTTCCCGATCGGGGTGATGATCATCTGGATCGCGCTGACCCGGCTCGAGGAAACCCGTCACGAGCGCCTCAAACTCGACGTGAGCGGCGCTCTGCTGGCCACGCTGGGATGCACCGCCGCGGTCCTGGTGTTCACCCAGGGCCCGGCGCGGGGCTGGGCGGACCCGTGGGTGATCGGTGCGGGTGTCGTGGCGGTGGCCCTGGGCATCGCCTTCCTGGTGGTGGAACGCTCCGCGGACCATCCGCTGGTGCCGCTGTGGCTGTTCCGCAACCGCAACCGGGTGGCGACGTTCGTATCGCTGTTCCTGGCCGGCGGGGTGCTGCTGACGCTGACCGTGATGATCGGGCTTTACGTCCAGGACGTGCTCGGTTACTCCGCCCTGCACGCCGGGATCGGGTTCATCCCGTTCGCACTGGCCCTGGGCCTGGGCAATGTGATCACCGCCCGGCTGGCGCCGCACATCGCTCCGCGCTGGCTGATCATCGGCGGGGGGCTGTTCGTACTGGGGGCGATGCTCTTCGGATCCACCCTGACCCGCACCATCCCGTACTTCCCGGATCTGCTGTTGCCGATCGTGATCGGCGGGTTCGGCATCGGGATCATCTCGGTCGTCCTTCCGCTGTGTGCGCTGGCCAATGTCGGTCCGCGCGAGATCGGGCCGATCAGCGCCCTCACGTTGATGGCGCAGAGCCTGGGCGGACCGCTGGTGCTGGTGGTCATCCAGGCGGTCCAGATCTCCCGCACCCTGTACCTGGGCGGCACCACCGGACCGGTCGCCGACATGACCCCCGCCCAGCTCGACGCCCTCGACGCCGGGTACACCTATTCGCTGCTGTGGGTTGCGGCGGTCGCCGTCCTGGTCGGTGCCAGCGCCCTGTTCATCGGCTACTCGGCCAAGCAGATCGCCGCGGCCCAGCACACCCGCGAGGCCGTGGAGGCGGGAGAACTCTGATGGGGTCCACCGTGATCCTCAAGGCCGCCTCGGTCATCACGATGAACCCGGCCCAGCCGCGGGCCGAGGCGGTGGCGGTGGACGCCGACTCCGGGGAGATCGTCGCGGTGGGTTCGGTGGACCAGTGCCGCACCGCCGCGCCGGATGCCCGGTGGGAGGATCTCGGCACCCAAGTCCTGATGCCGGGTTTCATCCAGGCCCATGACCATCCGGTTCCCGCCGCGGTGCTCTGCCAGCAGCCCGCGCACTGGATCGCCCCGTTCGTGGGATTCCCCACCTGGGCCGATGTGGAGGCACTGTTCGCCGAACTCCGCGCGCAGACCCCAGCCGGGCAACCGCTGCTGTTCAACGGCCTGGACCGGCTGCTGCTGTCGATCCCCATGCCGGACCGCGCCAGCCTGGACCGGTACTTCCCCGACCACCCGGTGCTGATCTTCGACATCACCGGCCACGCCCTGTACTTCAATTCGCGGGCGACCGTGCTGTTCGGCTGGTCGGACGCCACCCCGCCGCCGGACACCCCCGATGCCCGCTGGACCCGCCGCCCGGACGGGACCGCCGCCGGGGTCGGGTTCGAGACCCAGGCGACCCTGATGGCGATGGGGGCCTTCCTTCCCGGCGTGGTGCCCTCACCCCTGCTCAACCTGGGTGCGTGGTATTCGACCCTGGCCCGCAACGGTTTCACCGCGGTGGGGGATCTGGGCTTCATCAGCAAGCTGCGGGCGCCGATGGAGGCGCTGGCGGGATTGCCGGGGTGTCCGGTCCGCTACAGCCTCTATCAGACCACCTACGACCCCGGTGCGCGCTCGGCACTGGACTTCGGGGACTTGTCGCCGATGATCCAGCGGGTCGGCTACAAGATCTGGATGGACGGCAGCCCCTCGATCGGGACGGCCTCGATCAGCGTTCCCTACCTGGACTCCGAGCGTGCCCGTATCGCCGACGTCCCGGTGGGTACCGTTCCGGGGCTCTCGGTGCTCAACTACACCCCCGACCAGTTCCTTTCCCTGGTGTCGGAATTCGCCGGCCGCGACACCCAGATCGCGACCCACATCAACGGCGACGCCGGGATCGACGTCGTTCTCGACGGTTACGAGCAGGCGCTGGGCCGGTTGGGTCTGTCCGGGACCGATCATCGGTGGCGGGTGGAGCATTTCGCCACCCCGAGCCGCGAGCAGTGTGCTCGGGCCGGGGCGTTGGGCGTGACCGCCTCGATGTCGCCGTTCCAGTCGCTGTACTGGGGGGACCTGTACGACGGGGTGATCTTCGAGCCGGCCTACGGAGCCCGCTGGCAGCCCTACCGCGACGCCTATGACGGCGGGGTGCGGCCAACCTTCCACAACGACGGCTATCTGTCACCTCCGCTGCCCTGGCTGAACATTCAGAACGCGGTCACCCGGCGCAGCGCCTCGGGCACGGTGCACGCCCCCGAGCAGGCGCTGACCCTCGACGAGGCCCTGGCCGCGCACACCATCAACGCGGCCTGGCAGCAGAAGCGCGACCATGAGATCGGCTCCATCGAGCCCGGCAAGCTCGCCGATCTCGTCGTGCTCAACACCGACCCCTACACCGTCGACCCGGCCCGGCTGCAGGAGACCATGGCGGTCACCGGCACCTGGTTCGCCGGCCGGCCGGTGGACCTCGAGGCGTTCATGGAATCGGTGCGGGCAGTCTCCCACCGCTTCGATCCGGCACTGCTGGGCGGTTCGCAACCACACCAGTGCTGACGGCGGGCGGGCCCGACCTCGCCCTGTGTTCCTGAGCCGGTGCGCGGCCGCCCCCGGCTCACGCGAAGCCCGGGGCGGCGCCGCCGATCCTGTCGATCGCTCAGTCGAGGGCGACCATCGGCGGTTTCGGTCCTTTGCCGAACGGGTTGGATCCGGGCCGCGCCCACTGGGCGTCGTTTTTCCACCCCTGCGGCACACTGGCCGCGGCGTTCCGGTTCGGTGAGGGCTTGAAGGCCTTCGGCGGGGCGGCCGGCTTCGAGCACGACGAACCCCGGCATCCGTCCAGCGACGGCTCATCGGCGACGGCGATGGGGGCCAGGGCGATGGCAGCCGCGACGGAACCGGCCAGTGCGGCGGTGGCAGCAAATGCGGACATGGTTGTCGATCCTTTCCTCGGTCTGGGCGACGAGGTGTCGCCCGCTGAATTCGAGGTTAGGAACCCCGCTGGACGGGGTCACGGACTTCATAGAGAAGACATATGATCGATTCGCGATCTTGTAATCGTGAATGCGGACGGGGCGCATGGTCTGTTGCTTTCGATCCGCCCCTCGCTGGCGGGGCCGTATGGGTGAAGACCCCATCGGGCAAAACGCTCTGTCAGATCCTCGTCCTCGAGGATCCCGGACCTCACGAACCAACTCGCACCGACAGGGTCGCATGCGGAGTGGAGTTCAGCTATCCAGCCCCAGCTTGCTGCGTCGCGGTCGACGCAGACGGCGAATTCGATTGGTTCAACGGCAACGCGGGCAACCCAGACTTCATCACGCTGGAGTACGGGATCGCCTACCACGCACTTGGATGGACCATCGAACCCGCGCCCGAGGGCACGACGTTCAGCAACGACAGGACCGGACACGGAATGTCCGTCAGCGTCGACGGCGTGGAGGCGTTTTAGATCACCCGACGGCAATCCGGGGCGCAAGCCTCTGATTTCAGTCCGGGGTCAGACCTCGATGGGCGGGTGCAGCCGTTCGATCGTGTACTGCCGATTGCGCCGGGCCGACCAGCTGCTGGCGGCCAGGGACAGCGCAAGGACGCCGGAGAGGACTGCGACGGCGATCGGGAGCCGTTCGTCGATACCGCCGTTGATGAGTTGCCGCAGGCCGTTGACCGCGTAGGTCATCGGGTCGGCCGGATGGATGATCTGGAACGGCTTGGCGGTGGTCTCCACCGGGTAGATCCCGCCGGCCGAGATGAGCTGCAACATCAGGAACGCCAGGGTGGCCACCCGTCCGACGGCCACGCCGAACACCGCGTTGAACGCCTGGATGATGCCCAGGAAGGTGGCCACGACCAGGATCAGGAAAGCCACTGTGGCCAGGGGGTAGCGGGCCTTGAGGCCGACACCCCAGTGCGCGACGGTGTACATGACGGCGACCTGACACACCGCCAGGGCGAACGCCGGCCAATACGACGCGAGCACCACCCGAAAGCCGCTGAGGCCGTTGATGATCGGGCGCGGCTGTAGCGGGGTCAGCAGCATCCAGATGATCAGGGCGCCGATGAACAGCGCCAGTGGCAGGAAGAACGGCGCGAATCCGGTGCCGAAGGTGGGCGCCGGATTGTGGTTGACCAGGTCCAGGGTCACCGGTGTGGAGACCGTCTTGGCGACCTCGGAGCGCTGCTGGGGCGTCCAGGACGGCACCTGCGTGGATCCCTGCCGAAGTTTGTCGGCCAACTCCGCGCTGCCGGCCTGGAGTTCGCCGGTCCCCTCGGCGAGTCGCTGGGCGCCGGAGGCCAGTTCCCGGCTGCCGTCGGTGAGTGCGACCATGCCCGCGCTCAATCGCTGCGCCCCCGACTCCAATTGCTCGACGCCGGAGCGCAGTTTCAGCACGTCCTCGCGCAGGGTGCCGTCGACCGCGGCGGTCAGGAACGTGCGCAGCTTGCTGTCGGGGTCGGCGAGTTCGTTTTCCAGCCGGTTCGCGCCGTCGCGCAGCCGGATCAGCCCCTCGTCGGTCGCGGGATCGATACCCTGCGCCCGCAGCAGTCCCCGGGCCCCGGCCAAAAAGCCCCCCAACTCGCGCATCACCGGGTCAGGGCTGCCGGACAGGGTGGCCACCGCCTGGTCGATGATGCCGGCCGCGCGCGTCTGATCGAGGTTCAGCGCGGCGATCCGGTCGGCGGCCGATCGCACAGTGCCGCTCAGATGCCGGGCGGCCTCACCCACCTCGTCGGGATCGACTCCGATGCCGTCGAAGCGGTCCAGGACGTCGACGATCGGATCGGTGGCGGTCAGGATCGCGGTGCCGAGTTTGCGGGTGCCGTCGGCGAGCTGGGCGGCACCATCACGGGCCGTTGCCATCCCGTCGGCGAGGGTGTCCGATCCGGATGCGAGTTGGTGCGCTCCCGAATCGGCGGTCACGATGCCGGTGTTGAGCCGCTGGGCTCCGTCGGCGGCGGCGAGGAGACCCGTACCGGCATCGGTGAGGCCGGTCAGCACGGTGCCCACGCTCTTTTCGGAGATCCCGGCGTTGACCTGGTTGATCACCTCGCGGGCGGCGTTCTGCCCGATGATCGTGCCTAGATAGTTGTTGGCGCCGTTGAACTCGAACCGCAGCTTGGCCTGGGTCGGATCGCCGCCGGACGGTGAGGTGACGGCCTGGCTGAACCCGGACGGGATGGTGATGGTGAAGTAGTACCGGCCGTCGGCGAGCCCCTTGGCGGCGTCCTGTTCGGAGACCTCACGCAGCAGCAGCTGACCCGAATCCAGCAGCGAACTCGCCACCTGATCCCCCGCGCGCACCGGCTTGCCGTCCACGACGGCACCCTTGTCGGCGTTGACCAGCGCCACCGGCATCTTGTCGATCGCGCCGAAGGGATTCCAGAACGCCCATAGGTACATCGCGCCGTACAGCAATGGCATCAGGATGATGGTCACCAACGCGATCCTGGGCAGGACGCCGGAGGAGTAGCGCTTGAGGTCGGTTCCGAACGACATTCCGGCCAGCATGGTCAGCCATCACCTTTCCGGGGATCGGACAGTTCGGCGCGATTGGTGTTCGGTACCGCGATCTGGGAGCGCACCGGGTGACTGCCGGCCCCGTTGACCGTGGCGGTGACCACGGTCTGTTCGCGGCCGATGTCGATGAGGCGGTCGAAGAGCAGGTCACGGTTGGCATCGCAGGTGACGTTCTCGACGCTGCCGACGACGAGCAGCGGCGGGCGGCCGATATTGGCCAGCGCGATGCGCAGCAGCAGACGGTCCAGTTCGGAGAGCGCCTCGAAGTATTCGTCCAGCGGCGGGATCGGCAGTTCGCCGAACACCGGGGCGCAGGTCCGGTTCAGGGCGGCCTGGTCGGCTTTCGGGATGAGCTGATACCACCTGGCGTTCCAGCGCAGCTGTTCGGTGATGAGGTTTGCGACCGTGACCGATTCCGGCACGGTGTCGAGTTCGTCGACACCGGCCAGCGCCGAACGCTCGAAGATGTCTTTCGCCCGGCGGGCGCCGAGGACGGTCAGCTCCCCGGAAGTGGGTTTCATCCGCCCGGCCAGGGTCATCATCAGTGCGGTGCGGCCGGGGCCGGCCGGGCACACCAGAACGTTGAGGCCGCCGGTGGGGATTCTCAGGTCGATCGGTCCGTAGACCGGGCCCCAGGGTCCTCTGACCTTGATGCCGCTGGCCAGCACCGCGGGTTCGGAATCCGGCAACTCAGGCTCCGCGGGCCGTTCGTCGGCCTGTTGGGATGGCACGGCACTCCTTCGCGATCCCGGGGCCGGGTATCTCGGGCTGGTCGTTACCCATCCATCTCAACACGCGCGTCGGCCGCCCGCGTGGATTCCGCGGCTGCGGAACGGACGGCGCGGCGGGCGTTCGCCCGGGATGGCTAAGCTGCCCGCTGTGATCACCCGCATGTCCGAGCTGTTCCTGCGCACGCTGCGCGACGATCCGGCCGACGCCGAAGTGCCCAGCCACAAGCTGCTCATCCGGGCCGGCTACATCCGGCCGATCGGGCCCGGTCTGTACAGCTGGCTGCCGCTGGGGCTGCGGGTGCTGCGCCGGATCGAGAAGATCGTGCGCGAGGAGATGGTCGCCATCGGCGGGCAGGAGATCCTGTTCCCGGCGCTGTTGCCCCGGGCTCCCTACGAGACCACCAACCGCTGGACGGAATACGGCGACGGTGTGTTCCGGCTCAAGGATCGCCGGATGAACGACTACCTACTCGGGCCCACCCACGAGGAACTATTCACCCTGACGGTCAAGGGCGAGTACAGCTCCTACAAGGATTTCCCGCTGCTGCTGTTCCAAATCCAGACCAAGTACCGCGACGAGGCGCGCCCCAGAGCCGGAATCCTGCGCGGCCGCGAATTCATCATGAAGGACTCCTACTCCTTCGACGTCGACGACAACGGGCTGCGCGAGGTCTACATGGCCCATCGCGACGCGTACCAGACGATGTTCGCGCGCATGGGGATTCGCTATGTGATCGTCTCGGCGGTCTCGGGGGCCATGGGCGGCAGCGCGTCCGAGGAGTTCCTCGCCGAGAGCGAGGTCGGCGAGGACACCTTCGTGCGGTGCCTTGAATCCGGTTACGCGGCCAACGTCGAGGCGGTCACCACTCCGGCGCCCGACCCGCTGCCGGTGGACGGCCTGGCCGAGCCGGTGGTGTACGACACCGGCGACACCCCGACCATCGCCTCGCTGGTCGATTGGGCGAACGCAACACTGGGCCGCACCGTCACCGCCGCGGACACCCTCAAGAACGTCATGCTCAAGGTACGGGCACCCGGTGGTGACTGGGAGCTGCTCGGCATCGGTGTGCCGGGGGATCGCGAGGTCGACGACAAACGTCTGGGCGCCGCACTCGACCCGGCCGAGTACGCGATGCTCGACGACGCCGACTTCGCCCGGCACCCCTTCCTGAAGAAGGGCTACATCGGACCGAAGGCATTGCTGGACAACGGGGTTCGGTATCTGGTCGACCCGCGGGTGTCGGTCGGGACCGCCTGGATCACCGGCGCCGACGAACCCGGCAGGCACGTCGTCGGTCTGGTGGCGGGCCGCGACTTCACCCCCGACGGCACCATCGAGGCCGCCGAGGTGCGCGACGGGGACCCAGCGCCGGACGGGGCGGGCCGGCTGGTCAGCGCCCGAGGAATCGAGATCGGCCACATCTTCCAATTGGGCCGCAAATACACCGACGCCTTCGCCGTCGACGTCCTCGGCGAGAACGGCAAGCCGGTGCGGTTGACCATGGGTTCCTACGGGGTCGGCGTGTCGCGGCTGGTAGCGGTGATCGCCGAGCAGCACCACGACGAGATGGGCTTGCGCTGGCCGGCCTCGGTTTCGCCGTTCGACGTACATGTGGTGATCGCCAACAAGGATCCCGACGCCCGCGCCGGTGCGGAGGTGCTGACCGCCGAATTGGACGCCATGGGCGCCGAGGTGCTCTTCGACGACCGGACGGCCTCGCCGGGGGTGAAGTTCAAGGACGCCGAACTGCTGGGCGTGCCGTGGATCGTCGTGGTGGGCCGGGGGTGGGCCGACGGCATCGTGGAACTTCGCGACCGCTTCACCGGCGAGACGCGACAGATCGCCGCCCTGACGGCGGCCGTCGATATCGCCGCCGTACTGGCGGACGCCTCGTCGTAGCGGGTCGCGCGCCGGGTTGACCCGCCTTGGTCCCGCACGCCGGGGCTGCGGCGCCGCGCGGCCCCGCGTAACGTGAGTCTGCATGGCTGGAAACTGGCCCGAGAGTGCGCGGCCGCTGCTCGAGGAATTCAAACGGCGCGCAACCGAAGCCCTCAAACCCGTCGTCGACGAGGCCGCTCGTCGCGTGACGGCCGAACTCATGCTCAGGGACGCCACCGAAACCGCACAACTCGCCTGGGACGTCCAAGAGGCGATCACCGCCGAGTTCCGGAGCCACCTCTCAGCGGACATCCCGCGGGGGGCGAACATCGACCCCGCGATGGCCGCCATGGCGACGGCGGCCGTGGATGTGTTCCTGGAGTACCTTCACCGCATTCCGGTGCCGCCGACCGGCGACGACACGGGTACCGCCACAGGGCCGGATACGCCCGCAGCGGAGTGACGACGCGACGGCCACGGATGGCGCCGAGGCCGCTGAGCTCCAGTGACGTCACCGCGTCCTCCGATCGGGGGACCCCGGTGTCCCCCCGAGAACGATCCGTTCAGCGGACGGCCACCGCGCGGCTGGTCGGACATTCTTGATTCACCGGCCGCTACGGGCCCGGCAACCAAGCAGAACGGGGAATCGAATCGTGAACCAGAATTTCGCTCGCCGCATCAACAACGCTCTTGCCGGCCTCGTGGTTGCCACCGGTGTCTTCGCCGGCAGCATGAGCGTCGAGGCTCCGGCGGCAGACTCGACCCAGATCCACCCGACCCAGACCCCGATCGCCTGATCAGCGGCGCCTGAGCCGCTGACCCGCTCCGCGGCGGCCGGCTATTCGCTGCCGCCGGGGAACGCCTGGGTCGGCGGCCAGGCGCCGAGCACCTGACGCCAGCGCGCAGCCAGCACCGCGCACTGGGTCAGCGCGGTGGCGGCGAACTCGCGGTCGCGCTCGGAGTCGGTCTGCTCCAGCACCGCCCGCCACGCCACCGCACAGTCGTTCTCCATCCGCACGGCCAGCTTGGCGGCGCTGGTCGGCGAGTCCACCACCATCGGTAACCGATAGCCGGCCGCCGGCAGCGGCACCGTGATCGACTGCTCGGTCATCAGGGCCACGGCCCTCTCCCGCCGGTCACGATGTTCGGCCAGCGCTGCGGAGACCAGTTCGTTGCGGGTGGGAAGGCTGTGCGCCGACACCAGTCCGTAGCCGTAGATCGCGGCGTGCTCGGCGGCGACCGCGTCGAACCACGCCGCCGGGCCGCCGTCCTCCGGCCGGTCCGGGTCCGGCGGGGCTGAGGGGGAGGGCTCGGGGGAAGACGGTGAGGTCACCGTGGTCTCCTGCTCTGGGGTCCACTGCTCTGGGTCGTCCTGCCATGGGGGGGCGGCGGCGGTGGAATGCCAACGGTGTAGGACGCCGTGCACGCCGCAGCGATCGAGCCCATCAGTCCTGCCCGATAGCCCGACAGCGTCGGGACCAGTTTGGCGGCGCTCTCCGCCGACGTCCGCAGGGCCTTGACGACATCCTGGGAGGTGGGCGGGGGAGCGGACGCCGGCGCCGGCGTGGCCGAGGGTGAGCCGGTGGTCGCGGGGGTGGAAGTGGGAGTAGGTTTACCGGCCGCCCGCGCCAACTCCTCGACCAGGGCGGTGGCGTGCCGGGCGCGCTCGTCGGCCACCACGCGCAGGGCGGGTGCCAGTGCGGGGGCCGCGGCCGCGGCCGCCGCGGAGGCCAGGTCGCTGTCCTTTCGAGCGGCTTCGAGCTGGGCTTCCAGCGGGTCGGGGGCCGGCGGACCGCCGGGACCGCAGGCGGTGCCGGCGGCGCCGAGGAGAGCCAGCGCCAGCAAGCCGCGTGCGGGACCTGCCAGCGCACGTCGCCGACTCAGCATCGGCGCGCCGCTCGCATCGGCGCCGGGAAGGGGGTCGGGCACCCCCACATCCTGCCATTGCCGTGCGGGTGGCTGGCGTATCGTTGGGAGCCGGTCGTAAACAACTCAAGATGAGGAGCTCGCCGTGACCCAGCGGCCCGCGGGATTGCCCTCGCCGGAGCGTGTGGTCGAACTCCTCGATGACGAGTTCGCCCGTGCCGGTTACGAGATCGAGGACGTCGTGGTCGACGAGCGAAGTCGGCCGCCGCGGATCCGGGTGGTCGCCGACGGGGACCACCCGCTGGACCTCGACGCCGTATCCGAGCTTTCCCGAAGTGCCTCGGCCCTGCTGGACACCCTCGACACCGGTTCGGTGCCCTTCGTGCTGGAGGTCAGTTCCCCGGGTGTGGAACGACCACTGACCTCCGAGAAACACTTTCGCAGGGCCCGCGGTCGCCGGGCCAGGCTCACCCTGGCCGACGGTTCGGACCTGAACGGCCGTATCGGAGCCACCGACCACGGCGTCGTCGACCTGGTGGTCCGCGCCGGTGGCACCTGGACCGTTCGGCGAATCCCGCTGACAGACATCCGCGAGGCCGTTGTCCAGGTCGAGTTCTCCGCGCCCGGCGCCGAGGAACTCGAGCTGGCCGGCGGCCCGCCCCGCACGACCGAAAAGGAGGCCGGGACGTGAACATCGATATGGCCGCGTTGCACGCGATCGAGATCGATCGTGGAATCTCGGTGGACGAGTTGCTCGAGACCATCAAGTCCGCGCTGTTGACCGCCTACCGGCACACCGACGGCCACCAGCCCGACGCGCGCATCGAGATCGACCGCAAGAGCGGCTCGGTCCGGGTGATCGCCCGCGAGACCGACGATGAGGGCAACCTCATCAGCGAATGGGACGACACCCCGGAGGGTTTCGGTCGGGTCGCCGCGACCACCGCGCGCCAGGTCATGCTCCAGCGGTTCCGCGACGCCGAGAACGAGCGGGTGTACGGCGAGTTCTCCGCCCGCGAGGGCGACATCGTCGCCGGTGTGGTCCAGCGCGACGCCCGCGAGAACGCCCGCGGCAATGTCGTGGTGCGCCTGGGCAGCGAGACCAAGGGCTCCGACGGCATGATCCGTACCGCCGAGCAGGTTCCGGGGGAGAGCTACGAGCACGGGCAGCGGTTGCGTTGCTACGTCGTCGGGGTGACCCGCGGTATGCGCGAGCCGCGGATCGAACTGTCCCGGACCCACCCCAACCTCGTCCGCAAGTTGTTCTCGCTGGAGGTGCCGGAGATCGCCGAGGGTTCGGTGGAGATCGTGGCGGTGGCCCGAGAGGCCGGCCACCGTTCCAAGATCGCGGTGCGCTCCAAGGTGTCCGGCCTCAATGCCAAGGGCGCCTGTATCGGCCCGATGGGCCAGCGGGTGCGCAATGTCATGAGCGAGTTGTCCGGGGAGAAGATCGACATCATCGACTTCGACGAGGACCCGGCCCGGTTCGTCGCCAACGCGCTGTCGCCGGCCAAGGTGGTGTCGGTGAGCGTCATCGACGCCACCAGCCGCGCGGCCCGGGTCGTCGTCCCGGACTTCCAGTTGTCACTGGCCATCGGCAAGGAGGGGCAGAACGCCCGGTTGGCCGCCCGGCTGACGGGGTGGCGCATCGACATCCGCAGCGACGCCCCCGGTGCCGATACCGGCTCCTCGGCGGGGGCAGGCCCGTCGCCGTCGGCCGAGGAAGGCGCCGGCCGCCTGCCCTGAGCAGGCTGGTTCGGGAAGTCGTTTCCTCTGACGTAGACTGTCCTGTGATCCAGCGCGAGATTTCGGCTCCGGTGCGAACCTGCATCGGCTGCCGGAAGCGAGAGTTGGCCGTCGAACTGCTCCGGGTGGTGGCCGTGACGGCGGGGAACGGCTCATCCGCCGTCGCCGTTGACACTGCAGGCTCACTCCCGGGCCGGGGTGCGTGGTTGCACCCCGATCATCACTGCCTGGCGGCAGCGATCCGGCGGCGAGCCTTCGGTCGAGCGTTGCGCATCACCGGTTCGCCGGACGTATCCGGGGTCACCGAGCACTTCGCGGCGCTCGGTGACCAGGAAAGAGAACAGGTAGCGAAGAACATGAGCACACCGTGAAGTCCCGATGACCATGCGTCATAGCTAAACCCGAGGCGCGGCCCACCCACCGCTGTCGCCTCTAGAGATGGAGATGTAGTGGCAGGTAAGGCCCGCGTACACGAGTTGGCAAAGGAACTCGGTGTCACGAGCAAGG
>JAGQTQ010000028.1:12828-13111 GCA_020438905.1 Mycobacterium sp.
GGTCGAGGCGCCGGTGGCGCGGCGGCTGCGGGAGGCCTTCGGCGGCGGTAAGGCCGCCGAGAAGGCTCCCCCGAAGGCCGCCGAGCAGGCTCCCGCAGCGGCATCGGCCCCTGCAGTGGCAGCCCCGGCCGCGGTGCCGGGCAAGACTCCGGGACCCGCATCGCCGAAGCCGGCCGCCAAAGCGGTGGCGGGATCCGACGCTGGAACGGCCGCCGTGGTGGCTCCGCCCGTCGTCAAACCGGCGGCCCCGGTGCCCGGGCCTCCGGCGCCCCCTGCGCCGCCC
>JAGQTQ010000029.1:0-67249 GCA_020438905.1 Mycobacterium sp.
CACCAGCGCGACCTTCTTGGCCTTTCCGTTTTTGTCGCCGCCGTTCTTGGCGCCGTGGTGGGTCAGTCGAACCAGCCGCGGCGGGTTCACCGATCCCTTGCCCACCCCGACGATCCCGCCGTAGCCGGCCTTGGCCAGCGCCTTCTCATCGAGGACCTCGACGGTGAGCCCGGCCGCCTTGCCCAACTCCTTGGCCCGCCTGGCGAACTCCTCGGGATGCAGGTGGCTGGGCGGGGTGTTGACCAGGTCACGGGCGGTGGCCACCGCCGCGGCGACGGCGGCCCCGCGGGCGGCCTGTCGCTCGGCGTCCGAGGCGGTGCTCAGCGCGACGATCCTCGACAGTCCCGGATCCTTAGGGGCGGTTTTGGGGCTGCGGAACTCGTGCATCTGGTAGGCGCCGAGGATCAGACCCTCGACGGCCGCCTGCAGATGAAGTTCTCCCAGGGTGGTGATGACCGACTCGACACCGGTCAGCGAGCGCGCGGCGACACCGGACGCGCGGCGGACGACCTCGGCGGGCCACTCGTCGCGGGGCTTGCCCAGCCCCACCGTCAAGACGCTGCCCACCGGCAGCGACGGCACGTGCAGTCGGACGAGCTGCTCCGCGCCGCCCTTGGCGCCCAGTGCCCGCAGGGCGACCTCGATCTCCCCGATCGCCTCGGCGTCGAGGAACGGGCCGCCGACCACCTGCGGCGCGCCGCCCTCGTCGGCGCCGCTGACGACGGGCACGATCAGCACCGCCGATCCGGACCCGCGCTGAGGGACGGTGGTCGCGACGGTGACGCTGGGGGGCTGGTATCCGGGTTGGGTGCTCACCAGCCACACCTTAATCGGACGGGCATTAGGGTTGAGCTCCGTGACTGGTGACTCCGAAGATCACGGCGATCTGCTGCACGGCCCGCTGGAAAGCCGCCACCGCGACCGCGGCGCCACCTTCGCGCCGTTCGGTGGCTGGCTGATGCCGGTGTCCTACGCCGGCACGGTGGGCGAGCACCGGGCGACCCGCGAGGCGGTGGGCCTGTTCGACGTCAGCCACCTCGGCAAGGCTCTGGTGAGTGGTCCGGGCGCGGCGGAATTCGTCAACTCCGCCTTGACCAACGACCTGCACCGGATCGGGCCCGGCAAGGCCCAGTACACGCTGTGCTGCACCGCCGACGGCGGGGTGATCGACGACCTGATCGCCTACTACGTCAGCGACGACGAGATCTTCCTGGTGCCCAACGCGGCCAACACCGCTGCGGTGGTGGCTGCGCTGCGGCAGGCCGCGCCGGCGGGGATATCGGTGACCGACCAGCATCGCGGCTATGCGGTCCTGGCGGTTCAGGGTCCGCGCTCGGCCGAGGTGGTGGCGGCCCTCGGACTTCCCACCGAGATGGACTACATGGGTTTCACCGACGCCGAGTACGCCGGCGCCGCGGTGCGGGTGTGCCGGACCGGCTACACCGGTGAGCAGGGCTACGAACTCCTTCCAGCCTGGGATGCCGCACCGGCGGTGTTCGACGCCCTGGTCACCGAGGTGGAGTCCCGGGGCGGACAATTGGCCGGCCTGGGAGCCCGCGACACCCTGCGCACCGAGATGGGTTACCCGCTGCACGGCCACGAACTGTCGCTGGACATCTCGCCGCTGCAGGCCCGGTGCGGGTGGGCGGTCGGCTGGTCCAAGGATGAGTTCTGGGGGCGGGATGCGCTGCTGGCCGAGAAGGAGTGTGGCCCCCGGCGGGTCTTGCGTGGTCTGCGGGCCGTCGGCCGCGGGGTGCCGCGGGCCGGTATGACCGTGTTGCGCGATGCCCAGCCGGTGGGGATCACCACCTCGGGAACCTTCTCGCCGACGCTGAACGCCGGTATCGCGCTGGCGCTCATCGACACCGACGCCGACCTGGCCGACGGTGCGCCGGTCAGCGTCGACGTGCGTGGCCGGCCGCTGGACTGCGAGCTGGTCAAGCCGCCGTTCGTCGACGTCAAGACCCGCTAGCGGCGGCGATAGACTCTCGCTATGCCGACGACCCCGCTGCAGTTCACCGTCGAGCGCTCCGCGCACCCGGCGAGCGCGGCCGAACGGACCGCGATCCTGGCCGATCCCGGCTTCGGGCAGTACTACACCGACCACATGGTCTCGCTGCTCTACACCACCGAACGGGGCTGGCACGAGGCCCGGGTCATGCCCTACGGCCCGATCGAATTGGATCCCTCGGCGATCGTCCTGCACTACGCCCAGGAGATCTTCGAGGGACTCAAGGCCTACCGGTGGGCCGACGGTTCGATCGTCTCGTTCCGGCCCGACGCCAACGCCGCCCGGCTACGCGCCTCGGCCCGCCGGTTGGCGATTCCGGAGTTTCCCGACGATTTGTTCCTGGAGTCGCTTCGCCGGCTGATCGCGGTGGATCACGAGTGGGTTCCACCCGCCGGCGGCGAGCAGTCGCTGTATCTGCGGCCGTTCATCATCGCCACCGAGCCGGGCCTGGGCGTGCGGCCGTCGGCGGAGTACCGCTACCTGCTGATCGCCTCGCCGGCCGGGGCGTACTTCAAGGGCGGCATCAAGCCGGTCAGCGTGTGGCTTTCCACCGAGTACGTGCGAGCCAGCCCGGGCGGAACCGGCGCGGCGAAGTTCGGCGGCAACTACGCCGCGTCGCTGCTTGCCCAGTCCGAAGCCGCCGCGCACGGTTGCGACCAGGTGGTGTGGCTGGATGCCGTCGAACGGCGCTATATCGAGGAGATGGGCGGGATGAACCTGTTCTTCGTCTTCGGAAGCGGCGGATCGGCGCGACTGGTCACCCCCGAACTCAGCGGCTCGCTGCTGCCCGGTATTACTCGGGACTCGCTTCTGCAACTGGCCGGCGACGCCGGATTCGCCGTCGAGGAGCGCAAGATCGACGTCGAGGAATGGCGTAAAGGCGTGGCCGCCGGAGAGATCACCGAGGTCTTCGCCTGCGGCACCGCGGCGGTGATCACCCCGGTGGCCCAGGTGAAGTACGGCGAGGGCGAGTTCACCGTCGGCGACGGCGAGCCCGGCGAGGTGACCATGGCGCTGCGCGACACCCTCACCGGAATCCAGCGCGGCACCTTCGCCGACACCCACGGCTGGATGACGCGGCTCGGCGGTAGCCCTCAGACCTGATGGGCCGCGCGGTACTCGTCCTCGGCCCGCTTGAGTTCCTCCTCGGTCACGATGAAGTCCGGGCCCAGCGGGTCGACCGGATCGTTGATCGTCAGCGCGCCGGTGTGCTCGTGGACCTCGCAGGTGTCGATCGGTATCGAACGCACCGCGACCAGTCCGGCCAGCGTGGCCGACACGTCGTGGCGATCCCCGTTGCCGCCGGTCAGTTCGGAGGCGAGCTGCTCCGGCGCCGAGACGTGCAGCAGTTGCGGGGTGGTGGCCAGGTCGTAGCGGAACGCGCGCACCATCGCCACGCAGGCGGCGACCATGACCAGCGACAGCGGCAGTGCGGCGGCGATGGAGGCCGTCTGCAGTGCGGTCATCGAACCGGCGCCGCCGACCAATAGCAGCACGGCGGCCACGGCCCCCTCCAGGGTGGCCCAGTACACGCGGGTCAGCTTGGGCGGATCCAGGTTGCCGCCCGCGCACAGGATGTCGATCACCAGCGACCCGGAGTCCGATGAGGTGATGAAGAACAGCACGATCACCAGCACCGCGAGCAGGCTGCTGATCAAACCGAATGGGAGACCGTCGAGCAGGTGGAACAGTGCGGTGTTGGTGTCCACCGACCCGTCGATGAGCATGTCGCCCCGGTCGCGCTGACGCAGGATCGCCGATCCGCCGAAAACGGTGAACCACAGCGAGCCGATCACGGTGGGGACGATCAGGACCGCCCCGACGAACTCCCGGATCGTGCGCCCCCGGGAGATCCGCGCGATGAACATCCCGACGAAGGGCGCCCAGCTGATCCACCAGCCCCAGTAGAAGATGGTCCAGCTGCCCAGCCAGCCGCCGTCGGTGAAGGGACCGGTGCGCAACGACAGCTGCGGCAGCCACTGGACGTAGGTCCCCAGGTTCTGCACCCAGTCCTTGAGCAGAAACAGCGTGGGACCGAGCAGCAGCACGAACGCGGCCAGCGCGCCCGCCAGCACCATGTTGATGTTGGACAGCCATTTCAGGCCCTTGCTGACACCGCTGACCACCGACGCCGTGGCGATGGCGGTGACGATGCCGATCATGGCCACCGTCCACCAGTTGTTGACCGTGATCCAGCCGAGGTATTCCAGGCCGGCGGCGATTTGGGTGATCCCGAATCCGAGCGAGGTTGCGACGCCGAACAGGGTGCCGACGACGGCGACGACGTCGACGGCGTGGCCGATCGGCCCCTCGACCCGCTGGCGCCCGATCAGCGGTTCCAGCAGCCAGCGCACCGACAGCGGCCGCCCCCGCCGGTAGGTCATATAGGCCATCCCGAGTCCGATGACGACGTAGATGCCCCAGGCGTGCAGGCCCCAGTGGAAGATGGTCAGAGCCATGGCCTGGTTGGCGGCCGGATCGGTGGACCCCTCCAGCCCCAGGGAGGCCGGCGGGTGCACGTAGTGGGTCAGCGGCTCGGCGACTCCGTAGAAGACCAGTCCGATGCCCATGCCGGCGCTGAACAGCATGGCCAGCCAGGCCCCGAAGCTGAACTCGGGCTTCTCGATGTCACGCCCGAGGCGGATGCTGCCGATCCGGGAGATGCCGCAGTAGAGCGCGAACACCGCGAAGGCGGTCACGATCAGGATGTACCACCACCCGACGGTCGCCGTGATGGCCTGGTTGAGCACATTGAAGGCGTTGGCCGCCGTCGATGAGTAGATGACCGCGAAGACGACCATCGTCAGGATCACCACCGACGCCGGGACGAACACCGGCAGTCGCATGGCTTGAAGTGCGGATCTCAGTGGGCCGGTTGGGATTTCGGTGTCGTCATCTTCGGTTCCAAGTGAGCCCACGGTAATTCCTCGTCGCCATCGTCAATTCGTATCGTGCGCCAGGTAATTCTGGTCCTGCGGCAAGCCGCACAATCGACACTACCCCGACCGGCAACGGGTCGTGCGGGCTTTACCGAACGGGCGGCGGTTAGGCGATGGCCGCCAGCGCGAGGGCCGTCACGGCCGTCGCGACCTCGACAGACGCTCCGAGCACATCACCGGTGATTCCGCCGAACCTGCGCACGCAATGGGCGATAAGCGTTGTGGCGCAGAGTAATCCGGCGATAACGGCGAGTGGGCCCGGCCACCCCGGCGTGGTGATCGGTATGGCCGCGCCGGCCACCGCCACCGTCCAGCCCAGCGCTACCGCCGGGCTCTGGGTTCCGGCCACCAGAGCGCCCAGCGTGCTTCCCGGTGCGGCCGGGACACCGCGCCGGCAACCGATCACGACGGCAACCCGCCCGCAGACCACGGCGACGGCGACCGCCACGGCGCCGCGCCAGCCGCCGGGATCGGCCATCAGCGCCGAGAAGGAGAACGCGGTCAGGCCGATCGCCAGCACGACGGCCGCCACGCCCAGCGGCCCGGCGGTGCCGTCGCGCATCACCGCCAGCGCGCGCGCCGGCGGCCCGTAGCAGCCCAGGCCGTCGATGGTGTCGGACAGCCCGTCGATGTGCAGACCTCGGGTGGCAGCCAGCAGCACGGCCACCGCCAGCAGTCCGGGCAGCGGGCTTCCGGCGCCGAACACCTCGGTCGCGCCCCAGGCAACCCCCGCCGTCAGCGCCCCCAGTGCGGCGCCGGCGACGGGAAGGGCCATCAGCATGGCACGGCCCGGCGGTGCTCCGCCACCGCGCAGGGGAGCCACGGTGGCGAAGGCGAAGGCCGCGGTCAGCGCGCGGATCACGACGGGTCGGCCGGACGGTTCGACACACCGGCCTGATCGAACGTCGCCATCGCGGCCAGTGCCGCCACCGCGGCACGCAGTACCGGCAGTGCCACCGCGGCCCCGGTGCCCTCCCCGAGGCGCAGTCCGAGGTCGATGACGGGCGGTAGACCCAACTCCGTCAGGGCCAGCCCGTGCGCCGGTTCTGGGGAGCGGTGCCCGGCCTGCCACCACGCCCGCGCTCCCGGCGCCATCCGGTCGGCCACCAGGGCGGCGGCGGTGACGACCAGTCCGTCGAGCAGCAGTGGCGTGCGTCGCACGGCGGCCTGCGCGCAGAACCCCGCCATCGCGGCGAGATCCGCTCCGCCGCAGGCGGCCAGCAGTGCCAGCGGATCCGAACGGACCGGCCTGGACCGGTAGAGCGCGTCGCGCACCGCCGCGGTCTTGCGCGCCCATGCCGAGTCGTCGATACCGGTTCCCCGGCCCACCGCCAGCACCGGCTCGGTGTCGGTGAGGGCGGCCACCAATGTCGTTGCCGCGGTGGTGTTTCCAATTCCCATATCGCCCGCGATCAGGAGGTCGGCACCGGCATCGACCTCCTCGTCGGCGATCCGGCGGCCGACCGCCACCGCGGCCACCGCCTCGTCATGACTCAGTGCGTCCTGCACCGCTATATCGCCGCTGGAGCGGCGAATCTTGTAAAGCTCTGCACCGGAGGGGGATTCGCGATCCACCGCGATGTCGACCACCCGAACCGTCGCGCCGGCCGCCTCGGCGAGTGAGTTGATGGCCGCGCCGCCGTCCTCGATGTTGTCCAGCATCTGGGCGGTGACCTCGGCGGGGTAGGCCGATACGCCCTGGCCCACGACCCCGTGGTCGCCGGCGAACACCACCACTCTGGCGCGTTCGAACTGCTTCGGCGGGCATTGACCCTGGCATGCCGAGACCCACACCGACAGATCCTCCAGCCGGCCCAGCGCTCCGCGCGGTTTGGTCAGCAGATCCTGGCGCCGACGGGCCGCCGCGGCGACCCGGCCGTCCGGCGGCGGAACATCACCGAACTGCGTCACGTCGTCGGGCGGCGTCACGGCCTCGCCCCTGCTGCTGCCGCCGGTTTGACCCACAGCGGCTGTCCGGCGACCACCAGCACCACCCGGTCGCAGGCGTCGGCCATCCGCTGGTTCAACGCGCCCAGTTCGTCGGTGAACCGACGCCCGGCAGCGGTGGGCGACACCACGGTCAGCCCGACCTCGGGACTGACCAGGGCCAGGGGAGCCCGGAAGGCGTCCACCGCGCTGGCCAGATCCTCGACATCGGGTTCGGCCGACCCGCCGTCCCAGCCCCGTCCGTCGAGGATCGCGGTGAGCCAGCCGCCGAGGTCGTCGACGAGAGTGGGTATGTCGGGGTCGGTGCGCAGTTCTGCGGCCACGTCCGCGGACTCGACGGTGCGCCACCCGTCCGGGCGGCGTCGACGGTGTGCGGCGATCCGCCGCTGCCAGTCCCGATCGTCGGGCGAGGCGGAACCGGTGGCCAGGTAGCGCACCGGCGTGCTGACCTCGAAGCCTTCGGTGATGGCCGTCTCGGCCCAGCGTGACTTGCCCGAACGGATGCCGCCCAGCACCAGGGTCCGCACGTCTCGCTCAGGCGACCTTGTCGCCCAGCGAGACCTGCGGCCGGGGCGCCCGCATCCGGCGCAGCTGGGAGGCCCGGCCCACCGCGTACATCCCGAGCTTGAAATGGCTGTCGGTGTTGTCCGGGAACTTCGCGTCCACCGCGCGGTTGGCCTTGCGTGCCAGGAAGATCGCGTCGAGCACCATGATGAGCATCATCATCAGCATTGCCAGGGGCATCACCAGCTGCAGGCGCGGAATGGCCATCGACATGAAGATCAGGGTCAACCCGGCCGGCATGAACAACCCGAGTAGGTTACGGCGCGAGTCGACGATGTCGCGGATATAGCGTCGGACCGGCCCGCGGTCACGGGGAAGCATGAAGGCCTCCTCGCCCGCCATCATCCGTTCCCGTCGGGTGGCCAGGGCCGCGCGGCGCCGTTGCTTCTCGGCCTGCCGCTCCTCCTTGGTCATCGTCGCGCGCATTTCCTTGCGGCGCTTGCGGGCCTCGCCGGTGGTCAGCGGGGCTGGGGCGACCGGGCCGCGACGTTTGGCGCTCTCATTGCGCTTGGGCGTGGGACGCCCCTTGGGGGCGGTGGTGCCCGACGGTGGCGGGGGTTCGGGGGCGACGGCGGCCTCGGCTGCTCCGTCGGCGTCGTCTGCCCCGTCGTTGCGGCGGCCCAGCAGTCTCACGCCTGCAAGGTTACTGCGCCTGCAGACCGGCCCGGCATGCGACCACGGTGCCGGCACCGTAGCCTGCTGGAATGACCGGCCTGCGGGTGCTGATCGCCCCAGACTGCTTCGGCGACAGCCTGACCGCGGTCCAGGCCGCCGAGGCGATCGGGCGCGGGTGGCGGCAGGCCCGCCCGTCGGACACCGTGGTGGCGGTGCCGCAGTCCGACGGGGGGCCGGGTTTCCTCGACGTGCTGGCAACCCGGCACCCGCGCATGCAGCGGCTGCGAAGCCCGGTCCACGGTCCGCTGGGCCGCCCGGTGGATGCGGCGTGGATGTTCGACCCGGACACCGCGACGGCCTATCTGGAATGCGCGCAGGCCTGCGGGCTGACGTTGCTGGGCGGATCGCCCACGGTGTCGACCGCCCTGGCCGCGCACAGCGGCGGTGTCGGGGAACTCATCGCGGCCGCCATCGACCGGGGTGCGGCCACCGTCGTGGTCGGACTGGGCGGCAGCGCCTGCACCGACGGCGGGCAGGGGATGGTGCGCGCCCTCGGGGGCCTCGACGAGGCCCTTCGAAAGACAGCGGGGATCGGGCTCATCGCGGCCACCGATGTCGAGCATCCCTTGCTGGGTCAGCTTGGCGCGGCGCGGGTCTTCGGTCCGCAGAAGGGTGCGGACCCCGCCACGGTCGAGGTGCTCGAGGCCCGGTTGTGCGACTGGGCCGCCCGGTTGGAGGCGGCCTCGGGACGATCGGTGGCGGACTCGCCGGGTGCGGGGGCAGCCGGCGGTATCGGCGCGGCGCTGCTGGCCCTGGGCGGCCGGCGGGAGTCGGGCGCCGCGTTGATCGCCGCCCACACCGGGACCCCGGCGGAGGTGGCCGGAGCCGATCTCGTGGTGACCGGTGAGGGCCGCCTGGACGAGCAGTCACTGCACGGCAAGGTGGTCGGGGCGCTGGCCGCCGAGGCCCACAGCCGGGGGGTGCCGGTCGTGGTTCTGGCCGGCCAGGTCGACCTGGCGGCGCAGCAGTTGCTCGCCTCGGGGATCACTGCGGCGCACTCGCTGTCGGAGTACGCGGGTTCGGTGGAGCGCGCGATGAGCGACGCCGGCGGCCAGCTGACGGGGCTGGCCCGGCGGACGGCGGCCGATCTGCTCGGGGAATAGTCGCGACAGCGGGTACCGTTGTCGGTGTCGGCCTGTTGCCGGTAGGGCCCTGAGGCCCTCCGCGAGCCCGGAGATTCCACGAGGAGATGTAATGACTGACGAGTCGGCCACCACGACCGAGGCGGAAACCACCACCCACGGGGTGACCCTCACCGACGCGGCTGCTGCCAAGGCCAAGGCCCTGCTCGACCAGGAGGGCCGCGATGACCTGGCGCTGCGGATCGCCGTCCAGCCCGGCGGATGCGCCGGATTGCGCTACAACCTGTTCTTCGACGATCGCGCCCTCGACGGCGACCTGACCGTCGAGTTCGGCGGGGTCACCCTGACCGTCGACCGGATGAGCGCCCCCTATGTGCAGGGCGCCACCATCGACTTCGTCGACACCATCGAGAAGCAGGGTTTCACCATCGACAACCCCAACGCCACCGGATCCTGCGCCTGCGGGGACTCCTTCAACTGACTGCCTGGACCGCCGACTCAGTACTGGGCGGTGGTCCGTAGCAGGTAGGAGCACACCAGCAACTGGTTGCCCTGGCGCAGCAGGTGGGCGACGCCCTGCTCCTGCTCGCGGGTCTTGCGCGATGTCGACGCCGAGGCCACTTTCATGGTGAACAGCACCTGGGCCTGATAGGGCGAGTTCAGCACGATCTTGTCGATCGAGGTGACCTGCGCCTGGGCGAACTGTTTACGGAACGCATCACTGGCCAGCCGGGCCAGCGCCATGTCGGACTTGCGGTCCTTGATGGCGTCGAACATGCCGCACAGCGTGTTCCGGGCGACGGTTTCGGTGTCGCCGTCGGACAACGCATCCAGATAGTTCTGAATCGTGGCCTTGGCGGCCGCGTCGGTGAAGGCCGTCCCGCCGGCGCCGGTCCGCCCGCCGCCGAAGGTCAGTACCGCGGCGACCAGTGCGCCGACCAATGCCAGGCCCAGCGCCACCCACAGCAGCGGGCGGCCGCGCCGGGACGGTGCGGGATGCCCGACCGGGGGCGGCAGCGGGCCGGGGTAGACGCCGGGGTACGGGTAGGGCTCAGCGGGGTAGGGGACCGGTCCGGGTGTCGGCTGACCCCCGGCGCCGCCCGGTGTGTGCGGCGGATACGGGCCGGCCATTCGATAGGTCTCCTGGGGGTGTCGTCGGTCAACTCGGCAAACGGCGGTCGAGCCGGTCCGGCCGTATCAACTCAGATGCCGGGCCATATAGTCGGCTCTCGTACGCAGGCTAGCGCACCGGCGGGCCTGCCCAACCGAATGAAGGGCGGACACTTCGTGAGCATCGCGGTGACCGGATCCATTGCCACCGACCATCTGATGCGGTTTCCCGGGCGGTTCTCCGAGCAACTCCTGGCCGAGCACCTGCAGAAGGTCTCGCTGAGCTTCCTGGTAGACGATCTGGTCGTGCACCGGGGCGGGGTGGCCGGCAACATGGCCTATGCGATCGGTGTGCTCGGCGGGAAAGCGGTGCTCGTCGGCGCGGCCGGCGTCGATTTCACCGACTACCGGGAGTGGCTGGAATCCGCCGGAGTCGACTGCGACAGCGTCCTGGTATCCGACACCGCGCACACCGCCCGGTTCGTCTGCACCACCGATCTCGACATGGCTCAGATCGCCTCGTTCTACCCGGGGGCGATGTCGCAGGCGCGCAACATCAAACTCGCCGACGTGGTGGCCGCGGCGGGCGCTCCGGAGCTGGTGATCGTCGGTGCCAACGATCCCGATGCGATGTTCGCCCACACCGAGGAGTGCCGCACGCTGGGCCTGGCGTTCGCCGCCGATCCCTCCCAGCAGCTGGCCCGGTTGTCCGGGGAAGAGATCCGCCGCCTCGTCGACGGTGCCACCTACCTGTTCAGCAATGACTACGAGTGGGATCTGATGCTGTCCAAGACCGGTTGGACCGAGGCCGACGTGCTCAGTCAGGTCGGACTGCGCGTCACCACGCTCGGGGCCAAGGGAGTCGACCTGATCGGCGCCGACGGCACCACGATCCACGTCGGGGTCGTGCCGGAGACCGCGCAGGTGGACCCGACCGGGGTCGGCGACGCGTTCCGGGCCGGATTCCTCACCGGCCGCGGCGCGGGTCTGGTCCTGGAGCGCTCGGCCCAGCTGGGCTCGCTGGTGGCGGTGCTGGTGCTGGAGACCACCGGGACGCAGAACTGGACCTGGGACGTGGCCACCGCGAAGGAACGCCTCGCCGACGCCTACGGGCCGCAGGCGGCCGAGGAGATCGTCGCGGCCCTGGGGTGATCGGCCCTGGGGTGATCGGCCCTGGGGTGATCGGACTCAGCGGGGCGGGTCGCCCCGCCAGCTGAAGCTGTCGAGGTACTTGCCCATATCTTGGGCTATCTGCAGGTTCGCCGGTGACGGCGGACCGGGCCCGACACCCGGCCGGAACTGACGGAACGGCCCCTCTGCGACGGCGACCAGCGCCAGGTCGTTCTTGACCGCCGCGATGACCATGACGCGCAATGGATCGGATCGGTTCGGCGGGGCGAAATCGGCGGCCACCCCGTAGCCGAGTTGGTAGCCCGCCGTGGCGTTGGGCAGTTCGTAGGCCACCGCGGCGTCGGGGAATGCCTCGGCGATCACATCGTCGACGACCTGGCGGGCGTCGCGGCCGGCGGCGGGTGTCCCGAACAGCCGGAGGGTGCCACCGTCCCCGGCGGTCCATTCCGCGGTCACCCCATTGGGTTCGGTGGTGACGTTGTAGGCGGCCCCGGGTGTCGGATAGGAGACCGAGAACGCCCCGTCGGACGCGGTGAAACGGGGATTGGTCGAGACCGGCAGGCCGGTCGGCGGCCGCCCGCAGTCCGGCGGGCAGAGGTAGAGTGGCACCGGAGCGACTCTGGTGTCGATCAGGGTCAGCAGCAACAGCGCGACGGTCAAGCCCACGGTCCACAGCCCCAGAACCAGGTAATACTTGGGGCCGCGTGCCAGAAGCTTGCGGACCCGGGACGGCGCGGTCATCGGGCCGCCGATCGCGCCAGCAGGATGTTCTTCGCCAGGTTCTCCACATCGGGGCTACCCAGACCGGTCACCATGTCATAACCGGGGCGCCCGCCCGGGGCGATCGCGTTGCCGCCGAGTCGGATATCGCGAAAGCTCGGCGTAGTCGCGCCCCGGGCCACCTGATAGAGCACCGGGTTCAAGTCGCCTAGCGGGTCCGCGCCACTGGCGGCGTACATCTGGTTGATGATCGCCGCGAAGCCGGCCCAGATCGGCGCGGACTGAGATGTCCCCCCGCCGACGAGCACTTGTTGCCCGAAAACGAACTTCACGCCGGTGAACGGGTCACCGACGGCGGCGATATCGGGGACCAGCCGACTATCGAGGGGGCCGGCGCCCGCGTCGATGGTCTGCCAGGAGGGGCGGCGAAACAGCACCGAGGCACCCCCGGCGCTGCCCTGGGTGAGCGGCACGTTGTACCAGGACTGCTCGGAGAGCCACCGGCCCTGGGCGTCGGTCGACAGCCGGGTGCCCCCGACCGCCGTCACCTCGGGGAACGAGGCGAAGGCGTCGACACCGACATCGTCCGGGCTCGGCGGATCCGACCAGTCATGGCCGCCCTTGCATTCCAGGCCCGCCAGGTCGCCGCTGGCGGCGAACGCTGTCGTGCCGTTACGCAGTGCCTTGGCCACGGCCGCGCGCACCGGAGCCAGATCGGCTGCGGTGAACAGCCGGTCGCAACCCCAGCCGATCGAGAAGCTCCAGACCGCGCCGGGGAACTCGGCGTCTACCGACTCCAGTAGCCGGGCCAGCTTTTCGAAGCCGCCGGCACCCTCGACACTGGGGCGTGCGTTGACCAGGACGAGCTTGGCATCCGGTGCGACGGCGTGGATCACCTGCAGATCCATGGTCGCTTCGCCGCTGCGTTGATCGGCCATGCCGCCGACGACCTGCGGAGCGAAGGCGGGCAGGTCGAACCAGTCGGTGAAGCTGTCCATATCGGGTTGGTCGAAACCGTCGAAGGCGAACACCACGACCGTGATGCCCTTGCCGGTGTAGCCGGCGTCGGTCAGGGGTTTGGCGTTGTAGGCGGTCAGCAGCTGGTGGGGCAGCAGTCCGCCGTCGGGAACATCACGCGGCGGTGCGGGCGGCCGGGCCTCGCGGTAGGGAAGCCGGCTCAGAATCCGGCCGAGTCCGGCCACCTCGGAGCGCAGCGCGCGGGGCACGGCGGGCTGCTGCGGCGAGGCGTAGTAGACCCGGCCGGAATCGGGTCCGTCACCGGCCCGGTAGTCGTGTACCGCCACTCCCAGTGCGGTTCCGACCATGTCCGGGGCGCCCTCGACGACGGCCCAGTCGTCACCCTCGCGCCACCGTACCGACAAGCCGTTCCCGCGGGCCCAGCCCTCGAGGCGGTTTGGGGTCGACGCGTGGTGCAGCAGTGCGGTCAACTGCACCCGATCTGCCCGGGCGGGGCCCAGGTCGGTCGATGCGGCCAGCATCCGGGCCAACGGACCCCCGATTACGGCACCGGTTTGGGGAAGGTTGGGCCGGTCGGCGCCGAGGAGGGCCAGTGCCGCAGCCGACGACGCCGCGACGGCCAGGTGGAAGAACCGCCGGACATTGCGGGTCACCGTTCTGTTCCCCTCACTCGACCCCCAGCGTCGGTTCCGGCGGGGACTGACGGCGCAGGCGCCGCGCCGAGCGCGACAACGCCTGCGTGGCGGCCCCGCACTGCGGACAGAAAGACATTTCCGGGACGGTCTGCTCGCAGTGTTCGCAACGGACCGGAGTATGGGTCACGGGCTGCGGCTTCTCGTAGAGCAGTGCCGCTTGCACCCCGACTCGCGCCGTCACCAGCGCGACCGCCGTGATCACGGTGTTGAGCCCGATTTCGGTATGCCTCGGAATGTTCGAGGCGTCCAGTACGTAGAGGCCCATATAGAGCGCCGTGCAGAGCGCGGCCAGGATCCACAACAGCGCGCGCACATGCCGGAGTTGCCGGCCGTCCCGGTGAGCCGGGCGGAACCACAGCGCCAATCCGACCAGACCGCCGGTTGCCGCCGCGATCAGCGGATCGGCCAGCCCGTAGAGCAGCGCTTGCTCGAGCAGGAGGCCGGGGCCGTAATTGGTCAGCATGCCCTGCAGATACTGCGGCGCCAGCCAGGTGATGGTGCCGGCGGCCGAGTACGACAGCGCACCCAGCGCGCCGATCAGGAAGCCGTCGAGGGACTCGTGCGCCGGAAGGCGCAACATCCGCACCGCGAGCGCGGGAAACAGCATGAGGACCGCACCGGCCAGAGTCACCACCAGTCCGAAGCTGATCGCACCCAGCAACTGAGATGCCGAGCCCAGTGGAATGTCGTACTCGTCGGCGACTCGCTGCCCGGTCCACAGCCACCATGCGGTGCTCAGCCCCGCGCCGAGGATCACCGAGGCGGTCAGGGCTGGAGCGGAGATGTCGCTGAAGGCGTCCGAGCGCCACACATACAGCCCGAACAGCAGGGGAATGCCGAAGGAGACGACGATGACCAGCGGTCCGAGCAGTCGCAGCATGGAGAACACCACCAGCATGGTCAGCACCAGGAACAGCCCGTGCCGGAACGGTGTGCGGTACCTATCTGCCAGGTGCGGGAACATCGAACTGGTCACCATCGGCAATTCGATGCGTTCACCCGGGGCGACGGTGAAGGTTGCCGGCCGGAGCGGAAGCCGGCGCCCGCGTTGAGGGGCCCCGCAGTCGCCGCAGAACGGCGCCGAAGGAACCATCGACCGGCACGCCGGGCACTGCTGGGGCGCCGGCGGGCCGTTCTCGGGTGTCGCGCGCATCGCGCGGTTTAACCTATCGCAGCCCGCCGGGGACCGCCCACTCACAACTGGACGGGGTACTGCGGCTCGCTGATCTGCGGAACGACGCTGTGTTCCACGAATATCGCGTACCAGAGCAGGAAGATCAGCACCGTCCACAACCGTCGGCTGTGGTCGCTCTCGCCCGCCCGGTGCTGGTCGAGCATTGCTCGCACGGCGGCCAGGTCCACCAGGTGACCGGCTTGCGAGGCGCCGATCATCCGGTAGGCCCAGTCCATCAACTCACCGGAGCGCAGCCAGTGCCGGATGGGAACCGGGAACCCGAGTTTGGCGCGGTGCAGCACATGGGCCGGCACGATCGGTTCCAGGGCGCGGCGCAACGCGTACTTGGTGGTGGTGCGGGTGATCTTCTGGTCGAACGGCAGCCGCGAGGCCACCGCGAACACCTCGGGGTCCAGGAAGGGGACCCGCAACTCCAGGGAGTTGGCCATCGTCATCTTGTCGGCCTTGACCAGGATGTCCCCGCGCAGCCAGGTGAACAGGTCGATGTGCTGCATGCGCGCCACCGGATCCCAGTTCAGCGATTCCGCGTAGACCGCGGCGGTCACGTCGGTGTGGGTCCACTGCGGGTTGAAATCGGGAAGCACGGCGCGAAGGTGATCGTCGGAGAAACTGCGCGCATTGCCGTAGTAGCGCTCCTCGAGGGTGAGCGAGCCGCGATGCAGCAGGCTCTTGCCCCGCATCCCCTCCGGCAGCGGCTTGGATGCCTTGCCCAGCGACTTGCGCACGCCGCGGGGCAGATAGTCGAACGCCTTGAGTGACAGCGGTTCGCGGTAGATGGTGTATCCGCCGAAGAGTTCGTCGGCGCCCTCGCCGGAGAGCACCACCTTGACGTGCTTGCGGGCCTCGCGAGCGATGAAGAACAGCGGGACCAGGGCCGGATCGGCGACCGGCTCGTCGAGGTACCAGACGATCTCCGGCAGCGCGGCGACGAACTCGGACTGGCTGACCACCTTGGCGATGTGGCGGGCCCCGATGGCCTCGGCGGAGGCGACCGCGACGTCGACCTCCGAAAAGCCCTCCCGTTCGAAGCCGGTGGTGAACGTGATCAGCCTGGGATTGTGACGGATGGCCAGCGCGGCGATTGCGGTGGAGTCGATCCCGCCGGACAGGAACGCCCCGACGGTGACGTCGGCCCGCATGTGCTTGGCGACCGAGTCCTCGAGCACCGCGGTGATCTCGTCGTAGCGGGCCTGCTCGCTGCCGGGCTTGAACGCGACCGCATCGAATCGGGGTCGGAAATAACGGGTCACCGCGGGGGAGTGGCCGGAGCGGATCACCGCGTAGCAGCCGGATTCCAGGCGGCGCACCCCACGGTGCAGGGTTTCCGGCTCGGGCACGTATTGCAGGACGGTGTAGTGCTGCAGGGCACGGGTGTCGAGGTCGGTGTCCAGGCCAAGGGCGCCGGCCAGGTCCAGCAGGCATTTCTTCTCACTGCCGACCGCCGTCCCGCCCGGGCCGGTCGCCATGAACAGCGGCTTGATGCCGAACGGGTCGCGCGCGCAGAACAACTCCTCACGGACGGTGTCCCACAGGGCGAAGGCGAACATTCCGCGCAGCCGGCTCAGCGACTCCGTTCCCCAGTAGTGGTAGGCCGCGACGATCGCCTCGCCGTCGCCGTCGGTGTGGAAAGTGGCGCCGAACTCCGCGCGCAGTACCTCCCGCAACTCGAGGTAGTTGTAGATCTCGCCGTTGAAGACCAGCACATAGCGATCCGGTTCCTCCGGCGGCCCCCAGCGCAGCGGCTGGTGGGAATGCGCGATGTCGATGATCGAGAGTCGGTTGAAGCCGAGGACCACGCGGTCGTCGGCCCAGGTGCCGGGCTCGTCCGGACCCCGGTGTCGCATGAGGTGCGACGCGCCGGCCACGGCTTCGACGGTGTCCTCGGTGATGGAGCCGGCCGCGTGTCCCACCAGCGCAAGCAGTCCGCACACCCGGCCAAGTATGCCCGACCGCCCACCTGCGAAGACAAACCGTGTCGGACAGAATCGGCCGGTGTGTCAGCCTGCTGTTGTCCGGTGGTCTACGCTGCGTAGTATTCGACGTGGCGATGTGCGTCCGGCCGGCTCCCAGGAGGGGTGCAGGGCAGACCCATCGGCCCGGCTTGTGACACAGGAGGCGCCACAGTGACACCACGCGGGCTCGGCCATTCCAGCACCCCGAGGACCCGATCCCGTCGGCGGTCGGCGGCCCTGGCCACCACTTTCGCCGCCCTGGTGGTGTCCCTGAGCGGGTGCACCTGGCAGGAGGGGATTGCCCTGGGCTGGCCCAAGGGCATCACCCCCGAGGCGCACGCCAACCACAAGCTGTGGGTGGGATCGGTGATCGCCGCGCTGGTCATCGGCGTGATCACCTGGGCCATGATGTTCTGGACGGCCGCCTTCCACCGCAAGAAGAAGGGCGACGAGGAACTGCCCCGCCAGTTCGGTTACAACATGCCGCTGGAACTGGTGCTGACCGTCATCCCGTTCATGATCGTCTCGGTGCTGTTCTACTTCACCGTGGTGACCCAGCAGAAAATGCTGCACAAAGACCCCAATCCCGAGGTGGTCGTCGACGTCACCGCCTTCCAGTGGAACTGGAAGTTCGGTTATCAGAAGGTGGCGTTCAAGGATGGTTCCTTCGACTACGACGGCGCGGACCCGGCCCGCAAGGCGGCCATGTTGTCCAAGCCCGAGGGTGAGGACTCCCACGGCGAGGAGAAGATCGGCGCGATCCGCGGACTGAACCCCGAGGACCGCTCGTATTTGAACTTCGACAAGGTCGAGACGATCGGCACCAGCGACGAGATTCCGGTGCTGGTGCTGCCGGCCGGCAAGCGGATCGAGTTCCAGGAGGCCTCGGCCGACGTCATCCACTCGTTCTGGGTGCCGGAGTTCCTGTTCAAACGTGACGCGTTCCCGGATCCGGAGGCCAACCACTCCGACAACATCTGGCAGGTCTCCGAGATCACCAAGACCGGCGCATTCGTCGGTCGCTGCGCTGAGATGTGCGGCACCTACCACGCGATGATGAACTTCGAGATCCGAGTGGTGTCGGCCGAGGACTTCAAGAACTACCTCCAGGCGCGCATCGCCGGCAAGAACAATGCCCAGGCCCTGCAGGCGATCAACCAGCCCCCGCTGGCGATCAGTACCAAGCCGTTCGACACCCGTCGGGGTGAACAGGTGATCCCGAAGCCGGAAACCGCCGCCGCGCAGGCGACGAAGTAGGGGAGTCCGACATGCGTATCGAAGCGAGACTGTTCGAGATCCTCACCGGGTTCTTCCTCCTTGCCGCCGTCGTGTACGGCACGCTCACCGCGGTGTTCGAGCGTGGTGGCATCGAGTGGGCCGGCACCACGGCGTTGGCGCTGACCGCCGGTCTGGCGCTGATCATCGGCACCTTCTTCCGGTTCGTGGCACGCCGTCTCGACACCCGCCCAGAGGACTACGAGGACGCGGATATCGCCGACGGCGCCGGCGAACTCGGGTTCTTCCCCCCGCATAGCTGGTGGCCGATCCTGATCGCCTTGGCCTTCTCCGTCGCGGCTGTGGGCGCCGCCCTGTGGCTTCCGTGGCTGATCGCCGCCGGCATCGTCATGGTGCTGGGCGCGGTTTCCGGACTGGTCTTCGAGTACTACGTCGGGCCGGAGAAGCACTGACCCTGAGGGTCACGATTCGGTGCCGTTGGCGGCACCGGACGCGCGCCTGATGCGCCGTCGGGAATTCCGGTTGGGTAGGGTTTGGCCGGATGGAGGCGAGCCCGACGCCGGGTGCCGGGGCATGCAGTCGAAAGAGGATTGGCGAGGATGAGCGAGCCTAATCCGCCATACGGGGAAGCGGGCGATCAGCCGGTCGGGGACCGGGAGGAACTGACCGACACCGGATTCTCCCGCGCCTACTCCGCTCCGGAGTCCGAGCAGTACGCCCTGTCCCCCTACATCCCGTCGGATCTCGAGCCCTACGACTACGACAGCTACGACCAGGCGGCGACTCCGGACGACCTGCCGCCGCCCAGGTGGCCGTGGGTGGTCGGCGTCACCGCCATCATTGCTGCGATCGCACTGGTGGTCTCCGTCTCGCTGCTGGTCACCACCACCGAGACCGACAATCTGGCCACGCCGGTGACGACCACCGTCAAGCCGCCCCCGGTCCAGGACGAGATCACCACGCCGCCGCCTCCGCCGCCTCCACCGGCCGAGGAGCCCCCGCCGCCGGAGCCACCGCCCCCACCGCCACCCGAGACGGTGACGGTGACCCCCGAACCCCCTCCGCCTCCGCCCCCGCCGGTCACCCCGGAGGCCCCGCCCCCGCCGGAGACCGCGGAACCTCCTCCGCCTCCGCCGACCAGTACGGCCCCGGCAGGACCCAGGCAGGTGACCTACAGCGTGACCGGCACCAAAGCGCCCGGTGACATCATCACGGTCACCTACGTCGATGCTTCGGGGCGTCGGCGAACCCAGCGCAACGTCTACATTCCGTGGTCGCTGACGGTGACCCCGATCTCCCAGTCCGACGTGGGCTCGGTGCAGGCCTCCAGCCTGTTCCTGGTCAGTAGGCTGAATTGCTCCATAACCACTAACGACGGGACGGTGCTGTCATCGAACCAGAACAACGCCGCGCAGACGAGTTGCTGATGGCGTCGAACGCGGCAGACAGTGAGGTGACGGCGGGACGCTCGCCGGACATGGTCGACCGGATCATGGTCGGCGTGTGCGGGGCGATCTGGCTGGTGTTGCTGGCCGCCGGCGTCATCGCCACGGTGGCCCTGGTCCGTCTGGGCAGCGGCCATGCCGCCGAGGTGGGGCACCGACAATCGTCGTGGCTGCTGTACAGCATTATCGTCATCTCGGCGCTGGTCATCCTCGGGGCCATCCCTCTGCTGATGCGGGCCCGCCGAGCCGCCGAGGCGCAACCCGCGTCCGCTGAGGTGTCCGCCCCCGAGCCGCCGGTCAGGACCGCCGAGGCGCCGACGGAGAAGATGAGGGTGTTCGGTGTGGATCCCGCCGAGCGCCGCGAACTAGAGCGGGCGACTCAGGTTCCGGCGATACCGGCGGCACTGGTCGACCGGATCTGGCTTCGTGGCACGACGTCGCTGCTGGCTGCGATGGGCCTGGCATTGATTGCCGTCGCCGTCGCGACCTACCTGCTCGCGGTATCCAGTGGCACCGCCGCATGGGTGGCCCTCGGGGTGGCAGCGGTGATCACCGTGGCAATGCCTGCGGTGCTGGTGGTCTTCCAGCGCGGGTTGGTCGAGCTCGCCCGCGCCGGCGAGGCTTAGCCTCCGCACCGTCCGGCCGGGGTCGAGCCGATCAGTCGGCGAGCGGCGGTGCGGGGCAGGCGGCGCTGACGTCATACACCTCTGTGCCGGTCACGCTGTGCCGGTCATGCTGTGCCGGTCATTTCCGGATTGAATGCACACAGCCTCCGCAGCCGTCTGTGGCAGGTGACCCGGTGTCGTTCGTGTCCGTCGAGTAGATACAGCGCCGGCAACTAGATACAGCACCGGCAACAACCTGACGGCCTGGTGGGGGATCCGCTGGTCTCGATGAGCACCTCGCGGTGGAACCCGGCGCCGCATACCGGCCCCGGCCATTGCCGGACTCTCGAACTTGAGCCGCTGCGCCAGGGCGGTCCCGAACCGATCGCGCGACGGCTGCCTGAGGAGCTTCACGGCGCCTCCTACGGGCCCCGCCTGCCCGGGGAGCCCCGTCATGCGGGCGCGGGCCGTCGAGGTCACCGATGGGGAGAGGTATCCGGTGGGGGGAGAGCTATCCCGATGGGGGAGAGGTATCCGAAACGCACAACGCGCGGCCGGGAAAACCCAGCCGCGCGTTGTGCGCAAACCAAACGAGGCGGATCAGTGCGAGCCGGCGGAGCCGTTTCCGGTTCCGTTGCCCTCGTGTTCCTCGTCCTGGTACTCCTTGAGGGCGGTGAGAGCGCGCACCTCGGCGGCGTGGGCCGCATCGGTCAGCGCCGCGTCCTCGGACGCCGGATCGGCGGCGAGGAAGCTACCCCGGCCGGGTTTGCCGGCCGCTCCCAGCTTGTTCATCCGCTTCGGCAGCGCGGCCCCCTCGTATTCCAGCGGAATCGGGTGACCGTGCTCGTCGACCGGTCCGAGCGGCTGGTGCAGCTCGACGTAGGCGCCGTGCGGCAGTCGCTTGATGATTCCGGTTTCGACGCCGTGCTCGAGCACCTCGCGGTCACTGCGCTGCAGGCCGACAGCCCACCGGTAGGCCACGAAGAACACGAACGGGGGCAGGACCAGCATGCCGATTCGGCCGATCCACGTGGTTGCGTTCAGCGAGATGTGGAACTTCAGGGCGATGATGTCGTTCATCGCGCTGAAGGTCAGCACCATGTAGAACGCGATCGCCATCGAACCGATGCCGGTACGGACCGGGACGTCACGCGGACGCTGCAACAGGTTGTGATGTGCGTCGTCGCCGGTGAACCGCTTCTCCAGGAACGGGTAGATGATCAGCAGCAGGAAGACGATGCCCATGATCACCGCCACCCAGACCGCGGCCGGGATGGTGTGGTTGCCGATGTAGATCTCCCATGGCGGGAACAGGCGGATCAGGCCGTCGGTCCAGAGCATGTAGAAGTCGGGCTGGGACCCGGCCGACACCTGCGAGGGCTTGTACGGGCCGAGTTGCCAGATCGGGTTGATCTGCAGCAGTCCGCCCATCAGGCCCAGGATCCCGACGATCATCGCGAAGAACGCGCCGGACTTGACCGCGAACACCGGCATGACGCGCACGCCGACGACGTTGGTCTCGGTGCGTCCCGGGCCGGGGAACTGGGTGTGCTTCTGGAACCAGACCAGCGCGAGGTGAATGCCGATGAGCGCGAGCATGATCCCGGGGAAGACCAGGATGTGTACCGCGTACAGGCGCGGGATGATGATGTCGCCGGGGAAGTCGCCGCCGAACAACGCCCAGTGCATCCAGGTGCCGATCAGCGGCAGGCCCAGGGTGATCGAGGAGAGCGCGGCGCGGATGCCGGTGCCCGACAGCAGGTCGTCGGGCAGCGAGTAGCCGAAGAACCCCTCGAACATCGCCAGGATCAGCAGCAGCGCGCCGATCATCCAGTTGGCCTCACGGGGCCGGCGGAACGCTCCGGTGAAGAACACCCGGGCCAGGTGGACCATGATCGACGCCGCAAACAGCAGTGCCGCCCAGTGGTGGACCTGGCGCACGAACAGGCCGCCACGCACTTCGAAGCTGATGTTCAGCGCCGTCTCGTAGGCCCGTGACATCTCGATGCCCCGCAGCGGCTGGTAGACGCCGTTGTAGGTCACCTCGGCCATCGACGGGTCGAAGAACAGGGTCAGGTAGACCCCGGTCAGCAGCAGAACGATGAAGCTGTACAGCGCGACCTCACCCAGCAGGAATGACCAGTGGGTGGGGAAGACTTTGTTCAGCTGTCGACGAAGTGCGGCCGAGGGGTGATACCGCGAGTCGATGTTGTCGGCAGCCTTGTCAAGGCGGTCAGCGACGGTCATGCTCATGATTTGCGCTCCCAGAATGCCGGTCCGACAGGTTCAATGAAGTCGCCGTTGGCGACCAGGTATCCATCCTTGTCGATGGTGATGGGCAGCTGTGCGAGGGCACGCGCGGCCGGTCCGAAGATCGGTTTCGCGAAGTGCAGCGCATCGAACTGCGACTGGTGGCACGGGCACAGGATGCGGTAGGTCTGCTGTTCGTACAGCGACGACGGGCAGCCGAGGTGCGAGCACACCTTGGTGTAGGCGAAGAGTTCACCGAAGTTGAAGCTCTCCTGGCCCTGACGTTTGACCACTCTGGGCATGTCGACCGGTTTGATGCGGATCAGCATGACCGGGTTGCGCACACCCATGGCGACCTTGGCGAGCCGTTCGTGGGACTCCACGGTCACCCCGTCGCCGTCCTCCTCCCGCCAGGGGAACACCGTCTCCATGCCGCCGGCGTCGATGTCTTCCGGGCGCATCTTGACGAAGGGGGAATCGCCCGGCCGGCCGGTGGCGCGGCCGAGGTATATCGTCTCGCCCTTGTAGCGCGGGGTCCAGTCCGACGTCCACAGCACCGCTTTGAGTCCGTCGGCCGTGGGAACCACGGGCTTCCAGGGGTTCTTGATGATCCCGCCGATGCCGGCAACCAATGTGCCGACGCCGAAGGCACCGAGCCCGATGCCCGCAGCCATGCCGATCATCTTGCGGCGCTTGATCGTCGAGCTGTCGAAAGCGTCGACCAGAGTGGCGGCCGCGGTCTTGCGGTTCAGCTCCGAGGAGGGGCCGTCGTGACGGTCCTGGATGGAGATCTCCTCCGGGATGAACCTCTTCTGGAAGAGCACCGCGCCGATCCCGATCGCCAGGATGGACAACCCGAAGGTGATCCCGTACATCGGGGTGGCCCAGGAGTAGAGCAGGTTGCCCTTGACGCCGTAGGGCTTGTACTCCCACGGCCAGAACAGGAACACCAGCAGCAGCAGCAGGCCCATGAGGCCGCCGAACATCAGCCAGAACGCGACGAGGCGCTCGGAGCGCTTCTCGGCGCGGGTGCCCGACACCGGCCAGCGGGGTTCCTTGAATACGGTGTCGACGCCGTCGATCCGTCCGCCGAGTGCGGCGAGTTCGGATTCGGTCATTCCGGCGAGGTTTTCTTCTTTCGGCTGATTCGACTCACTCATGAGCGTGCCCCGATCCACATCGCGACCGCGATCGCGGCCACCATTCCAATGATGAAGACTGCCATGCCCTCCGAAGCGGGCCCGAAGCCGCCGAGGCCGTAGCCGCCCGGATTCATCGTCTGGGAGGAGGAGCGGACATAGGCGACGATGTCTTCCTTCTCCTCGGGGGACAGCTGGCGGTCGGAGAACTTCGGCATGTTCTGCGGGCCGGTCAGCATGGCGGTGTAAATCTGCGCCGGAGTGGCCGGGTCGAGGCCGGGGGCGTACTTGCCGGAGGACAGTGCGCCGCCACGGCCGGTGAAGTTGTGGCACGACGCGCAGTTGAGGCGGAAGAGATCACCGCCGCGAGCGACGTCGTTGCCGATCAGCGAGTGGTCGGCGATCTGGCCGTTGGCATCGCGGGGGACCAGTGGGCCGCCGCCGACGCTCTGGACGTAGGCACCCAGTGCGTCGGTCTGCGCGAGGTCGAAGAACGGCTTCTTGCGGTCGGCCTGGGCCTCGCCGCGGATCGCCGGCATCCGGCCCGTGTTGACCTGGAAGAACACCGCGGCCTCGCCGACGCCGACCAGGCTGGGGCCGCGGCCCTGCACGCCCTGGAGATTGGCGCCGTGGCAGCTGATACACGCGGTGTCGAACAGCTCCTGGCCGGTGCGAAGCAGCGCCGACTGCGATTCGTCGGCGACGGCTACCTGCGGCTTCGGTGTGAGGGTGGCGGCCAGGACGCCGGCCAGCGCCAGACCGAACAGCAGCAGGACAGCCCCGGTGAGCCGGCGATGCAGCCGGCGGCGCGACTTGTCGCTTCTCGGAGACCCAAAGGTGCGCATGGAACCCCTTCTCATCAACGGATGAAGTAGATGGTCGCGAACAGGGCGATCCAGACGATGTCGACGAAGTGCCAGTAGTACGACACCACGATCGAGGCGGTCGCCTGGGCCGGGGTGAACTTGCTCATCCGGGTCCGCATCAGCAGCAGGATGAAGGCGATCAGGCCGCCGACGACGTGCAGGCCGTGGAAGCCGGTCGCCAGGTAGAAGACGCTGCCGTAGGCGCTGGAGGCGATCGTCGTCCCGTGGGTGACCAGGTGGTAGTACTCGTAGCCCTGGCCGAGGACGAAGAACAGGCCCATCAGGAAGGTGATGGTGTACCAGCGGCGCAGGCCGAAGACGTCACCGCGTTCGGCCGCGAACACCCCCATCTGGCAGGTGAACGATGATGCGATCAGCACCAAAGTCACCGGAACTGCCTGGTAGAGGTTCAGTTCGGTGGGGGGCGGGGGCCAGGCCCCGCCGGACTGGGCGCGCGCGGTGAAGTACATCGCGAACAGTCCAGCAAAGAACATCAATTCACTGGAAAGCCACACGATGGTGCCGACACTGACCATGTTCGGTCTGTTCAGCGAATGCACACGCGACGTTATGGCGGTTCCGGATGTACCTACAGCGCTCGTCACAGAAAGAAGTATGACGCTTTGTAGTTGCTGAGGTACACGCAGGGGCCGAATTGGTCACAACAAGTTTTCTTTCGACCCGTTACCGGCCTGGGTGTGCGGTGTCCCGCATGGGACGATCTGGCGGTGACGACTCCACCGACGAAGCCCCCCGCCAGTGCCCCGATTTCCTCGTGGCCGCAGGTCCTGGGCCGTTTGACGACCGGATCGGCGTTGGTCCCCGGCGAGGCGGCCTGGGCGATGGACCAGATCATGGCCGGGGCGGCGACGCCGGCCCAGATCGCCGCCTTCGGCGTGTCGATGAAGATGAAGCGTCCGACCGCCGCCGAAGTCCGGGAACTCGCCGACACCATGCTGGCCTATGCGCAGCGGGTTCCGACCGACGTCATCGGCACCGACACCGTCGATATCGTCGGGACCGGGGGCGACCGCGCCAACACCGTGAATCTGTCCACCATGGCTGCCGTGGTGGTGGCCGCGGCCGGCGTCCCGGTGGTCAAGCACGGAAATCGCGCGGCCTCCTCGCGCAGCGGCGGGGCGGACATGCTGGAGGCGCTGGGGCTGCGGATCGACCTGGGCCCGGTGGAGGTGGCCCTCTGCGTGGCCGAGGTGGGCATCGGCTTCTGTTTTGCGCCGGTGTTCCATCCCTCCTATAGATATGCCGGGCCTCCGCGCCGGGAGATCGGTGTGCCGACAGTGTTCAACCTGCTGGGGCCGCTCACCAATCCGGCGGCGCCACGGGCCGGGTTGATCGGTTGCGCCTTCGGCGAGTTGGCCGAGGTGATGGCGGGAGTGTTCGCCGCCCGGGGGGCCAGCGTTCTGGTGGTGCACGGCGATGACGGTCTCGACGAACTGACGACGACGACGACCAGCACGATCTGGCGGGTACAGGCCGGAACCATCGACACGATCACCTTCGACCCGATGGGTTTCGGTTTTCCGCGAGCCCGGGTCGAAGAACTCGTCGGCGGGGACGCCGAAACCAACGCCGCGGAGGCCCGGGCGGTGTTCGCCGGGGCCAAAGGCGCGGTTCGCGATGCCGTAGTGCTCAATGCGGCTGGGGCGATGGTGGCCCGCGCCGGGCTATCCAGCCACGCCGAATGGCTGCCGTCCTGGGAGGACGGGCTTGCCCGTGCCGCCGCGGCCATCGACTCCGGTGCCGCGCAGCGGCTCCTGGAGCGCTGGGTCCGATTCACGCGAGAGCTGTGAATCCGCCGGGCGGAGCAGCTCTGATGCCGCATAACGGGCCGATCGTGCCGTGGCCGCCCAGCCGAGCCACGGGCCGGCGGAATGTAGCGGCGAGGCGAGGCCGCTGGTGGTGCGGACGACCCGCACGCCGGGCCCCTCGATCCAGCGGGCGATGAGGGAGACCTCCTCGACCAGCGCCCCGCCCAGCGGCGAAGGGCTCGGCAGCACGACCTGCGCGGCGCTGCACAGCGCATCGACCACCGGCATCGGCGGCACGCCGCGCGGAGCGCAGCCTGCCGACGCCAGCTGTCCGTGCCGGAGCACGGCCAGCTGCCAGCCGCCGGCGCCGTCGGGGGCGGCGGCCACCAGTTCCGCTATCGCGGCCAGGGCACTGAGCCGCTGGCCCCGCCAGAGCGTCTCGACCGCGAAAGCGGTCTGGTCACGCAACCGGGCCGCGCTTTCGTAGCATGCCCGCCCGGCCAGTTCGCCGATCCGCGTCACCGCGGCGCCCAAAGCGGCGTTGTCGAGTCCGTCGATCAGGTCGGCGGCCCGCGTCGGCGCCGCGGCGTACTGCGACGCGGTGAGCCCGGGCGCCGCCGGACAGGGGGAGACCTCGCGCGGCGGGCAGGACGGACCGTGTTCGCCATTGCGGCCGATCCGTTTGGTGCAGGTCCGGACCCCGGTGAACCGCGCGATCAACTCGGCGGTGTCCACGGCATCGGCCCGGGACCGGAACGGGCCGACCGCGCGCTGGCGGGCCGGCTCGCGAACGACCGAGAGCCGGGGGAAGGGTTCATCGGTCAGGATCACCCACCACCACCGGTGCGGAAATCTCGACCGGCGATTATAGGGCGGTGCGTGCGCGGCGAGCAGGCGCAGTTCGCGCACGCCGGCCTCCAGTGGGTGGGCGCACTCGACATGGTCGACTGCGGTGGCCAGGGCGACCATCTCCTTGATCCGGCCCCTCGGGTCCGCCCCGGAGAAGTACTGGCCGACCCGGCGGTGCAGGTTGCCGGCGGTGCCTATATAGAGTACTTCGGCCGAGGGGCCGCGGAAGAGATAGACGCCGGGTCGGTGTGGCAGCCGCTGTGCCAGTGCCCGCTTGCTTCGCTGGGCATTGCTGACATTGGGTAGGTACGACTTCAGCTCGCCGTAGGTGTGCACCCCCTGGTTGCCCACCCGTGCGATGAGAGCGTGCAACACGTCGACCGTGGCCCGGGCGTCGTCCAGCGCGCGGTGGGTGGGCTCGGTGGCTGCGCCGACGAGCTTGGCCAGCGTGGAGAGCCGGACGCTGGGGGCCTCCTGCCGGCTGAGCACCCGGCGTGCCAGCCGCACCGTGCACAGCACCGGCGGGGCCGGCCACGGGACCGCGCATTGCTGGGCGGCGGCCCGCAGGAAGCCGATGTCGAATCCGGCGTTGTGGGCGACCAGGACCGCCCCGCGGGCGAATTCCAGGAACATCGGCAGCACCGCCGAGATCGGCGGGGCGTCCCGAAGCATGGCGGTGGTGATGCCGGTGAGTTCGACGACTTTCGGCGGGATGTCGCGGCCCGGGTCGATCAGGGTGGCGAACTCGCCGAGGATCTCGCCGCCGCGAACCTTGACGGCTCCGATCTCGGTGATCCCATCAGCGATTCCGTCGGCGCCGGCCCTGGCGCGCCCGCCGGTGGTCTCGAGGTCGACGACGACGAACGTGGTCTCGCGCAGTGTCACCTCGGCCGCGTCGGCCCCGGCTGGGCCGTCGGTGAAGTTGAGGCTCAGCTGGGGGTCTGCGCGGGGGCCGGACATGATGTCCGACGTTAGGCATCGCCACCGACAATCGTGGTGTCGCCACGCGCGGAGTTGTCGGTGGCCCCTCTTATGGTTCGGCTCAGCCCGATACCCCGCCCGCCCCTTCATTAAGGAGAACCGACATGCGACACCCCACCGGAGAGCCGGCCGAGCCGGTGGTCATCGACTGCGACGAGTGCGCCGTACGCGGGCCGGGTTGCCGAGACTGCGTGGTCAGCGTGCTGCTCGGCGTCCCCGAGACCTTGCTGCACGATGAGCGTGCGGCACTTGAAGTACTGGCGGAGGCCGGACTGGCGCCCAGATTGCGACTCGTCCCGATCCGCCGGAACGACGAGACGAATCTGGCCGGGTAGGCTGTGCGGGCCCCGACCAGCGGGGCTGGTGGGAGTGGAGTGACTTACGTTACTTCCACGCGTTCGACGTAACGTTGGACAAAGCCGATGCCGTTTCGTAACCTGTTCGAGACCTTGGGCATACCGAAAGCAGTTCGACGGGTTGAGTCGGCAGCAGTCAGAAGGATGCGAGATTTTGATTTTTGACCGCACGTCTCGTTTCGGATTCGTTGTTCGGAAGCCCCTGGTCGGCTTTCTCGCCGGTGTCACCATGATCACCGGCGTCTGGACCACCGCCGCCTTCGCCGATCCGGCCGAGGACGCGCTGGCCAAGCTGAGCGAACTCTCCCGTCAAGCCGAGCAGCTGACCGAGACCATGCACTCCGCGCAACTCGACCTGGACGAGAAGCTGCAGCTGCAGGCCGAGGCGGACAACCGGCACGTCGCCGACCTCGCCGCGTTGGATGCCGCCACGGCGCAACTCATCGGTTATCAGGTCGCCGTGGACAAATTGGCCGCGTCGGTCTACATGGGCGGGCGCACCGACGGCCTGAACGCGATTCTGACCGCGGCTTCCCCGCAGGGCCTGATCGACAAGATGGCCGTGCAGCGGGTGATGGCGACCGAGATGGCACTGCAGATGAAGGGTTTCCAGCGGGCCAGGGTGGAGGCCGTGGAGATCGAGGCCGCCTCTGCCCAGTCCGCGGTGGAGGCCAAGGCGGCGGCCGACGAGGCCGCGGCCGTGCGCGCAGACCTACAGCGCAAGCAGTCGGAACTGCAGGTGCAGATCGCCGCGGTCAAGGCGCGCTACGCCATGCTCACCCCGATCCAGCAGGCCGTGCTCGCGGCGCCCGGTCCGGCGGCCCCCGCTGCACCGGCCCCGGAAGCGGCGCCCTCCAGCGATATCGCGGCGCTGGCCGCGGTGCCGTTCCCCGGTGGTGGCGGGGGCAGCGGCGCCGGTGCCGTGGCGGTTCAGGCGGCCCTGAGCCGACTGGGTGATCCCTATGTCTGGGGCGGTGGCGCACCAGGCGGTTTCGACTGTTCCGGGCTGGTGATGTGGTCCTTCCAGCGGGCCGGCGTCTTCCTTCCGCACTCCAGCTACGCGCTGGCCGCCGGCGGTCAGCCGGTGTCCGTCGACCAGATGCAACCCGGTGATGTGGTCACCCAGTACTCCGACGCCTCGCACGTCGGCATCTACATCGGTGACGGCCTGATGGTGCACGCCTCCACCTTCGGAATTCCGGTCCGGGTGGAATCGGTCCACAATGCGCCGATCTACAACGTTCGCCGGTACTGAGGCCTTCGCCGGTACTGAGAGGTCCGTCCCCGCTGAGAGTCGCCCCGGCCCGAGGCCGGCCCGACTGTCGAGATTGCTGCTGGGGGCAATGCTCGTCGCGCAGTTCACGATCGCCTCGGTGGTGATCGCGGGACGCCCTTCGACGGCATCGGAGCCCAGTGCTCGGGAGGTCCAGGTGGTCAACCTCGCCGGGGCCCGGGCCGATGGTCTACTGAGCCGGGTACGCGCTGAGATGGCCACGGCGGCCGGCGCGGTGGAACGGTTCTGGGGCACCGACTGGACGCGGGAGATCGTCGTCGTCGCCACCGGCACACCGGGGCAGTTCGTGGCCGAGGCGGGCCTGGATCCGCGCGGTGAGTGGGGCGATATCGCCGCCGTATCGGTAGCCGAGTACGTCGACCCGGTCCGGCGGCGGACGTCGGGGCAGCGAATCGTGCTGGCTCCGGGCGCGGCCGGCATGAGCGATTCCGCCCTGCGGATCGTCCTGGCCCATGAGTTGTTCCACCTGGCCGCCCGCGCCGACACCGCCGTGGACGCCCCGCGCTGGCTCACCGAGGGTGTCGCCGATTTCGTCGCCCGCCCGCCGGTTGCGCTTCCGCCGGATGCCGACTTCTCGACCGCGTTGCCCTCCGACGCCGACCTGGACAGAGCCGGTCCGGACCGCTCGGCCGGTTACGACCGCGCCTGGTGGTTCGCTCGCTTCGTCGCCGACACCTATGGCGCTGAGGGGTTGCGCCGCCTGTATGAACGGGCCTGCGGGCCCGGCCACGGCGACCTGGGCGAGTCGGTACGTGCCGCGCTGGGCGAGGATCTTGTCGAGGTGTCCGACAGCTGGGCGGCGTGGTTGGGCGAAAGATCCGCCGCGTCCGCCGGTACCCTCTTGGGTCGATGACCCGGGTTCTGCTGGTAACCAATGACTTTCCACCTCGCCGGGGTGGTATCCAGTCCTACCTCGAGCAGTTCGTCAACCGGCTTTCCGGCGCCGGGGATCACCGGTTGACGGTCTACGCCCCGAGGTGGAAGGGGGCCGAGGACTACGACCGTCGGGCTCCCTTCGAGGTGGTGCGGCATCCGGGAACCCTGATGGTTCCCGAGCCCGGGGTCGACCGCCGGATGCGCAGTCTGATTCGCCGGCACGACATCGAGACGGTGTGGTTCGGCGCGGCCGCGCCGCTGGCACTGCTGGCCTCCCGGGCTCGGGGTGCCGGTGCGCACCGGGTGCTGGCCAGCACCCACGGTCACGAGGTCGGCTGGTCGATGCTGCCCGGTGCCCGATCGGCACTGCGCCGCATCGGAGACGGTTCGGACGTCATCACCTACGTCAGCCGTTACACCCGCGGGCGGTTCGCCTCCGCGTTCGGTCCGCGCGCCCGGTTGGAGCATCTGCCACCGGGAGTGGACACCGGTCGGTTCGCACCCGATCCGGCGGCGCGCACGCAGTTGCGCACCCGGTACCGGCTGGGGGAGCGACCGGTGGTGGTCTGCATCTCACGACTGGTTCCCCGCAAAGGCCAGGACATGCTCATCCGGGCACTGCCGGACATCCGGCGCAGGGTCGAGGGTGCGGCTTTGGTCATCGTCGGAGGTGGACCCTATGCGGGGAAACTGCACCGGCTGGCCGAGGATCACGGGGTCGGCTCCGATGTGGTGTTCACCGGTGGCGTGCCCGGCGCCGAGTTGCCCGCCCACTACGCGATGGCCGACGTCTTCGCGATGCCGTGCCGGACCCGGGGTGCGGGCCTGGACGTCGAGGGGCTGGGCATCGTGTTCCTGGAGGCCTCGGCCACCGGGGTTGCGGTGGTCGCCGGTGACTCGGGAGGAGCGCCGGAGACGGTTCGCGACGGCGAGACCGGTCGGGTGGTCGACGGCCGCTCGCACGAGCAGATCGTCTCCTCGATCGCCGATCTGCTGGCCGATCCGCAGGCGGCCCGCGCGATGGGTGAGGCCGGCCGGCGGTGGATCCGCCGGAACTGGGACTGGGACACCCACACCGCGCGTCTGGCCGACCTCCTGAGGCCGCCGTCGGCCGGTATGTGAAGCTGTTGGGCGTGAGCACCATTCAGGTCGCCGACGAGACCTTCGTCGCCGCCGGCCCCGCCGCGGTGGGGCGGGCCGTGGGGGACCGCGCCGCTTGGCGGCGGTGGTTTCCCGACCTGCTGCTCGACGTCGTGGAGGACCGGTCCGACAAGGGCGTCCGCTGGACGGTCACCGGCCCGCTGACCGGCACCATGGAGATCTGGCTCGAGCCGGTTCTCGACGGGGTGATTCTGCACTACTACCTGCATGCCGAACCCGCCGGAGCGGCGGCCTGGCAGCTGGCGAAGATGGATGTGCCGGGTATGACGTATCGACGCAGGGTGGCCGGTAAGCGGATGGCTTTCGAGGTCAAGAACACCTTGGAGTCCTCCCGGCCGGTGGGAGTTGCGCCCACGGCTTGATACCCGGTTTCCCCCGCTGTGGGAGGGTACGGTTTGTCTCCGGAAGTACTTGGGGGCGTGGAGTGACGGGCAATCGGTAACAGTGGCGGACAAGACGGCGCAGACCATTTATATCGGTGCGGACCCCCGCACCGTGATGGATGTCATCGCCGATATCGGCTCCTACCCGGAGTGGGTGTCGGAGTACGCCCACGCCGAGGTGTTGGAGGCCGATGCCGAGGGATATCCCACGGTTGCCCGGCTGGTGCTGGAGGCCGCGGTGCTACGCGACACCATGGTGCTCAGATACGACTGGCCGCCCGATCGCGGGTCGGTGCGCTGGTCGTTGGTGTCGAGTGCGTTGCTCAAGGCGCTCGACGGGGCGTACACGCTGAGGCCGAACGGTTCCGGAACCGACGTGACCTACGAGCTGGCGGTCGACGTCGTGGTGCCGATGATCGGCCTGCTCAAGCGCAAGGCCGAACGCCGTCTGACCGAGACCGCGCTGGAGGATCTCAAGAAACGGGTCGAGGGTGGCCGTGATGGTCGGTGACACCCCAGTCGGTGATGGCCCCGTCGGCGATATCCCGGCCGGGCCGGCGCGGCTCGGTTTCTTCGTCGGCAAGGGCGGAGTCGGCAAGTCGACGTTGGCTGCCGCCACCGCCGTGCGGGCGGCCATGAACGGCGACGCGGTGTTGGCGATCTCCACCGACCAGGCCCATTCGCTGGGGGACGTCCTCGGCGTCCCCGTCGAGCCCAGTGGCGCAGGTGAGCCGGTGCGCATTCTCGCCGAGGAGCGGGGCGGGGTCACGGGTGGCGGGCATCTGGATGCCATGGCCCTGGACACCCTGGCACTGCTGGAATCGGCCTGGCGCGCGGCCGGCCCGGTGCTGGCCGCGCGTTTCCCGGAATCCGACCTGGACTCCTTTGCGCCGGAGGAGCTCTCGGCCGTGCCCGGGCTGCAGGAGATCCTCGGACTGCGCGTGGTGGCCGACCTGGCGGAGTCGGGCCGGTGGGACTACGTGGTGGTCGATTGTGCCTCCACCGCGGATGCTCTGCGGATGCTCACCCTGCCGGCGGCGTTCGCGCTCTACGTCGAGCGCTCCTGGCCCCGGCACCGGCGACTGTCGGCGAGTGCGGACGACGCCCGGACCGCGGCCATGGTCGGACTGGTGGAGATGGCCCATGCCACCGCGGAGCGATTGTCGGCGCTGCTCGCCGGTGAGGGGGTGGGAGCACATCTGGTGCTGACCCCGGAGCGGGTGGTGGCGGCCGAGACGGTGCGGGCGCTGGGATCGCTGGCGGTGATGGGCGTGCGGGTCAACGAAGTGATCGTCAACCAGGTCCTGTTCCAAGATGATTCGTTCGAGTACCGCAATCTGCCGGCGCACCCGGCCTTCGACTGGTACGCGGCGCGGATCGCCGAACAGCAGTCGGTTCTCGAGGAGCTCGCCGCTGCCGCCGGGAGCCCGCAGTTGGTGCTGACGCCCCATCTGGCCGGCGAGCCGATCGGTCCCAAGGCGCTGGGGCAGCTGCTCGACGAGGCGCGCCGGCGCGACGGTTCGGCTCCGCCCGGGCCGCTGCGGCCCGTTGTGGACCGGGAATCGGGTTCCGGCTTGGACGCCGTCTACCGGATGCGACTGGAGCTGCCCCCGCTCGAGGTGGGCGCGCTGAGTCTCGGCCGGGCCGGCGACGACCTGATCATCAGTGTCGGCGGTCTGCGTCGACGGGTCCGGCTCGCGTCGGTGTTGCGCCGCTGCATCGTGATCGGTGCGGCGTTGCGAGGCAACCGGCTCACGGTCCGATTTCGACCTGACCCGCAGGTATGGCCGAAATGAGCAGCCATCCCGACATCGGGCCCGAGTTGCGCCAACTGGCCCAGGCGATCCTCGATCGTCTCGACCCGGCCGTCCGGTCGGCCGCGATGATGGCCACCGAGGCATTGCGCGGTCCGGGGCGGTGCCAGCAGGTGTGGTGCCCGGTTTGCGCGCTGGCGGCATTGATCAGCGGTGAGCAACACCCGCTGCTGAACGTGGTTGCCGAGCACAGTGTGGCTCTGATGAGTCTGCTCAACACCATGGCCGCCGACCCCGATGCGCCGCCGCGAGGCGCCGCGACGCCGCCCCCGCCGGCCGACGGCGACGAGGCCCCGCCGCCCCCAGGGGCGCCGCCGCCGACCGGGAACGGGCGCTACCACGACATCCCGATCGTCGTGGAGCCCGAAACCGCTCCTGAGGATTGACCGTGAACCGCACTGGCCATGTGGTTGGCGTCACGGGCGGCTGGGTACAGTTAGCCAAAGCGAACGCCCACGCGTGAGCCGGCGAGGGAGGGTCTATGTGGTACTGGCTGTTCAAGTACATCTTCATGGGTCCCCTTCTGTCCGTCCTTGGCCGGCCGAAAGTCGAAGGCCTGGAACATGTTCCGCAGTCCGGGCCGGCGATCCTGGCCAGTAACCACCTCGCGGTGGCGGACAGCTTCTTCCTTCCGCTGGTGGTGCGTCGTCGTATCACGTTCCTGGCCAAGGCCGAGTACTTCAGCGGGAAGGGCATCAAGGGCCGGCTGACCAAGTGGTTCTACACGGTCGCCGGCCAGGTGCCGATCGACCGCACCAACGCCGACTCCGCCCAGGCCGCCCTCGAGACCGCCCAGCGCATTCTCGGTGACGGCAAACTGCTCGGCATGTACCCCGAGGGGACCCGGTCCCCGGACGGCCGGCTCTACAAGGGCAAGAGCGGACTGGCCCGAGTGGCGCTGGAGAGCGGCGTTCCGGTGATCCCGGTGGCGATGATCGGAACCGACGTCGTCAACCCGCCGGGATCGAAGATGTGGCGGTTCGGCCGGGTGACGGTCCGGTTCGGCAAGCCGATGGACTTCTCCCGGTTCGAGGGGATGGCGGGCAATCGTTTCATCGAGCGCGCCGTCATCGACGAGGTGATGTACGAGCTGATGGAGTTGTCCGGTCAGGAGTACGTCGACATCTATGCGGCCACGCTCAAGCAGGCCGGCCCAGAAGGCTCGGAGGTCAAGCCGGGCGCACCAGGTCAGCCTTCGGCTCGGATGCCGGAGACCGCCGCGGGCTGATCGTCGGCGTGGTCACGGTGAGTTCCGCGACCATGACGACCGCCAGCGCCCACCACACGTAGGACATGCCCAACAGCTGTCGCCACCATGATGCGTCTGCCTCGCGGTGCTCGGGCAGTAAGGCGATGGGCGACCACCACATCGTCAGAACGGCCCCGGCCGCGGTGACTGCCGCCAGCGGGGCCGATCGTCGCCGGTAGGCCAACACCGCGGTCACCAGGATTGTCGGCAGGGCCCACACCCAGTGGTGGGACCAGGACACCGGCGAGACCACAAGTCCGAACAGCGCCACGCACATCAGCCCCAGCACCGGCTCGCCGGCAGCCAGTACCCGGCGCACCGCCCAAACGGTGAGCGCCAGAACGGCCAGGCAGGCCGCCGTCCACAACACGAAGTGGGCGCTCTCACCCAGACCCAGCCGGGCCAGCGCGCCGGCGGCGTTTTGGTTGGTGTTGAGGCTGGCGCTGCCGATCCGGTCGGTGTCGCGCACGGTCGTCGTCCAGTACTGCCTGGAGTCCTGCCAGGCCAGCAGGAACCCGAGCAGGGTTGCGGTCACGAAGGTCACCAGGGCGGTCAGCACCGCGCGGTAGTCGCGGCGCAGTAGGAAGAACAGCAGGAAGACGGCCGGGGTCAGCTTGAGGGCGATGGCCACGCCCAGCAACAGACCGCGTGGCCACGGGGTGCGTCGCGGTACGCAGTCGGCGATCACCAGGGTCATCAGGACGACGTTGATCTGGCCGAAGGAGATGTTGGCCCGGATCGGCTCGAACCAGATCACCGACACCGCGACGATGCCGGCCGCCAGCCAGCAGCGCCGCAACCACGGCGCCTCGCCGCCGCCCCGCCAACTCTGGGCGACCTCGAGCCGGGTCAGCACGATCCAGATGGACACCATCAGCAGCACCCAGGTGGTCGCGGTGATGGCGGCCTCGGCGACCGGCAGCGATACCAGCGCCAGCGGCCCGAACACGATGGCGGCCAGTGGCGGGTAGGTGAAGGGCAGGTTCAGGCCGCCCTGGGTGGGGAACACGGCCCCGTCGGCGTACAGCGGCCTGCCGTGCAACCAGGCCTCGCCACCCATCCGGTAGACGTCGGCGTCGATGCGGTAGGGCATATGGCCGAACAGCCGCCAGCAGGCATGTGCCACGGCGAGGGCGATGACGAGATGGGCCAGCCGCCAGACGACCAGCGGTGCACGGTTCGACCGGCCCCGCGCGAAGAGACTGCCCCACCCGGGCGACCGCAACCTGCTCATCTCGCCACCAGCGTATCCGGCAGCAACGCCCGGATCCGGGTGGGCGTAAGTTTTCTAGGCGTGCCAGCCCTCGCGCACCCGGCTCTCCGCCTCGACGTCCGCCTCGATTTCGTCGCTCCCGGGCGGGAGCCGCTGATGTGGTGCCTGATCGCGTTCATTCTGACCTTCTTCATCACCCGGACGATCACCCGCTACATCCGCGCGACGGCCGATCGGACCGGGCCGCGCAAGTGGTGGCAGCCGCACAACATCTCCGGTAGTGGCGGGCTGCACATCCATCACGCGGTGTTCGGCGTCATCCTGGTGCTGATCTCCGGAGTGGCCATGGTCACCATGGCGACCGACGGCACCATCCACCAGTTCACCGCCGCGGCCGTCGTCTTCGGCATCGGCGCGGCCCTGGTGCTCGACGAGTTCGCCCTCATCCTGCACCTGCAGGACGTGTACTGGACGGCCGACGGCCGTACCTCGGTCGACGCGGTCTTCGTGGCAGTGGCGGTGTCCGGATTGCTGGTGCTGGGCTTCAATCCCTTGTCATTGTTCGAGGTCGGCATCTGGCGTGACGCCGACTCGACCGCGGCCCGCGCCACAGTGCTGCTGCTGGCCCTGCTCAACCTGGCCCTCGCGGTTGTCGTGCTGCTCAAGGGCAAGCTGTGGACCGGTTTGCTGGGCTTGTTCTTCACCCCGTTGCTGTTCATCGGTGCGATCCGGTTGGCCCGCCCGCACGCCCCCTGGGCCCGATGGCATTACCAGGACAAACCACGCAAGATGCGTCGCTCACTCGAGCGTGAGCGCTATCTGCGCCGGCCCTTCGTCCAGGCCAATCTGTGGCTGCAGCATGTCATCGCCGGGGAACCGCGCCTTCCCAGCGACACCGAGGTCGACGCCGAACTCGACCGCCAGGTCCATGCGGCACCGGCGCCGGGGGAGTCCCCGGCAACCCCGGCACCGGCAGGAACGGGAAGGTAGCGGCGATCATGCGGTACTTCTACGACACCGAGTTCATCGACAACGGTCGCATCATCGACCTGATCTCGATCGGCGTGGTGAGCGAGGACGGCCGCGAGTTCTATGCGGTCTCCACCGAGTTCGACCCGGAATCGGCGGGCCGGTGGGTGCGCACCCATGTGTTGCCCAAGCTGCCGCCGCCGGCGTCCAAGCTGTGGCGGTCGCGGCGGGAGATCCGCGAGGGCCTGGAGGATTTCCTCGGGATCGACGGCGATGAGCCGATCGAACTCTGGGCCTGGGTGGGTGCCTATGACCATGTGGCCCTGTGCCAGCTGTGGGGGCCGATGACCGCCTTGCCGCCGCAGATTCCGCGCTTCACCCGGGAGCTTCGTCAATTGTGGGAGGACCACGGGTGCCCGCGGATGCCGCCGCGCCCGCCCGACACCCATGACGCGCTGGTCGACGCCCGGCACAACCGGCGCCGTTTCGAGCTGATGGTGACCGGCCGCGACCGGGCTTCGGGGGTTTCGCCGCAGGTAGGCCACCTCTCCGGTGGTCATCCGGCCGGCTAGGCCCGGTTACCATGGTTGCGTGAACTGGACCGTCGACGTACCGATCGATCAGCTGCCGGCGCTGCCGCCGCTGCCGACCGACTTGCGGGACCGGCTGGACGCGGCGCTGGCCAAGCCGGCCGCCCAGCAGCCGAGCTGGGATCCCGCCCAGGCCAAGGCCATGCGGAAGGTGCTGGAAAGCGTCCCACCGGTCACGGTCGCCTCGGAGATCGAGCGGCTCTCCGGTCAACTCGCCGCGGTGGCCCGCGGGGAGGCCTTCATGCTCCAGGGCGGCGACTGCGCCGAGACCTTCGCCGACAACACCGAACCGCACATCCGCGCCAATATCCGCACGCTGCTGCAGATGGCGGTGGTGCTGACCTATGGCGCCAGCCTCCCGGTGGTCAAGGTCGCCCGCATCGCCGGTCAGTACGCCAAGCCACGCTCCTCGGACACCGACGCGCTGGGTCTGAAGTCCTACCGCGGCGACATGGTCAACGGATTCGCCCCGCAGGCATCGGTGCGGGAACACGATCCGTCACGACTGGTCCGTGCCTATGCCAACGCCAGCGCGGCGATGAACCTGGTGCGCGCCCTCACCGCCTCGGGGCTGGCTTCGCTGCACCTGGTGCACGACTGGAACCGCGAATTCGTCCGCACGTCGCCGGCGGGGGCGCGGTATGAGGCCTTGGCCTCCGAGATCGACCGGGGTATGCGGTTCATGGCGGCCTGCGGGGTCAACGACCGGAATCTGGACACCGCCGAGATCTACGCCAGTCACGAGGCCCTGGTGCTCGACTACGAACGCGCAATGCTGCGGCTTTCCGATGATTTCGGCGAACCCCGTCTCTATGACCTCTCCGCGCACTACATCTGGATCGGGGAGCGCACCCGTCAACTCGACGGTGCCCACATTGCCTTCGCCGAGGTGATCGCCAACCCGATCGGGGTGAAGATCGGACCGACGATGACACCGGAACTTGCCGTCGAGTACGTCGAGCGCCTGGATCCGCACAACAAGCCGGGACGGCTGACCCTGGTGAGTCGGCTGGGTAACCACAAGGTCCGCGACCTGCTGCCCCCGATCATCGAGAAGGTGCAGGCCACCGGCCATCAGGTGATCTGGCAGTGCGACCCGATGCACGGCAACACCCACGAGTCGTCAACCGGGTACAAGACGCGGCACTTCGACCGGATCGTCGATGAGGTGCAGGGCTTCTTCGAGGTGCACCGGGCACTGGGCACCCATCCGGGCGGGATTCATGTCGAGATCACCGGCGAGAACGTCACCGAGTGTCTCGGCGGCGCCCAGGACATCTCCGACACCGACCTGTCCGGTCGCTACGAGACCGCCTGCGACCCGAGGCTGAACACCCAGCAGAGCCTGGAATTGGCCTTCCTGGTCGCCGAGATGCTGCGCGACTGACCGCCCTTCCGCCGAGCAGACGCAAAGGTCCCCATCTCACCGGCGTGTCCGGGTCGTTTACGTCTGCTCGCCGGACGGGGTGGGGTTACCGCCCGGCTGGGGTTACCGCCCGAACAGGCCGTCCAGGTTGAGCCCGAGGTTCCACGCCGCGCCGGCGACCGCCGCGGTGAGAACCAGCACGGCCAGCGTCCACAACACCACCGCCCGTCGTCCGCGCTGCCGCGCCCAGCCGAATTCGTCGATGTCGATACCGGCGAATTGCCGCACCGGAGCGGGATCCTCGTCCGCGGGCGTTTCCGGCCCGGCCGGTGCCGGCTCGGCGGCCGGGCCGGGTTGGTGCGCCGGTGTCCCCGGCGTGAATTGACGGGTCTTGGCGGGCGTGCCGGAGGGCAGCGCGGCCGGCGGGATCCCGCGGTCCTTGCCCCGGGGATGGTAGGCGGTGGCGGCGGTGTGCTGGGCCGAGTTGTGTGGCGCCGGCACCCGGAACTGCGGCAGGCCGAGGTCCGCGGCGATCTCATCCAGCTCGGCCGCCATGGCCGAGGCGTCCGGGAACCGATCCTCCGGGTCGCGGGCCGTCGCGTGCGCCACGAAGGCGTCGAACTGCGGCGGCACCCCGTCGATCAGCGACCCGGGCGGCGGAACGTCGAGGTCTAGTCGCTGGTTGGCTATCGCCAGCGGATTGTCCCCGGTGAAAGGCGTTCGCCCGGTGAGAAGTTCGAATGCCATGACACCGGCGGAGTAGACATCGCTGCGGGGGCCGGTGGACCTGCCCAGCACCTGCTCGGGAGACAGGTATGCGGCGGTGCCGAGGATGACACTGGTTGAGGTGATTCCGGCGTCGGCGATGGCCCGCACCAGGCCGAAGTCGGCCAGTTTGACCTCCCCGTCATCGGAGATCAGCACGTTCTCCGGCTTGACGTCACGGTGCACCAGACCGGCCCGATGCGCCACCCCCAATCCGCCGAGCACCGGGCGCAGCACCGCCGCCACCGCGTGCGGCGGCATCGGGCCGCGTTCCCGCAGCAGTTCCCGCAGAGTCCCGCCCTCGATGAGTTCCATCACCAGGAACGGGTGGGTGGCATCGTTTCCCTGGTCGTGGATGGCGACCAGTCCGGGGTGCCGCAGTCGGGCGATCGAGCGTGCCTCACGCTGAAATCGGGTGAGGAACTGCTGATCGCGGGCGTAGCGCGCATCCATCACCTTCAGCGCGACCGGACGGTCGAGTCGGGCATCGAGGCCGCGGTACACCGTGGACATGCCACCGGTGGCGATCGGGGCCTCGACGCGGTACCGGCCGTCGAGCAACGCGCCGACGAGGGGGTCCGACGTCACCGTCTCATCTTAGGGCGGTTGCGGGGCCCGTCCGGATCGCCGCCTCGCGGACGGCGGCGGCGTGTCCCGATCGGAGTCCCCACGCCGCGTCGCCGTGGAGTCCCTACACTGGCGGCCGTGAGCAACATCCCGGCCGGTGAGGACGTCCTCGACGCCCGAGAACCGGTCTATGACCTGCCCGCCGTCGCGGAGTTGCTGGCGATTCCGGTGACCAGGGTGCACCAGCACCTACGGGAGGGGCACCTGCTGGCGGTGCGGCGCAAGGGCATCCCGGTCGTACCCCGAGCGTTCTTCACCGAGTCCGGCCGCATGGTCAAGGCGCTGCCGGGCCTGCTGGCGGTGCTGCGGGACGGCGGCTACCGCGACAGCGAGATCCTGCGCTGGCTGTTCACCGCCGACCCGTCGCTTACCGTGATTCGGGATGGAGTGCGGGAAGCGCTGCCCAATGCACGGCCCGTCGACGCATTGCAGACCCACCAGGCCCGCGAGGTGCTTCGGCGGGCCCAGGCGATGGCCTACTGAACGCTCGTTATCGCCGGAACCCAGCCGTCGACACCCGCCACGAGTCGGCACGGCGCAACGAATACCAGGCGGCCAGGCCGCACGCCGTGGCCAGCAGCACGTGCACCCACGAGTACATGCCGTGCGAGCCGTCTGGTTTGAAGATCACCATGATCCAGGTCGAGAAACCGGCGATCAGGGCGATCGCCCGCTGTGACTGGGCCAATGCCGACACCACGGCCAGCGGCCAGGTGTAGTACCAGGGCAGCGCGGCCGGCACGAACAGCACCACGACCAGCATCGCCCACGCGATGCCCTCGAGGGCCTGCCGATCGTCGTGGCGGAATCGCCACCACAGCAACGGAAGCGACACCAGGATGATCGTGATGCCCGCCAGGCGGGTCACCTCGAGAACGGCATAGAAGTTGACCGGCATGAACAGCCCGGCGACGGCGTTGGTGAGATTGGCCACCGCGGTCGGGATGGTCAGCCAATTGATGATCTTCACCGACCCGGCCAGCGCGGTCAGCCAGCCCAACCCGACCCCCGCCAGGGCGGACAGCGCCGCGAAGACCGCGACGAGGGTCGCCACTGAGCCTGCGGAAGCGATCGCGAACGCCCGCAGGCGGCTTCCGGTCAGATGCCGCATCCAGACCCACACCATGAACGGCAGCGCGAGCACCGCGGTGGCCTTCACCGCCACCGCCACCGCGATCAGGGCGGCCCCGGCAACATGACGGCGGGCGAATGTCAGTGCGATGCCGGTCATCATCATTCCGACCATCAGCATCTCGTTGTGGACCCCGCCCATCAGGTGGATGATCACCAGCGGATTGAGAACGCAGATCCACAGGGCCGCCGCGCCGTCGGCACCGATATGGCGGGCCACCCGCGGCGCCGCCCAGATCAACAGCGCCAGTCCGGGCAGCATGCACAGTCGCAACAACATGGTTCCCGCGACGATGTGGTCGCCGACGATCGCGGTGACGAATTTCGCGACCAGGATGAAGGCCGGACCGTAGGGGGCGGTCGTCGTCGTCCAGATCGGACTGACGTCGTCGAGGATGACGTTCGGGTTCTCGATCGGTCCCACCGCGTAGGGGTCGAAGCCGTCCCTCAGCAGGGCGCCCTGAGCCAGGTACGAGTAGGTGTCGCGGCTGAACAGCGGAACGCTCAACAGCAGTGGTAGGAGCCAGAAGCCGGTGGTCGCGATCATGACGTATTCGCTGACCGGTCTGCCGTCGACCAATCGCCGGCCCAGCCAGAGCCACGCGGCGAGCATGATCGCGACACCACTCCAGAGCACGAGGGTCGAGACCACCACGCCGTGGCCGAAGCGGAGCCAGGACAGGTGCAGCGACTCGAGCACCGGGTCGTGCTGGCGGGTGCTGCCCGCGCCCAGGCCGCCGAGGGTGATCAGGGCCGCGCCGATGAAACCCAGCACGGCGGGCCGACCCTCGTCGCCCCGGGCGAATACGGTCAGACGACTCAGGGCGGTCTGCGCGGGTGCCGGGGTGTTCGGTGCGGTCATCTGTGGTCAGGCCGACCGGTTGGCGGCCAATCCGGCGAGTTCGGTCAAGCCGACCCTGGCCGGGGCGTTGATCGGGGCGCGTTCGAGGGTCTCCAGTGCCCGCCGGGTCAACAGGCCGATGTGCTGCTCGACAGCGGCGAGGGCTCCCACCGACTCGATGACCGAGCACAGTTCCCGAACCTGACTGTCGGTCAGTTCGGTGCCGACCGAGGAGCGCAGCAACTCCGCGGCGGGGGGGTCGGATCGCTCGGCGCGCTCGACTGCCTCGGCGAGCAGCACCGTGCGCTTTCCCGAACGCAGGTCGTCCCCGGAGGGTTTTCCGGTGACCGCGGGATCGCCGAACACGCCGAGCACATCGTCACGCAACTGGAATGCGACTCCCAGGTCGGTGCCCAGTTCGTGGAAAAGGCGCTCCACGTCAGGGCGGTCAGCCGCTGCGGCGGCGCCCAACTGCAGCGGGCGCGACACCGTGTAGGAGGCCGTTTTGTAGGTGTTGACGTTCATCGCTGATTCGATCGAGTGCGCACCGCTGGACTCGGCGACGATGTCGAGGTACTGACCGCCGAGCACCTCGGTTCGGATGTCCGACCACACCCGGCGGACCCGCTGTTGACCGTCGGCCGGCAGTCTCGCCCCCGCGACGATGTCGTCGGCCCACACCAGCGACAGATCGCCCAACAGGATCGCCGCTGAGCGGCCGAACTGCTCGGCTGATCCGCGCCAGCCGCGGTCGCGGTGAAGATCGGCGAAGAACACGTGGGCCGTCGGCATGCCGCGGCGGGTCGCGGAGTCGTCGATGACGTCGTCATGGACCAGCGCGCACGCGTGCAGAAGCTCCAGCGCGGAGAACAGCCGCAGCACCTCGTCGCCGACGCCGTCGTCGGGTTGGGGGGTCACCGCCCGGTATCCCCAGTAGGCGAACGCCGGCCGCAGGCGCTTGCCGCCGCGCAGCACGAAGTCCTCCAGTGCGGCGATCAGGCCGTCGTAGTCGGTGCCGATGTAGGACGCCTCAGAGCGCCGGCGGGCCAGATACCCCCGGAGTTGGTCGGTGACGGCGCCGGCCAGTTCGGCGGCCGACGGTGCTGCTGCTCGCATGCTCAGCGCGGTGCCCCTCTCTCCTTTTGAATCCTCGGGTTCGCCTCCCGCAGACCCTCCTCGGACGCGACTTCTGTGAACCGCGGGGACTTCCGGTCCCGGTCACGCCAGGCCAGGGCGGCGATGATTCCGGCGACCAGGAATGAGGCCAGACCCAGCCACAGCGCGGCCGCGGTGAACGACCGGGTGCTGGGGTCGGTGAACCGTGACTGCGCGCTCATCGTGGTGACCGTGCCGGGCTTGAGCTGCCAGACGACGTAGTCAGGATTGATGCGCTCGCCGTTGGTCGATGTCACCTCGCCCGGGAAGGAGGCGCTGAAGGTCACGTCGGCTTCCGGGTCGGTGACGTTGGTCAGGTCGACCCGGCCCTCCAGGATCACCAGGTTGCCCGCGCGGCGCAGCGAGATGTCGACTCCGGTGGCTTCGCGGCTCAGGTTGGCCAGTTGCGGAAGTTCGGCGAAGGTCAGATCGGAGAACCGGGCCTGCGAACCGACGTAGCCGTCGGCCTCGTACGGCGAAACCGAGACTTTCTGGCTGAATGCGAGGTTTTCGTCGAACTGCGGGCCCTTGTCGCTGTCATTGCGCGGTTTCACCGCCGCGACGATCGAACCGGAGACCAGGTCGTCCGGCGAGACGGTGATCGAGGCGTTCACACGCAGACAACCGGTCAGCAGGGGTGCCGCGAACAGCAACAGCAACGCCAGGACCCGCAGGGGCCTACGGCGGGACAGGACCCGCAGGGGCCTACGGCGGGAATGCTGCGGTGACGGCGCAAGGGTCACGAGGGTATGGTGCCAGATTCGCATCCGGCGGGCCGCACCAGACGGGCTCCGAGGTGCGATTCCGCTCAGAGCGGCAACGTCCGGCCCAGGATGGCGAACTCCCGCGGATCACCGGCAAAGTGGTAGCCCCGGATGACGTCGGTGAAGCCCAACCGGCGGTAGAGCCGCCAAGCGCGGTTCTCTCCGGAGTTCGTCTCGGGCGTCGACAACAGCACACGTCCCTCGTTGCGGCCGCTCAGCAGCCGGCGGACGAGCGCCTCGCCGAGGCCCCGGCCCTGCGCGCTGGGATGGATATGCAGTTCGGTGAGCTCGAAATAGTCGCCCATCAGGCGGGTGATCTCGTCTCGGGGGAGTCCGTAGTGCCGAAGGCCACGCATCACCTGCTGCTGCCACCACTGATCCGGCGCTCCCCGATAGCCGTAGGCCACGCCCAGGATCGGGGCGCCGACCAGCGCGTCCCGGTTCGGCGGTGGGGTGCCGGCTTTCGCAGCTCCAGTGCTCGGGGCGCCAGTGCTCGGGGAGTCCGTGTCCACGACGGCCACCGCCCGCCAACCCGGCCGGCGGGTGTGCTCCAGCCACATCGGGGCCCGTTGACTCTCGGTGCCGCGCGGGTAGCGCATCGCGTCGACGTAGACGGCCAGGGCATCGCCGAGGCGTGCCTGCATGTCGGTGGGCGACAGGTCGACCAGAAACGCCGTCACGATCGCCCCCTTTCGGTGTCCCCGCGTCCGCGCGATGCGCGTCCGTCCGAATTGTCGCCGCCTACATCGTCATTATGGAGCCGCCGACCTCCGATCTCGGTCAGTCCTGACGGTGATCTGACATCAGCGCGACCGGTAACGGCGCCTCGAGTCGCGGCGCTACACTCTTCGAGAGCGCCAGATGGACAAACAGGTGGTCAAACCGGGTGGTACGCGGCATCCTGACCTCGTATCATGTTGGTAACCGCTCGGCTCTCGCCGCAGCGGGTGAGCACTACTGGGCAGCAAGATTTCGGCCACGTCGGCAAGGAGGGACGAATGCCACTCTCCGATCATGAGCAGCGGATGCTCGATCAGATCGAGAGCGCTCTCTACGCCGAGGACCCCAAATTCGCATCCAGTGTGCGCGGCGGGACTCTGCGCACACCATCAACCCGCCGCCGGCTTCAAGGTGTGGGGCTGTTCGTGCTGGGGCTGGCACTGCTGGTGGCGGGCGTGGCCTTCAAGGCCACGATGATCGGGGGTTTCCCCGTCCTGTCGGTCCTCGGATTCGTAGTCATGTTCGCCGGCGTGGTGTTCGCCGTCACCGCGCCGCCGGCCGCCGGCGGTCGAAACCGGGACGGTGCGCCGGCGGGACCGGTCCGGCAGCGCAAGGCCCGGGGAGCAGGTTCCTTCACCAGTCGCATGGAGGACCGTTTCCGGCGCCGCTTCGACGAGTGACGCCCTCGGGCTAACGATGGGGGCAGCCGATAGGCTGCCCCCCTTTTTTGTGATCCAGCGCGCTGGTTTTCGGGGCGATTCGGGTTGGCTCGGGGCTCGCCCCCCACTTCGCCCCCCACTTCACCCCACTGCGTCTCCAACTGCTGTTTTGCGGTGTTCAAGGGGTGTCATGAGGGGTCTGTGCGGTGTCTGGTGGAACGAGGTGGGGGACATGGGCCACGTTTTGGTAGCAGAGTGGAGCAAAGTGGGGGAATGTGGGGTATCGTGGCGGCAGCGGAGTGGTAAGCACTCCGGGGCGGTTTCGACAGGGAGGTGCCCGGGATGTTTCTCGGCACCTACACGCCCAAGTTGGACGACAAGGGCAGGTTGACGCTGCCCGCGAAGTTCCGCGATGCGCTGGCGGGAGGGCTGATGGTCACCAAGAGCCAGGACCACAGCTTGGCGGTCTATCCGCGGGCGCAGTTCGAGCAACTGGCCCGTCGTGCCGCGGCGACCTCGCGCAGCAACCCGGAGGCCCGGGCGTTCCTGCGAAATCTGGCCGCCGGCACCGATGAGCAGCACCCCGACTCCCAGGGCCGCATCACCTTGTCCGCCGACCACCGCCGCTACGCCAACCTCAGCAAGGAGTGCGTTGTGATCGGCGCGGTCGACTTCCTGGAGATTTGGGACGCGAACGCATGGCAGGACTATCAGCAGACCCACGAAGAGAACTTCTCCGCGGCCAGCGATGACGCCCTCAGCGCCATCATCTGAGCTCGCGGCGAAACCGCGGCGGCCGGCCCGTGCAACGTGGCCTCTGCCCGAACCGACCCTGACGTACTTCCCCGACGCCAGGTTCGCGACGGACAGGGACCTCGATGCAGGGGCCGGCCCCCACCGAACCGGAGGTTTTCTGGTGGCCGACTCCGGAACCGATCCCGCTGGGCGCTCCGCAAACCACGGCCACGTGCCGGTCCTGCTCGATCGCTGTGTGGAACTTCTCGCTCCCGCGTTGACCCGCACCGCTGCGGACGGATCCGGAGCGGTTCTCGTCGATGCCACGCTGGGGGCGGGCGGACATGCCGAACGGTTCCTCGAGAGGTTCGCCGGGCTGCGGTTGATCGGCCTCGACCGCGACCCCGACGCACTCGCCATCGCGGGGAGTCGGTTGGCCCGCTTCGGCGACCGCGTCGATCTTGTCCGCACCCGTTACGACGGGATCGCCGATGCGCTGGGTGAGGCTGGACTGCCCGCGACGGGCTCGGTGGATGGAGTCTTGTTCGACCTCGGTGTCTCATCGATGCAGCTCGACCGTCCGGAGCGGGGCTTCTCCTACTCCCACGACGCTCCGCTTGACATGCGGATGGACCCCGGGGCGGAGTTGACCGCCGCCGAGATCCTTAACACCTATGACCGCGGTCGGCTCACCGACGTGTTGCGCCGCTTCGGCGAGGAAAAGTTCGCCTCCCGGATCGCGGGCTTCATCGTCGATCGTCGCGCCGCCAAGCCCTACAGCCGCACTGGCGAACTCGTCGAGACCCTTTACGCCGCGATTCCCGCGCCGGCCCGTCGCACCGGCGGACACCCCGCGAAGAGAACTTTCCAGGCGCTGCGGATAGCGGTCAACGCCGAACTCGAATCCCTGACAGCGGCACTGCCCGCGGCGCTGGCCGCAGTGCGCCCCGGCGGGCGCATCGTCGTGATGGCCTACCAGTCGCTGGAAGACCGGATCGTCAAGACGACCTTCGCCGCGGCGACGGTGTCGCGCACCCCGGAGGGCCTGCCGATGGAACTGCCGGGCCACGGACCGGAATTCGCCGCGCTGACCCGCGGAGCCGAGCGAGCCGACCCCGCAGAGATCGAGCTCAACCCGCGCAGCGCCCCGGTGCGCCTGCGCGCCGTCGAACGTCTGCACGGAGAGGACATCTGATGAAGGTCGGGCGCAAGCCAGCCGGTCGCAGGGACTCGGACGCACCCGCAGCGGGTTCGGCGAAGGTCAAACCATCGGCTCCGCGGCGTCGCGGCGGCGACGGCGGCGCCCGCAACCGTCGCACCGGCGACGCTCCGGCGCGCGAAACCCGACCGCGGGCCGGCACCCGAACCCGGCGCCCGCAGGAACCGCGCGCACCGCGGCAGCGCCCGCAGACCGCGCCTGCGCCGAGACCGGTCGAACGGCCGGCTCGGCCCAAGACCGCCAGTCAGGCCAAGGCGCGGGCCAAGGCCCGTAAGGCCAAGGCCCCCAAGGTAGTTCGGCCCCCACTTCGCGAGCGGTTGGCCGCCCGGCTGGAACAGCTCGACCTCCGTCCACAGGTCTTGCTCGCAAGAATCCCGTTCGTTGTTCTGGTCATCGGCGCACTTGCCATCGGCCTGGCGATCACATTGTGGTTGTCCACCGACGCCGCGCAGCGCTCCTATCAACTGGGCAACGCACGTGAGCTCAACGAGGCGCTGAATCAGCAGAAAGAAGCCCTCGAGCGCGACGTCCTCGAGGCGCAGTCCGCACCCGCGCTGGCCGACGCGGCCCGCGACCTGGGCATGATCCCGTCGAAGGACACCGCGCACCTGGTTCAGGATCCGGCCGGTAACTGGGTGGTCGTCGGCCAACCCAAGCCTGCCGAGGGCGCTCCGCCTCCGCCGCTGAACACCAAACTTCCCGAGGAAGTGCCCGCTACGGCCAAGCCCGCGGGCCCGGCGCCGAAGCCCGGAGCCACCGTCGAGGTGCCGGTCAGGCTGACCCCCGGGCAGCCCGGTGCGGCGCTGCCCGGCGTTCCGCCGCTCGGTGCCCCCGGGGTCGGCCTGCCCGGTGCTCCGACCGCCGCGGTGCCCGGTATGGCTGCGGTGCCCGGTATGGCTGCGGTGCCCGGTATGGCTGCGGTGCCCGGTATGGCTGCGGTGCCCGGTGCTCCGGTCGGCGCGGCGCCGGCTGCCCCTGGGGCCATCCCCGGTGCAACGCCCGGTGTCGCACCGTCGCTCGCCGGCGCCAACCCGCATGCGGCCACCGGTGCCGCACTGCCCGGACCGGCGCCCCTGCCCGGCCCGGCCGCCTCGGCCCCGAGCGGCGACACGCTGGGGGTCCCGCCTGCCCCGGTTGCGGCGGTTTCGGTACCTACAGTGATTGATGTGCCTCCTGTGACTGATGTTGCTGTTGGGGTCGCTCCTGCGGGAGTGGCCCATTGAGCCGCAACAAACCGGGTTCCCGCCCCGCCGCCGGGCAGCGACGGGTCCGGGCTGCCACTCCAGCGCCGGTGAACCCCGGTCCTGGCAGGGTGGCCAATGCCCGGCGCACCAGGACAACCACCGAGACCGGCCCGGCCAGCTCGTCGTTCGCCTACCGCTACCGGGTGGGCAATGTCGTGATCCTGCTCGCGCTCCTCGTCTCCGCGGCGCAACTGTTCAACCTGCAGGTGCCCCGTGCAGCCGGACTGCGTGCTGAGGCGGCCGGCCAGTTGAAGGTCACCGACGTCGACCAGGCGGTCCGCGGTGCCATCGTCGACCGCAACTTCGACAAGCTCGCCTTCACCACCGAGGCTCGGGCCCTGACCTTCCAGCCCACCAAGATCCGCAAACAACTCGCCGAGGAACGGCAGAAGTCGCCGAAGGCCCCCGATCCGGAACAGCGGCTGGCCGATATCGCCAAGGACGTTGCGGGCAAGCTGAACAACAAGCCGGACTACGCGACGGTGCTGAAGAAACTCAAAAGCAACGAGACGTTCGTCTACCTGGCCCGCGCGGTCGACCCCGGCATCGCCGATGCAATCACCAAGAAGTTTCCGGAGGTTGGCGCCGAGCGTCAGGATCTGCGGCAGTACCCGGGCGGCTCGCTGGCGGCCAACATCGTCGGCGGGATCGACTGGGACGGGCACGGGCTGTTGGGTCTGGAGGACTCGATGGACGCCGTGCTGGCCGGCGTCGACGGTTCGATCACCTATGACCGGGGTTCCGACGGCGTGGTCATCCCCGGCAGCTACCGCAACCGTCACCGTGCGGTCAACGGATCGACGGTCCAGTTGACGCTCGACGACGACATCCAGTTCTACGTTCAGCAGCAGGTCCAACTGGCCAAGGACCTCTCCGGAGCGCACGACGTCTCGGCGGTCGTGCTCGACGCCAAGACCGGCGAAGTGCTGGCGATGTCGAACAACAACACCTTCGACCCCAGTCAGGACATCGGTCGCCAGGGTGACCGACAGATCGGCAACCTCCCGGTGACCTCGCCATTCGAGCCCGGGTCTGTCAACAAGATCGTCACCGCGGCCGCCGTCATCGAAGACGGCTTGTCCAACCCGGACGAGGTGCTGTCGGTTCCGGGTTCGATTCACATGGGCGGGGTAAACATCCGCGACGCCTGGGCGCACGGAGTGATGCCCTACACGACCACCGGCGTGTTCGGGAAGTCCTCCAACGTCGGAACGCTGATGTTGATCCAGCGGGCCGGCCCGGAGCGCTTCTACGAGTTGCTGGAGAAGTTCGGTCTGGGCCAGCGAACCAACGTGGGGTTGCCGGGGGAGAGTGCGGGCATCGTTCCGCCCATCGACCAGTGGTCCGGCAGCAGCTTCTCCAATCTGCCCATCGGACAGGGCCTTTCGATGACTCTGCTGCAGATGGCCGGGATGTACCAGGCGATCGCCAATGACGGCGTGCGGATTCCGCCGCGCATCCTCAAGGCCACCATCGCCCCGGACGGCACCCGAACCGAGGAGCAGCGGCCGGCCGGCATCCCGGTGGTGTCGCCGGAGACCGCTCGTACGGTTCGCAACATGCTGCGGGCGGTGGTCCAGCGCGACCCGATGGGTGCGCAGCAGGGGACCGGCCCAGCCGCGGCGGTGGAGGGCTATCAGGTGGCCGGCAAGACCGGTACCGCCCAGCAGATCAACCCGGCCTGCGGCTGCTATTACGAGGACGTCTACTGGATCACCTTCGCCGGAATGGCCCCGGTCGACGATCCGCGCTACGTGATCGGCATCATGATGAACGCCCCGGTCCGCAACGCCGACGGCTCGCCCGGCCACTCCGCGGCGCCGTTGTTCCACAACATCGCCGCCTGGCTGATGCAGCGGGAGAACGTTCCGCTCTCACCTGACCCGGGCCCGCCGCTCACGCTGCAGGCGGCCTGAGCCGCGAGCGCCTCGGTAGGGTAACTAGCCGACGGCGGACGGTACGGCCTGCTGTTGCCGACGGGGTTTGAGGAGGTGACCGGCGTGACCAGTGCGCTGCGTCCCCGCAGCACCCCGGGGTTGTCTCTGCCGGTACTGGCCGCGCGGATGGGTGCGGTCACCTTCGACGGCGTCCCGGCCCCGGCAGTCGCGATCAGCGGTGTCACGTTGCGGGCCCAGGACGCCGCCGCTGGAGATCTGTTCGCCGCGTTGCCGGGTTCCTCGGCGCACGGGGCGCAGTTCGCCGGGGCCGCCATCGACGGCGGTGCAGTCGCCGTCCTGACCGACGTCGACGGTGTCGCGATCATCCACCGACTGCTCGGCGACCCGTCGCCGATCCCGATGCTGGTGCATCCCGACCCGAGATCGGTCCTCGGGGCACTGGCCGCCGACGTCTATGGGCACCCTTCGGAGCGGGTCGTGGTTCTGGGGGTCACCGGAACTTCCGGCAAGACCACCACCGCGCACCTGATCGAGTCCGGTCTGCGGGCGGCGGGCCGGATTCCGGGGATGATCGGAACGGTGGGGGTCAGGATCGCCGGAGCGGAGGTCCCCAGTGCCTTGACCACGCCGGAGGCACCGGCGCTGCAGGCGCTGCTGGCGGTGATGGCCGAGCGGTCGGTGGACACCGCGGTGATGGAGGTCTCCAGCCACGCTCTGGAGTTGGGCCGGGTCGACGGCATCCGGTTCGCGGTGGGCGGTTTCACCAATCTGTCCCGCGATCACCTCGACTTCCACCCCAGCATGGAGGCTTATTTCGAGGCCAAGGCGAGGTTGATCGACCCCGCCTCGCCGTCGCACGCGCGGGTCGCGGTGGTGTGCGTCGACGATGACGCCGGCCGGCTGATGGCTCGCCGCGCCGGCCAGGCGGTGACGGTCAGCGCCGATGGGCACCGGGCGGATTGGGGGGTGCAGGACGTCGTCGAGCTCGACAGCGGACTGCAGGAGTTCACCGCGGTCGACCCCGCCGGGGTGCACCACCGGCTGCGCATCAGGTTGCCGGGCCGCTACAACATCGCCAACGCGCTGCTCGCCCTGGCCATGTTGGACAGCATCGGGGTCTCCCCGGAGCAGGCGTCACCGGGGCTGCGCGATGCCTCGGTACCGGGCCGGCTGGAGCTGATCGACCGGGGGCAGGACTTCCTGGCGGTCGTCGACTACGCGCACAAGCCCGGTGCGCTGCGTGCGGTGCTGGAGACCCTGCGCCGGCCCGAGGGTCGGCTCGCGGTGGTGTTCGGCGCCGGGGGCAACCGGGATCCGGGCAAACGGGCACCGATGGGAGAGGTCGCCGCGGAACTGGCCGATCTGGTAGTCGTCACCGACGACAACCCGCGCGACGAGGATCCGGCGGCGATCCGCGCGGCGATCCTCTCCGGAGCGGTCCACGTGGGTGGTGCCGCCGAGATCGTGGAGATCGGCGACCGGAGTGCGGCCATCGACCACGCCGTCGCATGGGCCCGGCGCGGTGACGTCGTGGTGGTGGCCGGCAAGGGCCACGAAACCGGCCAGACCGGTGGCGGGCGGACCCGGCCATTCGACGACCGCGACGAACTGGCGCGCGCGCTGGAGAGGACGGCACCGTGATCGACTTGACCGTGGCCCGTATCGCCGAGATCGTCGGCGGTCGGCTGTGCGATATCAGCCCGGCCGAGGCCGAGGCGACCCATGTCACCGGGACGGTGGAGTTCGACTCCCGGGCGGTCGGCGAAGGGGGAATGTTCCTGGCGTTGCCGGGTGCGCGCTCGGATGGGCACGATTTCGCCCAAGCCGCCGTGGCGGCCGGAGCGGTGGCGGTACTGGCCGCCCGTCCGGTCGGTGTTCCCGCGGTCGTCGTCCCGCCGGCGCCGCCGGCCGACGCGCGGGCCGGGGTGCTCGAGCACGACGCCGACGGGTCCGGAGCGGCGGTTCTGGCCGCTCTGGGCAGGCTCGCCGGGGCTGTCGCCGAGGACCTGACTCAGCGTGGTTTGCGGATCGTCGGGATCACCGGGTCCTCGGGCAAGACCTCGACCAAAGACCTCGTCGCCGCCGTGCTTCGGCCACTGGGCGAGGTGGTCGCCCCGCCGGGCTCGTTCAACAACGAACTCGGCCACCCATGGACCGTGCTGAGAGCCGACGAGGACACCGACTTCCTGGTTCTGGAGATGTCGGCGCGTCACCCGGGCAATATCGCGGCGCTGGCCGCCATCGCGCGGCCGTCGATCGCCGCGGTGCTCAACGTCGGCACCGCTCACCTGGGTGAGTTCGGTTCGCGGGAGGTCATCGCCGCGACGAAGGGCGAACTGGTCGAAGCGCTTCGGCCGTCCGGGGTGGCCATTCTCAACGCCGACGATGCTGCGGTCGCGGCGATGGCGTCCCGTACCGCCGCACGCGTCGTCACCGTCGGCCGATCACCGACCGCCCAGGTCCGGGCCGACGACGTCGTACTCGATGAGTTGGCCCGGCCCGGCTTCACCTTGCACGCCCCGGCCGGTTCGGTACACGTTCAGCTGGCGGTACACGGTGAGCACCAGGTCGGCAACGCGCTCACCGCCGCTGCGGTGGGGCTGGAGTGCGGCGCGAGCCTGCAGCAGGTGGCGGCCGCGCTGGCCGACGCCGTCCCGGCCTCACGGCACCGGATGGAGGTGGTGACCCGGCCGGACGGCGTGACCGTGATCAACGACGCCTACAACGCCAACCCCGATTCGATGCGGGCCGGACTGCAGGCGCTGGCGGTGATGGCCCGCAACGGGGGGCAGCGGAGCTGGGCGGTGCTCGGGGAGATGGGTGAACTCGGCGAGGACTCGATAGCCGAACACGACCGCGTCGGCAGGCTGGCCGTGCGCTTAGATATCAGTCGGCTCATCGTCGTCGGAACCGGGAGGCCCATGAGCGCCATGCACCACGGGGCGGTGATGGAGGGATCCTGGGGGTCGGAGTCGACCATGGTCGCCGATGCCGACTCGGCGCTGGCCCTTCTGCGCGCCGAGCTTTCGCCAGGTGACGTCGTGCTGGTCAAGGCCTCCAACGCCGCCGGTCTGGGCGCGATGGCCGAGGCGCTGGTGGCCGGATGAGACAGATCCTCATCGCCGTCGCCATCTCGCTGGCGGTTTCGATCCTGTTGACCCCGACGCTGATCCGGATGTTCACCCGGCAGGGATTCGGCCAGGAGATCCGCGAGGACGGCCCGCCCAGCCACCACACCAAGCGCGGCACCCCGTCGATGGGAGGCGTGGCGATCCTGGCCGGGATCTGGGCCGGCTACCTCGGCACCCACCTGGTGGGCCTGACCGTCGACGGGGTTGGGCCTTCGGCATCCGGGCTGCTGGTCCTGGGCTTGGCCACCGCGCTGGGCGCAGTGGGGTTCCTCGATGACCTGATCAAGATTCGCCGCTCGCGCAATCTCGGTCTGAACAAGACCGCCAAGACCGTCGGTCAGATCAGCGCCGCATTGCTGTTCGGGATCCTGGTGCTGCAGTTCGCCAACCCCGAGGGCCTCACTCCCGGCAGCAACCAGCTGTCCTATGTGCGCGAGATATCCACGGTGGCGCTGCCGCCGGTGCTGTTCGTGCTGTTCGTGCTGGTATTGGTCAGCGCCTGGTCCAATGCGGTGAACCTCACCGACGGCCTGGACGGCCTCGCGGCCGGCAGTATGGCCATGGTCAGCGCCGCCTACGTGCTGATCACCTTCTGGCAGTACCGGAACTCCTGCGCCACGTCGCCGGGAATCGGTTGTTACAACGTCCGGGATCCGCTGGATCTGGCGTTGATCGCCGCTGCCACGGCCGGCGCCTGTATCGGGTTCCTTTGGTGGAACGCCGCGCCGGCGAAGATCTTCATGGGCGACACCGGCTCGCTGGCCTTGGGCGGCATCATCGCCGGGCTGTCGGTGACCAGCCGCACCGAGGTGCTCGCCGTCGTCCTGGGGGCGCTGTTCGTCGCCGAGGTCACCAGCGTGGTCATCCAGATCATCGCCTTCCGGTCGACCGGGCGACGGGTGTTCCGGATGGCTCCCTTCCATCATCATTTCGAACTGGTCGGCTGGGCCGAGACCACCGTGATCATCCGGTTCTGGCTGCTCACCGCCATCGCCTGCGGGCTGGGGGTGTCGTTGTTCTACGGCGAGTGGCTCAGTGCCATCGGCGACTGACGGGCCATCGGCGACCGGGCCGTTGCGGTCCGGCGCCCGTGTCCTGGTGACCGGCGCTCGGGTCACCGGCCGTTCGGTGGCTGCGGCCCTGGCCTCCTGGGATCTGGACCTGTGGGTCTGCGACGACGATCTCTCCGCCGCGCGTGGCCTCCCGGGCGTGCGCGCCGTCGAACCGGACGCCGCGGCCGCCCGCGGCGCGGACTGGGACCTCGTGGTGACCAGCCCGGGCTTTTCGCCGACCGCCCCGGTGCTGGCGGCCGCCGCGGCCGCCGGGGTGCCGATCTGGGGTGACGTCGAACTGGCCTGGCGCCTGGACACCGCCGGGCACTACGGTGCCCCGAAGCGTTGGCTGGTGGTCACCGGGACCAACGGAAAGACCACCACCACCTCGATGTTGCACGAAATGTTGCGCGCCGACGGCAGAGCGGCGCTGCTGTGCGGAAACATCGGCGAACCGGTGCTCGACGTGCTGTCGCGGCCGGCCGAGCTGTTGGCCGTGGAGCTGTCGAGCTTTCAGCTGTTCTGGGCGCCGTCGCTGCGTCCGGAAGCCGGTGTGGTGCTCAACGTCGCTGAGGATCACCTGGACTGGCACGGCGGTTTCGACGCCTATGCGGCGGCCAAGGCCCGCGCGCTGGCCGGCCGGGTGGCGGTGGTGGGCCTCGACGACCCGGCTGCCAGCGCACTGCTGCCCGGGGCGCCGGCCACGGTGAAGACCGGTTTCAGGCTCGGTGAGCCGGCCGCGGGCGAACTCGGCGTTCGCGACGGCGCCCTGGTCGACCGGGCCTTCGCCGAGGACCTCGTGCTGGCCCCGGTGACCTCGATCCCGGTGGCCGGCCCGGTCGGGGTACTCGACGCCCTCGGCGCGGCCGCCCTGGCCCGCGCGGTCGATGTCCGGGCCGGGGCGATTGCCGACGCGCTGGCCGGGTTCCGGGTCGGCAGGCACCGTTGCGAACCGGTCGAGGTCGTCGACGGGGTGCACTACATCGACGACTCCAAGGCCACCAACCCGCACGCGGCCGAGGCTTCGATCCGTGCCCACCCACGGGTGGTATGGGTGGCCGGCGGAATGCTCAAGGGGGCCTCGATCGAGGAGACCGTGGCCCGTTCGGCCGGCCACCTGGCGGGCGTGGTGCTGATCGGGCGCGATCGCGCGGTCTTTGCCGAGGCGTTATCGCGACACGCTCGCGATGTCCCCGTCATCGAGGTGGTGACGGGGGAGGATGCTGTGGTGCATGAGATCAGTGAGCCAGGTGTTGCTACTGTGACTCGGGTGATCAAAGCTGCCGGCCCCGCCCTCGGAAGGCGCGTGATGGCCGAGGCCGTCGCCGCTGCCGCCGGGTTGGCGCGCCCGGGAGACACCGTTCTGCTCGCACCGGCGGGGGCGTCGTTCGACCAGTTCGCGAGTTACGCCGACCGGGGCGACGCCTTCGCCGAGGCGGTCCGGGCCCGGATCTCGGGACGGTAGTCCGGTGGCCGCCTTCTGGTCCCGGCTCAGCCGCCGGGGCGACGCGGCGGACAACGTCGAGAATCACGCCGTCGAAAATCACGCCGTCGAACATCACGCCGTCGGGCAGCCGGAATCGGCGGGCGCAGTCGGCGCGACCGACGTGACGGCGTCCAAGAAGCCCTGGCTGGACCCGCAGAAGCGGTTCGGCGCCTGGCTGGCCAGGCCGATGACGTCCTTTCACCTCATGGTTTCAGTCGCCGGGCTGCTGACCACCCTCGGGCTCATCATGGTGCTGTCCGCCTCCGGAGTGCACTCCTACGACTCGGACGGCTCGCCCTGGACGATCTTCGCGCGCCAGTTGATGTGGGCCGGTCTGGGACTGTTCGCGTGCTGGTTCGCGCTGCGATTGCCGGTCAGCTTCATGCGCCGGATGGCCTTCCCGGCCTTCGCGACCACCATCGTCTTACTGGTACTCGTCCTCATCCCGGGCATCGGCCGTGTCGCCAACGGCACCCGCGGCTGGTTCGTGATCGGCGGCCTGTCGATGCAGCCCTCCGAACTGGCCAAGATTGCGTTCGCGGTCTGGGGAGCCCACCTGCTGGCCACCCGGCGCATGGAACGGGCAACCCTGCGCGAGATGTTGATCCCGCTCATCCCCGCCGCGGTCATCGCCCTGGCTCTCATCGTCGCCCAGCCCGACCTCGGCCAGACGGTGTCACTGGGCATCATCCTGCTCGCCCTGCTGTGGTTCGCCGGGCTTCCGCTGAAGGTTTTCGTCAGTTCCCTGCTCGCCGCCATGTCCGCCGCTGCGGTGCTGGCGGTCTCGGAGGGCTACCGCTCCGACCGGGTGCGGTCCTGGCTGGACCCCAGCGCCGATGCCCAGGGCGCCGGCTACCAGGCCCGGCAGGCGAAGTTCGCACTGGCCAACGGCGGGGTGTTCGGGGACGGGCTCGGCCAGGGAACGGCCAAGTGGAACTACCTGCCCAACGCTCACAACGACTTCATCTTCGCCATCATCGGTGAGGAGCTGGGGTTCATCGGCGCGTTCGGGCTGCTGTGCCTGTTCGGGCTGTTCGCCTACACCGGCATGCGGATCGCCAAGCGCTCGGTCGATCCGTTTCTGCGCCTGCTGACGGCGACCGCGACGGCGTGGGTGGTGGGCCAGGTATTCATCAACGTCGGCTACGTGATCGGCCTGCTGCCGGTGACCGGCATCCAGTTGCCGCTGATCTCTGCGGGCGGAACATCCACGGCGACAACGCTGTTCATGATCGGCCTAATGGCCAATGCGGCCCGCAACGAGCCCGATGCGGTGGCGGCGCTGCGGGCCGGCCGAGACGACCGGATGAACCGCCTGCTGCGGCTGCCGGTACCCGAGCCGTACCTGCCGAGCCGGGTGGAGGCATTGCGCGACCGGTTGCGCACCCGCCCGGACAACGCCCCGCCCCGGCCGCCGAGACCGGCAAAGTCCAGCAAGCCCGCCAGGGCTGCCAATCCCAGAGCCGCAACGGCCGCAGTCCCCGCCCGCAAGTCCGCCGCTGGGCGCGCCGCCAAGCCCAAAGCGGGGACGGCGCATGCCCCGGCGCGGCGCGCAGGGCATCATGGAGGCGCCTCTCAGCAGAGGCGTGCCGCCGCGGCGCAGGGCAGCGGCCGGCACGGGAACGGCCACCAACGTCGCTCCCGCGCAACGGAAGGTAAGCGGTACGGGTGAGTGTTTCCGGGGTCGAGGGTCCAGTGGGCAGCAGCGACTCGGGTACCAGCGGCCGCCCCGGACCGGATGATCCCCGCGGGGGCCCCGTGTCGGTGGTGCTGGCCGGCGGCGGCACCGCGGGGCATGTCGAACCGGCCATGGCGGTCGCCGACGCGCTGAGCGCGTTGCAGCCCGGGATCCGCATCACTGCACTCGGCACCGCCCGGGGCCTGGAGACGCGGTTGGTACCCGAGCGGGGTTACCCGCTCGAACTCGTCACACCGGTGCCGTTGCCGCGGAAACTCAACGTCGATCTTTTCCGGTTGCCCGGGCGGGTGCGCAGATCGGTGCGGGAGACCCGGGCGGTCTTCGACGCCGTGGACGCCGATGTGGTCGTGGGTTTCGGCGGCTACGTGGCGGTGCCGGCCTATCTCGCGGCGCGAGCCGCCGGGGTACCGGTGGTGGTGCACGAGGCCAACGCCCGCGCGGGGCTTGCCAACCGGCTCGGCGCGCGGTTCGCCCGTAGGGTGCTGGCGGCGGTCCCGGGTTCGGGCCTGCGTAGTGCCGAGGTGGTCGGCATGCCGCTGCGGCCCTCGATCACCGGCCTGGACCGTTCCGGAATGCGTGCCCAGGCGCGTGCACACTTCGGCTTCGCCGAGGACGCCAGGGTCCTGCTGGTCTTCGGCGGATCCCAGGGGGCGGTGTCCATCAACAATGCGGTTTCGGCGGCCGCCGCGGACCTCGCCGCCGCGGGTGTCTCCGTACTGCACGTCCACGGTCCCAAGAACACCCTGGACCTACCGACTCCGGGCCCCGACGACCCGCCCTACATCGCGCTCGGCTACCTGAACCGGATGGACCTCGCCTATGCCGCCGCCGACCTGGCGATCTGCCGGTCCGGGGCGATGACCGTCGCCGAGGTCTCGGCGACCGGATTGCCCGCCGTCTACGTCCCGCTGCCGATCGGCAACGGCGAACAGCGTCTCAACGCCCTGCCGGTGGTGCGGGCCGGGGGAGGGGTCCTGGTCGCCGACGACGAGTTGACGCCCGGCTACGTCGGCACCGAGGTGGTGAAGCTGCTGACCGACCCGTCGCAGCTGGCCGCGATGACCGCTGCGGCGGCCGGGGTCGGTCACCGGGACGCCGCGCGGCGGGTCGCCGAGGTCGTTCTCGAGGCCGCCCGCACCGACCGGAAGGCTCGGCTGTGAGCGGGCCGGGGGTGCCGCCCGAACTCGCCCGGGTGCACATGGTGGGCATCGGCGGGGCCGGGATGTCGGGTATCGCGCGCATCCTGCTCGACCGCGGCGCACTGGTGTCCGGTTCGGACGCCAAGGAATCCCGCGGCGTCGCCGCCCTTCGGGCCCGGGGCGCTCAGATCAGCATCGGCCACGACGCGGCCAATCTGGATCTGTTGCCAGGCGGCCCGACCGCGGTGATCACCACCCACGCGGCCATCCCCAAGACCAACCCCGAGCTGGTGGAGGCCCATCGGCGCATGGTGCCGGTGATCCTGCGGCCCGCCGTGCTGGCCAAGCTGATGGCCGGGCACCGCACGCTGATGGTGACCGGCACCCACGGCAAGACCACCACCACCTCGATGCTCATCGTCGCTCTACAGCACGCCGGATTCGACCCGTCCTTCGCCGTGGGCGGCGATCTGGGCCAAGCCGGCACCAACGCACACCACGGCAGCGGGGACAGTTTCGTCGCCGAGGCCGACGAGAGCGACGGCTCGCTGCTGGAGTACACCCCGGACGTGGCGGTGGTGACCAACATCGAGGCCGATCACTTGGACTTCTTCGGCAGCCGGCAGGCCTATACCGCGGTGTTCGACGAGTTCGTCGACAGGCTGGCGCCCGGTGGAGCGCTGGTGGCGTGCGCGGACGACCCGGGCGCGGCGGGGCTGGCCGATCGCAGTGCGGCCAGGGGAATCCGGGTGTTGCGCTACGGAAGTCCGGCGTCACAGTCCAACCCGGGCGAGTTGGCCGCCGCTCTGCTGGACTGGAGGCAGCAGGGAACCGGCGCGGTCGCCGAGATTCGACTGGCCGGGGAGTCCCAGCCGCGGGCGATGCGGCTGGCGGTGCCCGGTCGGCACATGGCTCTCAACGCGTTGGGTGCGGTGCTGGCGGCCGCCGAGGCCGGCGCCCCGGTGGGTGAGGTTCTCGACGCACTTGCCGGCTTCGAGGGTGTGCGTCGGCGCTTCGAACTGGTCGGCACGGTCAGCGGAGTGCGGGTCTTCGACGACTATGCCCATCATCCGACCGAGGTGCGCGCCGCGCTGACCGCACTGCGTACGGTCGCGCGGCAGGACTACGCAGGGCGGCCGACAGAGGGGCGCAGCATCGTGGTGTTCCAGCCGCATTTGTACTCGCGCACAAAGGAGTTCGCCGCCGAGTTCGCCGCGGCACTGGACACCGCCGACGAGGTCTTCGTGCTCGACGTCTACGCCGCCCGCGAGCAGCCGCTGGCCGGTGTCAGCGGTGCCACCATCGCCGATCTCGTCAGAGCGCCGGTGCGCTACCTGCCGGACTTCTCCGCGGTAGCCGGACAGGTGGCGGCCGCGGTGCGCCCGGGTGACGTAGTGGTCACCATGGGAGCCGGCGATGTGACCATGCTGGGTCCGGAGATCGTCGCGGGGATCGCCGAGAGGACCGCCGAGCCCCGGGGGCCGCGGTGACCGACGTTCCGGAGCCTCCGGATCCGTCGTCTGAACCACAACCCTCCGGTGCGAGCCCAGGTGACGCCGACCTCGAGGCCGGCGATCTTCAGGACGGCGATCCCGGAGATGTCGATGCCGTGACATCGGCCGGTGCCGATCAGACCGAATCGGCACCGGAACCCGATGTGCAGGAGACGGTCGGCGATGAAGCCGGTGGGGAATCCACCGAGGAGTCCGGTACCGAGGAGTCCGGTACCGGGGAGTCCGGTACCGAGGATGCCGACCCGGAGGGGCCACGTCGGCGGGCACGCCGCGAGCGCGCCGAACGGAGGGCGGCCCAGCAGCGGGCGATGGCGATCGAGCAGGCCCGCCGCGAGGCCAAGCGGCGCGCCAAGGGGCAGACTGCCGAGGAACCCACCCGGCCGTCGGCCCGGACCGTCAAGGGTCTGAGCCTGATCGTCTGGCTGATCCTGCTGTCGCTGGCCTCGGTGGTGCTGGGGCTGGTGTTGTACTTCACCCCGCTGATGTCGGCGCGGTCGCTGGACGTCAGCGGCACCGGCATCGTGACCCGTGAAGAGGTCGTCGAGGTGGCCGCCGTGCGGCTCGGCACGCCGCTGCTGCAGATCGACACCGACGTGGTGGCCAACCGGGTGGCCGGCATCCGCAGGGTCGCCAGTGCCCGGGTTCAGCGCGAGTACCCCTCCACGCTGCGGATCACGATCACCGAGCGGATCCCCGTCGTGGTCAAGGACTTTCCGGACGGCCCGCATCTGTTCGATCGGGACGGGGTCGATTTCGCGACCGCCCCGCCGCCGCCCGGGCTACCGTTCATCGACGTCGACAATCCCGGTCCGGCGGACCCGGCCACCCGGGCCGCACTGGAGGTCATGACCGCGCTGCGCCCGGAGGTGGTGGCCCAGGTGGGGCGGATCGCCGCGCCGTCGGTCGCCTCGATCACCCTGACTCTCGCCGACGGCCGGACCGTGGTCTGGGGGACCACCGACCGCACCGACGAGAAGGCCGAGAAACTCGCCGCGCTGCTGACCCAGCCGGGACGCGTCTACGACGTGTCCAGCCCGGATCTGCCGACGGTGAAGTAAGCTTCGCAGTTTGCGGGGTGCGTGTCGGGCGTGGGGGTTCGTCGTGGTCACAAAGATTTCCCGGGTGTTCGATCCGGTCGTGGTGGTTGTCTGCGCCGTAGCGGTGGTGTTCGGTGCTTCGTGGTCCGGGCCCCCGATTGCCGGGGCCTCGCCCCTCCGAACGGCGGCCGTCACAGTTGAGTTGCAGGCGGCTACCGCCCAGACGGCGATGGCCGGTGTCGCAGACGTCGTAGCCGCCTCGGAGGCCGACGCGGCCGGCGTCGAAGAGTCGGTGTCTGCGAACCCGGTCGATCTGCTCCAGGGCGTCGTGACACTGGCGGCAACCGTCGCCGGTGCGGCGCTCTGGTACGCCGCTTTTCCCGTCACCCTGCCGGCCACCATCGTTGCGGGCATCTACTTCACCTTCGTTTTCAGCTACTTCGGCGGCGTGAAGCCCGATTTCATCTCGAACGGAATCGCCTGGGGTGTAGAGGTTTTCTTCGAATTCCCGCCGGCAGCGATTAAATACGCGTTCGACGCACTGCAACCCGTTCAGCCGGTTTCGGCGGCCGCGGCGGCGGGGACCGATCCGCGGGCGGCCGACGCCACGGCGTCGATTGGTCCGGCCCGGGTGCCCACCCAAACCGCGGCACCGGTGTCCTCGGTGCCGGATGGCTCAGTTTCCCAGAAAGCTCTGCGCACACCCCGCGCGAGGGCCGGCTCGCACGTCGCGACAGCGCCCGGTTCGCGGACGTCCAGCCCGCGCCGGCCCGCAGCGGCTCAGGCGCTCGCGTCGCCGCCGGTCGCCGAGGGCGTGTCGTCCGGTCCGAAGGCGGATTCCGCCCCCGGGACGGCCCGTCGCGCAGCTCGCGGCGCCCGCTGAACAGGCCTCTGCACACCCGACGGCAGAAAATCTCACGCGACACGCCCGCGCGCCTCCCCAATCCGGAGCGTGCCGGTCGTACGTTTCCAGTACGCGAACAACTTGACATAACTCTAAGCCTCTGGTTGAGGTTGAGGGTTTAGACCGGGAAAGTCGCGACGCAGGCGCTCAGCAGGACCCACGACCGGAGGAAGACCACAGCGATGACCCCCCCGCATAACTACCTCGCCGTCATCAAGGTCGTCGGAATCGGCGGCGGTGGCGTGAACGCCGTCAACCGCATGATCGAACAGGGACTCAAGGGCGTTGAGTTCATCGCCATCAACACCGACGCGCAGGCGTTGTTGATGAGCGACGCCGACGTCAAACTCGATGTGGGCCGGGACTCCACCCGCGGCCTGGGTGCCGGCGCGGACCCGGAGGTGGGCCGCAAGGCCGCCGAGGACGCCAAGGATGAAATCGAGGAACTGCTGCGCGGGGCCGACATGGTCTTCGTGACCGCCGGGGAGGGCGGCGGCACCGGCACCGGCGGCGCGCCGGTGGTGGCCAACATCGCCCGCAAACTCGGCGCGCTGACGGTGGGCGTGGTGACCCGTCCGTTCTCCTTCGAGGGCAAGCGGCGTGCCGGTCAGGCCGAGAACGGCATCACCGCGCTGCGGGAGAGCTGCGACACGCTGATCGTGATCCCCAACGACCGGCTGCTGCAGATGGGCGACGCCAACGTCTCCCTCATGGACGCCTTCCGCAGCGCTGACGAGGTGCTGCTCAACGGCGTTCAGGGCATCACCGACCTGATCACCACCCCGGGTCTGATCAACGTTGACTTCGCCGATGTCAAGGGCGTAATGAGCGGGGCGGGCACCGCACTGATGGGTATCGGATCCTCGCGTGGGGAGGGTCGCGCGCTCAAGGCGGCGGAGATGGCGATCAACTCCCCGCTGCTCGAGGCCTCGATGGAAGGCGCTCAGGGCGTGCTGATGTCGATCGCCGGTGGCAGCGACCTCGGGCTCTTCGAGATCAACGAGGCCGCCTCGCTGGTCCAGGATGCCGCCCACCAGGACGCCAACATCATCTTCGGGACCGTGATCGACGACTCGCTGGGAGACGAGGTGCGCGTCACGGTGATCGCCGCCGGCTTCGACGCCAGCAGCCCGAGCCGCAATCCGGTCATCGGTGCCGCTGCCGGCGCCGGCGCGGCTGCCGCTCCCGCGGCTGCCGGTGCGACCGCGGCCCCGGCTTCGGCCTCCGGCATCGCCCCGGGAGCCGCCGGAAAGCTCAGTTCATCGTTGTTCGAGCCCATCGAGTCGATCCAGCCTCGTGAGCCGGTCAGCGTTCCGGCGCACACCAACGGATCCTCCCGTTTCGGCGACGATGACGACGATGTCGATGTGCCGCCGTTCATGCGGCACTGACGCCTGAGAGCGCCAGCGTTATGACCGTGCGGATCCGTCGGGTCACGACCACCCGGGCCGGCGGGGTGTCCGTGGCGCCGTTCGACAGTTTCAATCTCGGTGATCACGTTGGTGACGATCCTGCCGCGGTGGCGGCCAACCGGGATCGGTTGGCCGGGGCGGCTGGACTGCCGACCGATCATGTGGTGTGGATGAACCAGGTTCACGGCGACCACGTAGAGATCGTCGACGTGCCGCGCGCGGAGCCGTTCGAGGCCACCGACGCCCTGGTGACCGCAACCCCGGGACTGGCCTTGGCGGTGGTCACCGCGGACTGTGTCCCGGTGCTGCTGGCCGACGCGCGCGCCGGTGTCGTCGGTGCGGTGCACGCCGGGCGGGTCGGGGCGGCCAACGGCGTTGTGCTGCGCACGCTGGAGGCCATGCTGGCACTCGGCGCGCACGCGGCCGATGTCTCGGTGCTGCTCGGCCCGGCGGTCAGCGGACCCAATTACGAGGTGCCCGAGGAGATGGCCGCCGATGTCGAGGCCAGCCTGCCCGGTAGCCGAACTCGGACCCCCAGTGGCGCCCCGGCGCTGGACCTGCGGGCCGGGATCACCCGTCAGCTCGCAGACGCTGGCGTGGCCGCGGTCGACGTCGACCCGCGGTGCACGGTCGCCGACCCGACGTTGTTCAGCCACCGCCGCGACGCCCCGACCGGGCGGCTGGCGTCGCTGATATGGATGGAATGACCGCGCCGGGCTACGGCGACCGGGTGGCCGAACTGACCGCGCGATTGGCGGCGGTCCGCTCCAGGCTGTCGCTGGCCGCTGATGCCGCCGGCCGGCGCACCGAAGAGATACAGCTGTTGCCGGTCACAAAATTCTTCCCGGCGAGCGACGTGGAGATCCTGTGGCGGCTCGGTTGCCGGGCCTTCGCCGAATCCCGCGAGCAGGAGGCGGCGGCCAAGATCACCGAGTTCGGCAGACTCCTCTCCGGCGCGCCCGACGGCGGCCGGGCGCGTTGGCACATGGTCGGTCAGATCCAGCGCAACAAGGCCAAACACATTGCGGGATGGGCCGATACGGTCCACTCGGTGTCCACCGCAAAGGTGGCCACGGCTCTGGATCGGGCCAGTGCGCAGGCGCTGGCCGATGGGCGCCGCGACCGCCCGTTGCGGGTCTTCGTGCAGATCAGCCTCGACGGTGACACCAGTCGGGGTGGGGTCGACATCGGCGACTCGGCAGCGGTGGACATCCTCTGTGCGCAGGTGGCCGAATCCGCTGGTCTGCAGTTCGTGGGCTTGATGGCGATCCCGCCGCTGGGAGCCGATGCCGACACGGCGTTCGCCGCCCTGTCAGCAGAGCATCGCCGGGTTCTGGCGGCCCATCCGTCTGCCACGGAACTGTCCGCCGGAATGTCCTCCGACCTGGAAGCCGCGGTACGACACGGTTCGACCTGTGTGCGTGTCGGTACGGCGCTAATGGGCCGACGTCCTCTAACGTCTCCCTGAGTAGTCACTCCAGTCACAAGTTCATCACGAACACCAGAATTACCGACACCGAAGTTCTCCAGAAGGGTCACGCGGATGAGCACTCTCCACAAGGTCAAGGCTTACTTCGGCATGGCGCCGATGGATGACTACGAAGACGAGTACTACGACGACGAACGCGACGCCGCCCCCGTGCGGGCGCGCAGCTTCGCCCGCCGGGGGGAGCGGTTCGCCGACGACGAGGGCTACGACGACATGCGGGCCGGTGGCCGTTACGACGACGTCCGGGCCGGTGGCCGTTACGACGATCGCGATCCTCGGATGGCCCACGAGTACGACGATCGCGAGGCCGATTACCCGGCGACCGGAGGCTTCCGGGCCGGCTACGCCGAGGAGCCCCGGTTCCGCCCCCGCGACTTCGACCGGACGCCGCACGCATCCAGGTTCGGCAATCTTCGGGGCTCGACGCGCGGCGCCCTGGCGATGGACCCGCGACGGATGGCGATGCTCTTCGAGGAGGGCAGCCCGTTGTCGAAGATCACCACCCTGCGCCCCAAGGACTACAACGAGGCGCGCACCATCGGTGAGCGGTTTCGGGACGGCCAGCCGGTGATCATGGATCTGGTGTCGATGGACAACGCCGACGCCAAACGGCTCGTCGATTTCGCCGCCGGTCTGGCGTTTGCGCTGCGGGGGTCGTTCGACAAGGTGGCCACCAAGGTCTTCCTGCTGGCGCCCGCCGATGTCGATGTCTCTGCCGAGGAGCGTCGCCGCATCGCCGAGGCGGGTTTCTACAGCTACCAGTAACGCGGGCCGGCGACCGGATGTATCGGTACGCCGACTCGGTAGGCTGGCGGGCGCCGGACCGGATGGGTCCGGCGACCGTCCGTCCGCCGCAAGGTAAGGAACCGCCGTCAGGTGAAGTCGTTCTTCGAGATCCTCGGATTCGCGCTGTTCCTGTTCTGGCTGCTGCTGATCGCCCGGATCGTCGTCGAGTTCATCCGGTCGTTCAGCCGGGACTGGCATCCGCGGGGGCTGACCGTCGTGGTCCTCGAGGGCATCATGACCGTTACCGACCCGCCGGTTCGGCTGCTTCGGCGCATCATCCCGCAGCTGACCATCGGCGCGGTGCGATTGGACTTCTCCATCATGGTGCTGCTGCTGGTGGCGTTCATCGGAATGCAGCTGGCGTTCAGCGCTGCCGTCTGATTTCCGTATCAGCCAGAGCCGGGATGATTGGCGAAACTCTGAAATTCGGCC
>JAGQTQ010000029.1:67471-68051 GCA_020438905.1 Mycobacterium sp.
ATTTGGTGGAGACCGAACTCGCCCGACTCATCGAGGAGAACGCCGACCTGCGCCAGCGGGTGGGCGAGCTGGATCAGGAGCTCGCCTCGGCCCGCGCCGGCGGTCCGCAGACCCAGTCCATTCCGCTCTACCAGCCGGAGCCCGAGCCGGTGGCCGAGCCGGTGGCCGAGCCCACCCCGGCGGCGGCAGCAGCGGCTGCAGCCGTCAACGAGGACAACGCGCTCAAGGCCGCCCGCGTGCTGAGCCTTGCTCAGGACACTGCCGACCGGCTGACCGGCACGGCGCGGGCAGAGGCGGACAAGATGATGTCCGACGCTCAAGCCAACGCCGACCAGATCGTCTCGGAAGCCCGCTACATCGCCGAGACGACGGTCAACGAGGCCCGGCAGCGGGCCGATGCGATGCTGACCGACGCTCAGACCCGCTCGGAGGCCCAGCTGCGCCAGGCGCAGGAGAAGGCCGACATCCTGCAGGCCGACGCCGAACGCAAGCACTCCGAACTGATGGGCACCATCAACCAGCAGCGCACCGTGCTGGAGGGTCGGCTCGAGCAGCTTCGCACCTTCGAGCGCGAGTACCG
>JAGQTQ010000141.1:0-691 GCA_020438905.1 Mycobacterium sp.
AAACCCGCAGTACAGCGGCGGCTGGTAGCCGGTCCCAAACCACCGAAGCGGCCCGTCCGGCCGCGGGCGCCCGGCGCCGTCCGCCGTTTCCCCCCAACCCCCGAAAACCGCCTCTAACAGCAGTTTTGTCGATAACGGCCGGCGCCGTTCGACGGCGGGGCGCTCCGCACGCCGGGCCGGCGACCAAGATCACTCCCGATTCGGCGGCCGACGGCGTGTCGCGCGTGTCGCGGCGTCCATGACAGACCGGACAACCGACAGGCCGGGCATCAGGCCAGGTAGGCGACAGCGTCGCGAAACCGCTCAGCAGCCGAGCGCACCGCATCGGCGTCCGGGCCGGCCCGCAGGATCTCCCGGGAAACCGCGGGCAGCAGCTGACCGGCACCCGCCCCGGCGAACCCGGCCAGCGCCTCCGGGCGCCCGCCCTGGGCGCCGATCCCGGGCAGCAGGACCGGACCACCGAGCTCACCGGCATCCGGCACTGCGGCGGGCTCGAGGGTGGCACCTATCACCACCCCCACCGAGCCCGGCTCCGGGGCGCCCGCGCGGTTGACCGCCGCGGCGGCGTCGACCACCGACTGTGCGACGGTGCGCCCGCCGACCAGAGCACGCTGGACGCCCGCTCCCTCCGGGTTGGAGGTGGCCGCCAGCACGAACACCCCCCGGCCATGGGCCGCCGCGAGGTCCAGCA
>JAGQTQ010000141.1:756-2441 GCA_020438905.1 Mycobacterium sp.
CCCTCCCCCACCCAGGCCTGCGCGTAGGCGGCCATGGTCGATCCGATGTCGCCGCGTTTGGCGTCGGCCAGGACCAGCACCCCGTGGGCCCGCAATGCCGCGGTGGTGCGCTCCAGCACCGCCAGGCCGGCCGCGCCGTAGGCTTCGAAGAACGCGACCTGGGGCTTGACCACCGCGAAACCCGCGTAGGCCCGCACACAGATTTCGCAGAACCGGGCCAGCCCGTCGGCGCTGCGCGGCAGTCCCCACGCCTCCAGCAGTTCCGGGTGCGGGTCGATGCCTACGCAGAGCGGTCCGCGGGCGGCGACAGATGCCGCCAGCCGCCGGCCGAAACCCTGCCGGTGGGCCACCTCAGGGACCGCCCAGCGCGGCGTGCAGTTCCTGCAGGGAGCGCACTCCGATATCGCCGCGGATAGCGGCCTCGATGCCCTGAACGGCCGCTGAGGCGCCCTGAACGGTGGTCACACACGGGATGTTCGCCGCCACCGCCGCCGAGCGGATCTCGTAGCCGTCGATACGCGGCCCGGAGTTGCCGTACGGGGTGTTGATCACCATGTCGACCTCTCCGGCGTTGATGGCGTCGAGTGCGGTCAACGCCGGACGGCCCTCGCCTGGGTCCTCGAAGTGTTTGCGAACGATGCTGCAGGGAATACCGTTGCGGCGCAACATCTCTGCGGTGCCGTCGGTGGCCAGAACCCGGAACCCGAGGTCGGCCAGGCGCTTGACCGGAAACACCAGCGACCGCTTGTCGCGGTTGGCCACCGAGACGAAGACCGTCCCTGAATTGGGCAGCGACCCGTAGGCCGCGGTCTGGCTCTTGGCGAACGCGCTGCCGAAATCGTGGTCGATGCCCATCACCTCGCCGGTGGATTTCATCTCCGGCCCGAGTAGCGAATCGATCCCCGAGCCGTCCATGCGGCGGAAGCGGCGGAACGGCAACACCGCCTCCTTGACCGCGATGGGGGCGTTCGGATCCGGATTCGAGCCGTCGCCGTGTCGGGCCAGCAGACCCTCCTCGCGCAGTTGGGAGATGCTGGCGCCGAGCATGACACGGGCGCAGGCCTTGGCCAGCGGGACCGCGGTGGCCTTGGAGACGAACGGGACGGTGCGACTGGCTCGTGGGTTGGCCTCCAGCACGTAGAGCACGTCGTCCTTGAGCGCGTACTGGACGTTGAGCAGACCCACCACGCCGACGCCGTGGGCGATGGCCTCGGTGGCACGGCGCACCGCGTCGATATCGCTGCGCCCCAGGGTGACCGGCGGCAGCGCGCAGGCCGAGTCCCCGGAGTGGATACCGGCCTCCTCGATGTGCTCCATGATCCCGCCGATGTAGACCTCGGTGCCGTCGCACAGTGCGTCGACGTCGATCTCGATGGCGTCCTCGAGGAACCGGTCGACCAGGACCGGGTGCTCTGGCGAGAGCTGGGTGGCGCGGGTGATGTAGCCGTGCAGGGTCTTCTCGTCGTAGACGATCTCCATACCGCGCCCGCCGAGGACGTAGGACGGCCGCACCAGCACCGGATAGCCGATCGCGGAGGCGATCTCGCGGGCCTCGTCGAAGCTGGTGGCGGTGCCGAACTTGGGAGCCGGAAGGCCGGCGTTGACCAGCACCTGACCGAACCTGCCGCGGTCTTCGGCCAGGTCGATGGCCTCCGGGCGGGTGCCGACGATGGGCACGCCGGCGT
>JAGQTQ010000141.1:2636-3707 GCA_020438905.1 Mycobacterium sp.
TGACCATGACGGTCTCGAAACCGGCCTGCGAGAGCGTGGTGGCGGCGTGCACACAGCTGTAGTCGAACTCGATGCCCTGGCCGATCCGGTTGGGCCCGGAGCCCAGGATCAGCACCTTGGGCTTCTCGGTCTGCGGGGCGACCTCCGTCTCGGCGGCCGGGTCCAACTCGTAGCTCGAGTAGTGATACGGCGTCGTGGCCTCGAACTCCGCCGCGCAGGTGTCGACGGTCTTGAACACCGGGTGAATACCCAGCCGCTGCCGCAGCGCCCGCACGCCGGCCTCGCCGGCAAGTTCCGGACGCAGGGCGGCGACCTGCCGGTCGGACAGACCGCTGTGCTTGGCCCGGCGCAGCAGATCGGCCGCCAGCACCGGGGCGGCGATCAACTCCGCCCGCAGCGCCACCAGACCGTTGATCTGTTCGACGAACCACGGGTCCACCCCGGAGGCCTGCGCAACCTGCTCCACGCTCGCGCCCATCCGCAGGGCCAGTTCGATGTCGTAGAGGCGCCCCTCGGTGGGGGTGCGCAACCGGTCGAGCACGTCGGAAACCCAGCCGTCGTCGTCGGGAGCGGTCCAGAAACCGGCCTTGGTGGTCTCCAGCGAGCGCATCACCTTGCCGAGCGCCTCGACGAAGTTGCGGCCCATCGACATCGCCTCGCCCACCGACTTCATCGTCGTGGTCAGGGTGGGATCGGCGCCGGGAAACTTCTCGAAGGCGAACCGCGGGGCCTTGACGACGACGTAGTCCAGGGTCGGCTCGAAACAGGCCGGCGTCTTCTTGGTGATGTCGTTGAGGATCTCGTCGAGGGTGTAACCGATGGCCAGTTTCGCCGCGATCTTGGCGATCGGGAACCCGGTGGCCTTGGAGGCCAGCGCGCTCGAACGCGAGACCCGCGGGTTCATCTCGATCACGATCAGCCGGCCGTCGGCCGGGTTGACCGCGAACTGGATGTTGCAACCGCCGGTGTCGACGCCGACCTCGCGCAGGATCGCGATGCCCAGATCGCGCATGACCTGGTATTCGCGGTCGGTCAGCGTCATCGCCGGGGCGACGGTGACCGAGTCGCCGG
>JAGQTQ010000030.1:0-593 GCA_020438905.1 Mycobacterium sp.
GGTCGTGACCTGCTGCCGCTGGTGGACGGCGAGGCCGACGCCGCCGAGGCCTTCGCCGACCGGGCCGCCTACCTGCTCACGCGGGACAACGTCTTGGAGGGCGACTCCGGCGCCTCCGGCCTGGCGCGCCGCCTCGGCCTCGACGGCAGCCCGCCGCTGCCGCTGCGCATCGCCCTGCCCGCCCACGTCGCGTCCAACTTCGAGGGCCTCGTCGCCCGCGTGCCCGAGGACGCCGCCCCGGGCGGGGCCGACCACCTCTGGAAGGTCGTCCGCACCTTCGACGACCCCGCCACCTGGACCGAGCCCCACGCCCGCCACCGCGCCGCCACGGGGCCGGGCGGGACCAGCCACCGCGGGGCGCCGCTGGCCGACGAGTGGGAGCTGTACGACCTCGAGGCCGACCCCTTCGAGGCCGAGAACCGGGCCAAGGACCCGGCCGCGGCCGCCGTCCTCGCCCACCTGCGAGAGCGCCTCGTCGAGGAGCGCGCCCGCTCGGTGCCCGAGCGCAACACGCCCTGGCCCTACGCGACCAGCGCGGCCCACGACGCCAAGCGCCCGCCCCTGCCGGCCCGCCTGCTGCGCAAGGGCCTCCA
>JAGQTQ010000030.1:745-27056 GCA_020438905.1 Mycobacterium sp.
GGACGCGGGGATGGACGTCGACCTGGCCAGCCCCCAGGGCGGCACCATCCCGGTCGACCCGCTGTCGCTGAAGCCCGTGCTGCGCAGCCCGGCCGACGACCGCTTCCTGGCCGACGACACCTTGAAGGCCAAGGTCTCGGGCTCGCTGGCGGTGGGCGACGTGGACATCGACTCGTACGACCTGGTCTACCTGGCCGGGGGCTGGGGGGCCGCGTTCGACTTCGGGTTCTCCGACGACCTGGCCGCCGCGGTCACCCGGGCCAACGCCGCGGGGGCGGTGATCGGCGGCGTGTGCCACGGCCCGCTCGGCCTGCGCAACGCCACGGGCGTCGACGGTCGACCCCTCGTCGAGGGCCGCACGGTCACCGCGGTCACCGACAAGCAGGTGCACGAGCTCGGCATCGACTCGACGCCCCACCACCCCGAGACCGAGCTGCGCGCCCTGGGCGCCGACTTCGAGTCCGAGCACGCCTTCCGCGACCCCTTCGCCAACCACTGGGTGGTCGACGGCAACCTCGTCACCGGCCAGAACCAGAACGCCGGCCCCATGGTCGCCCGCGAGATGATGGCCCTCGTGGCCGCCAACGAACCGGCGGGCGCGAGGCGCCGGGCTACGCCAGCAGGCGGGTGAGGCTCTCGGCCAGCACGCGGCGGGTGTCGGCGGCGCCGAGCCCCTGCACCCGGCGGAGCTGGTCCACCGACTCGAAGGTGAGGAGCAGCTCGAGCGCGGCCCCGAGCCGTGCACGCGCCGGACGGTCCCGGGCCTCGAGCTCGGGCGCGAACTGCGCCGCCACCTGCTCGGCGAGGAGCCGGCGGGTGCGCTCGAGCTGCTCGGCGAGGATCGGGTTGGTGGCCGAGCGCTGGATGGCGGCGCGGCGGGTGGGCCCGACCGCGTCGTGGATGTCCACCCGGCTGGTCACGATCCGCTCGATGCGGTCGTCGAGGGGTCCCTCGCCCAGGTCGGGGATCTCGGCCAGCGGCGCGAACCGCTCGGTCTGGCGGGCGATGGCGGCGCGGGCCAGCTCGTCCAGGTCGTCGAAGTACCGGTAGACCGAGCGCAGGGAGACGCCGGAGCGCTCGGCCACGTCGGCGGCGACGAGGCCCACGTGGCCCTCGGTGAAGAGCTCGATCACCGCGTCGAGCACCGCGTCGCGGTTGCGGTCGCGTCGCGCCCGCCGGCCGTCGATCGCCGGCTCCTCGGCGGCGGCGGCGGTGGCGGCGCGGGCGGGCGACGGGGGCACGGTGACCTCGGGCCTCAGATCGTGAAGGCGAGGTTCGTGGCGAGCCGGCGGGCGAGCTCCTCGTCGCCGCCGAGGGCGATCTCGCCACCGAGGTGGGGTGTGGCGTCCTCGCGGCCGGCGGTGAGGCGCAGCCAGCGCATGACCGGCATCGAGAGGGACACGGTGGGCTCGCCGTCGAGCTCGTCGACGAGCTGGGCCCGCTCGGGGACCTCGACGAGGTAGGTCTGGTCGACCGCCCCGGTCAGGTCGATCCGGATCCGGGCGCCGACGGGCAGGCGCGCCCGCCGGCCGACGATGTAGCCGATGCCGGTGGCCACCTCGTCGAGGCAGGAGCGCACGTGGTCGGGGTCGTCGCGGTCGGGGGCGCCCACCGCGGCCCGGGCGTCGTGCTCGTGGGTGAAGCAGTCGAAGTGGCGGATCCGCATGAAGCGGCCGTAGGTCTCGTCGGGCCCGGCCGGGGTCCACGACGGGGCGTCGAAGTCCTCCTGGGACAGGGCGCCGAGGGCCTCGAGCCGTCGCTCGGTCACGTCGCGCCACCGCGCCAGGACCGCGTCGGGGGCCGAGCCGCGGAAGCTCTCGACCCACACCTCGTTCACCTCGGCGATGGGGTTGCGCAGGTGGTCGTACCCGGAGACGTCGGCCGAGGGGGCCTCCTCGCCCAGCAGCGACGCCTCCGTGCCGAGCAGGTGGGTGAGCTGGTCGCGCACCGTCCAGCCCGGCAGGCAGGTGGGACGCTCCCAGTCCTCGTCGGCGAGGCCCGAGTAGAGCTCGTCCAGGGCGGCGAACTCCTCGCCCAGCAGGCGGACGGTGCGGTCGCGGTCGACGATGGTGGCCATCAGGGGGTCTCCTTCTGGATGGTGATCCAGTCGCGGGCCTCGAGGTAGGGGCGGAACGCGGTGGCGATCGCGGCGATGTCCTCGGGGCGCTTCGGGCGCTGGAGCTCGTAGACGTGGGGGAACTCGCGCCAGCCGAGCACCAGGTCCCAGAGGCGGACGGCGGCGGCGCCGGTGGGCGGGTCGATCAGGACCGGGCCGAAGAAGGTCTGGTCGTCGTCGAAGACCAGGGTGGGCACGCCCCAGCCGCCGCGGTCGGTCACGAACCGGTAGTCGGCCATCACCTCGTCGTGGGTGGTCTCGTCGTCGATGGCCTGCCGCACGAGCGCGGGGTCGAGGCCGAGCTCGGCGAGCAGCGCCTCGGCCACCTCGGGCCGGTGCGGCTTGCGGCCGTCCACGTGCAGGGCCGTGCCCGCGGCCAGGTACCACCGGTCGAGCAGGTCCATGTCGGTGCGGCGGAGCAGCGCGCCGATGCGCATCATGGACCAGCCGTAGGACCACTCCCGCTCCCAGGGGTGTTTCTTGCCCTCGACCCGGTTGATCTCCTCCAGGCTGAAGAAGCGCCAATTGATCTGCAACCCAGACAGATCGCGTACCTCGCGGATCCACCGTGAGGTCTGATAGGCAAAGGGACACATCACGTCGAAGTGGAAGTCGACGTAGTCGGGCGAAGCGGCCATACTCCTAGCCTGCCGCATCGGGCAGCATGGGCGGGCAGTTGCCCACCGCGTCGGCAGCCAGCTCGAAGTGCCAGGGCTCGTTGGCGTAGATCCGGCAAAGTCCGTAGCGGGCGCCGTTGGCCATTAGCCACTGATCGGCCGCCGGGCCACCGATGTCGACGGCCTGGCCCAGGACATGCCGAGAACCTTCCGGGGTCTGCACGTACTGCCGCGCGGCGGCGAGGCTTCCGTAGGTCGCCACGGCCTCGTCGAGAAGTTGTTGCTGGAACTGCGCAGAGCGCCAACCGGAGGTGATCGTCATCGCGACTCCGTCGGCCGTCGCCTCCGTTGCGGCCCGCTGGACGGCGCTCAGCAGCGCGGGGTCGAGCAGCCCGACCGCCGGGTTTGTCACGTCGAACGGCGAGAGCGCCTGCACCGTGTTGTCGACGAGTCGCACCTGGGCCGGAGAAGCCGGCATCGGCGTTCCGGCACTCAGGACGACAGCACCGACGAGGCCCGCCAGCAGGGCTGAGATTCGCATGGGAACTTCATTGTTTCAGACCCGGAGTCTTTGCGCCGAGACGCTCCGGCAGGCAGCATGATCGGCGACCGGTCCAGAATCGACCAGGGAGTGCCGCGTGGAACTCGTCCTTGCCTTCGGCGTCGTGTTGCTGATCAGTGTGTCGCTGTCGGGTTTGGCCGCACGGACGGTGCTGTCCACCGCGCTGCTGTTCCTGGTCGCCGGGGCCCTGCTCGGCCCGGGCGGATTCGGGGTGGTTAACGCCAGTGACGGAACCGTCGCCGCGCTCGCCGATATCGCCCTGTTCACCGTGCTGTTCACCGACGGCCAGCGGGCCAGCGTCCCGGCGCTGAAGGAGGGCTGGCGACTGTCCGGGCGCGCCCTCGGGCTGGGCATGCCGCTGGCGATGGTCGGTGTCGCCATTCCCGCTCACTATCTGGCCGGCCTGGACTGGCCGACCGCGTTCCTGCTGGGCGCGATCCTCTCCCCGACCGACCCGGTGTTCGCCTCGGCGTTGGTGGGCCGCCACGACATCCCACTGCGCCTGCGCAGACTGCTCAACGTCGAGTCCGGGCTCAACGACGGATTGGCGCTGCCGTTCGTGCTGATCTTCCTGGCCATGACCAAACACGAGAGCTCGCATATGAGCGTCGTGCTGCTCGAACTGCTCCTCGGCCTGGCCATCGGCATCGGCGTGGCGGTACTGGTCGCGCTGGCCTGGCGCAGCAACATCCTCACGGCCGAACCCCGGCTTCAGCCGCTCGGACCGGTCGCGATCGCGCTGGTGGTGTACGCGACCTGCCACATGACTCATGCCAATCCCTATCTGGCGGCCTTCGCGGCCGGCTCCGCGCTGGCCACCGTCGACCATGTCGCCGCGGAGACCTTCGAACCGCTCGGCGATCTGCTCTCCGAACTCACCAAGTTCGCCGCCCTGCTGCTTTTCGGCGCGCTGATCACGCCGACCCGCCTCGCCGATCTGGGTTGGCAGGGCTGGGCGCTGGCGGTCCTGGCCATCGTGGTGGTCCGGCCGGCCTCGATGCTGCTCTCACTGATCCGCACCCCGATGCCGCGCGCGGAGCGCCTCACCGCCGCGTGGTTCGGACCCAAGGGCTTCGCCTCCGTGGTCTACGGCCTACTGGTCCTGCAGGCCGGAATTCCAGAAGGGGCGAAGCTCTTCGACCTGATCGCCGTCACGATCGCGCTGTCGATCATCCTGCACAGCTCGACCGACGTGCCCGTCGCGCACAAACTGCGCATCGAACCCCCCGACCACCTGCCAGCCGGTCACGAGCCGGTCGAGGCGCCGCCGGCCGAACACCTGCGGCACGGCCACGGGGCGCACCACAAGCCCGGTAATCCGAACCTGTAGTGCGCCCCGGATAGCTCGGCGCGGGCCGCGGGTCAGCCGGCGGCGGCCGCCCTGACGGCGCGCTTGGCGGTGCGGTTGCCGCCGGCCGACTTCGAGGTGCCCGCCGACTCGGCGGATTGTCCGGCCTTGGCGGTGGCACCGCGGACTGCCCGGGCCGGCGACTCGCCGGCAGTGGGTGCTGCGGTATCGGCGGCCGCGGGGGCCTCGACTGCGGGGGTCTCCACGGCGGGAGCCTCGACGGCGGGAGCCTCGACGGCTTCCAGCGCGGCCGCCGCCTTGGGCGCCGCAACGGTCTCTGCCGCCGGGGATGCCGCCGCCGCGGGCGCCGTGGCAGTCAGCGCCTCGGCAACGGTCCAGACACCCGACTGGAACACCGTGCGCACGCTCGGAACGAAGTTGGCCGGGAGATCGGCCTCGGGATCGAGGATCGGGCCGGTCTGCACGCCGGCGCCGGTCGTCAGGTTCAGCACGGTCCCGGGCAGCCCGGACGGACCGAGCAGCCCGTCGATGGCGGTGTTCCAGGCGCCCTCCCAGTCGCCGGCGCCCAGCTTGGTGATCCAGGTGGTGGCGATCTCGACCGTCTTCTCGGCCAGCACGGTGGCACCGCCGACGGCGGCCGTGACCGCGGTGGCCGCGATCAGCGGGATGGCGCTGATCACCGCGACCGTCTTGGCGACGAAGTCGGTCAGGATGTAGCCACCGGTGCCGATGAGCGCCTCGCCGGCGGTGGCGATCGGAACGATGACCGCGTCGGTCAGCACGGTGATCGCCTCACCGATCTGGCCGTCGAGTGCCAGCTGGAAAGCATCGAGAGCCGCCGCGGGGAAGTCCCAGACCCCCGCGCTGAGCGCCGCGATGGAACCGAGGACGCCGCTGACACCCACGTTGATGTAGTTGAAAAGGTTGATTTCCAGCTGCCGGATGACCGGCCCGGCGTCGGTGACATTCTGCGCCAGCAGGCCGACATTGTTGTAGAAGCCCAGCGAGGCCTCGTTGGCGAGCAGGTAATTCAGCAGATCGCCGCCGGTCTGATCGAATCCAGCGAAGGGCCAGTTCGCCTCGCCGGCGCCGGGAGTCGGGGCATCGATGCCGTTGTAGTAGGTCCCGAAGATGTAGTCCTGGCCCACCTCGATGACCCCCAGCAACTGCTCGATCGGGTTGTGGAAAGCCGACAGCGCGACCGAGACAGAGGGCATCGGCAGAGCGGGAAGCTGCTGCTGGACGCCGACGACCGCCACAGAACCGGCGCCGAGGACCGCCGCGGTTCCTGCGATGAACTGCGAGCGCAGTGAGATGAGCACGTATGAATCCTTCCGATGATGACGCTGTCCACGCTGGTGTGAGCGCATGCGCAGCGAAGATAGAGCGTGGGCGCCGCGACCATACCGGAGGTAGCGGCCGATCGTGGAACCGAGCAGGTAGCTCGCTCAGCCCCTCACGGCGAAACCGGTCCGGATGCGCCGGGCGGGCCGTCGGCCGAGCGGCGGTGGGTGCGCTCCCTGGCCAGGGTCTCCCCGCGGAAGAACGCCGGCGCCTTGAGGTTCCAGAAGATCATCAGCAGCACGCCGATGAACAGGCTGAACACGCCGATGACGAAGACCGTGCCGATCCCGGCCAGCGATCCGCTCGATCCGTACTCGGGGTTGGCCATCTCGTAAGCCTGGACCAGGCCCACCGGGATCAGCACCAGTGCGCCGATGGCGGGCAGCACGACCTGTTCGAGCGCGGTCCGCCAGTTGCCGAAGGCGGTGTCCCAGAAATAGATCACCGAGGAGACCGCCACCACGGTGTAGTAGGTCATGATGGCGATGCCGACGCTGTAGACGGTGTCCTCCACGATCGAGTCGCTGACCACCACCAGTCCGCCGTAGATGGCCAGCGTGGTCAGGCCGATGAACCACGTCGCGAACGTCGGGGTCTGCCGAACCTCGTCGACCGAGGCGAACCGACTGGGCAGCGCCTTGTACGCGGCCATCGACAGCACCCCGCGCACCGTGGCCATCACCGTGGACAAGGTGGCCGAGAAGGCCGAGAGCCCGACGATCACCGCCGCGATCAGGGCACCACCCGACCCGACCGCGTCGCGGGCCAGGCTGGAGAAGATGTCGTCGATATTGGCCCTATTGGTCAGGCTTCCGGGGCTGTCGTCGTCGATGCCGGCGTAGGCCAGGGCGGCCACGCTGAAGACCACGTAGGTGATCACGGTGATGAGGATCGCCGTAACACCGCTGCGCCCGGACTCCTCGGCGGTTCCCTGGGTCTCCTCCGACATCGACAGCGCGGCGTCGAAACCCCAGAAGATGAACACGGCCACCAGGAAGCCGCCGAGCAGGGCGCTGAAACTGGTGATGGCGAACGGGTTGAACCACTGCCAGGAGAACGGTTCGGCGGTCGGGTTGTGGTTCTGGCGGATGATGTTGACGCCCAGGATCGCCGCGAACAGGCCCAACCCGCCGTACTGGACCACGGTCAAGATCAGGGTGGTCCGCGAAGATTCCTCGGCGCCGCGGGCGACCAGCCAGGTGGTCACCAGGATGAAAACGGCGGCGATGGCGACCTTCAGCCAGTCCGGCGGGTCCTCGATCTTGAAGGCGACGGTCGCCGCGTTCACGGTGATCCCGGCGGCGCCGACGCCGGCCAGGATGCTGGAGAGCATCAGCGCGAAGCCGCCGATCCAGCCGATATGCGGCATGATCGCCTTGGAACCCCAGGTGAACACCGTTCCGGCGTCGGGAGCGGCGTCGGTGAGGTGCTTGTAGGCCAGTGCGATGAAGTACATCGGGATGACCGCCAGGATGAAGACGATCGGCATCTGGTAGCCGGCCTCGTCGGCGCCGTGGCCCAGCGCCCCGGTCAGCGAGTACGCCGGCGCGGTGGCCGCCAATCCGATCGCCACCGCGCCGATCAGTGAGATCGAGCCCTTCTTGAGACCCTTGGACCTCAATTCGTGCATCGGCGGGTCGATGTCCCCCTCGTCCTCTGCCATGACGGGGATTGTCGCACCCAATTGCTTCCGGAACGCGCGATCAGCCAACGGCGATTCCGGCGGCCAGAACAAGGCCGAACACGACGGTCGGGGCCGCCATCCCGACGAGGAATCCCAGCCCGAAACGGCGACCGCCGGCGACAAAGGCCAGCCCGATCTTGACGAGCAGATTGGAGCCCAGCGCGGCGGCGACGGCCACCAAGGCGGTGTCGACGGTGATCTCGCCCGCCGCGGCCAGGGTGGCGGCCGCCACCGATCCGGCATGGGCATCGGCCAGGCCGGCCGCGAATGCACCCAGCACCACGCCCTGCGGACCGAGTACGTCAGCACCCCAGCGACCGATCAGCAGGGCGAAGACCAGGATGGCCGCCAGGATCAGCGCGGGACGAAGGGCGAACGGCCGGGCACCGGGAATGACCACCTCCGGGTGGTTCGGCTGCGCGCGGGAGCGCCGGTAGATGACAGCGGCGACGAGAAGGAGCACGACGGCCGCGAGCACGACCGGGGGCCACAGCCGGCGCAGCAAGGCGGGATCGACGTAGGCGATGACGACGAGCAGCTGCCCGAAGGTGGCAAGGCTCGCCGCGAGTGCACCGGCCAGCGGTACCCGACGGTCGGCCGCGGTGCGGCTGAGCCGGCCCATCGAGGCGGTGGTGGCGGTGGCCGACACGAATCCCCCGGCCAGCCCGGTGACGAGCAGACCCCGCTTCGGCCCCAGCGCACGGACGCCGATGTAGCCGACCCACCCGATGCCCGTGAGCAAAACGACCAGCAGCCATACCTTCGCCGGGTTGAGCACGCCGTAGGGCCCGAAGGGCCGGTCGGGCAGCAGCGGAAGGACGACGAACGCCACCACGAAGAACTTGACGGCGTCCTCGAGTTCCACCTCGCTGAGGACCTCCCGCGCGAAGCGGTGAATCCTGTTCTTGGACAGCAACAAACCGGCGACCAGGACGGCCAGGGCAACCGCGACGGCGGGCCGGGTGTAGGCCAGCGCGCCAAGCAGGTAAGTGACCAGGGCGGCGATCTCGGTGGTTGTTCCCGGGTCCTCGTCGTTGGTGCGGAAATAGGCCAGCGCCATCAACGCCCCCACGCCGGTCAGCCCGACCAGCACCACCCACGGCCCGAACGCCGCGGCGACGGCCCCTAACAGGGACAGCAGCGCAAAGGACCGCGAGCCTGCCGAGATCCGGCGATTGTGGCTGCGCTCCCGCTCGAATCCCAGCAGCAGACCGATCGCCAGGGCGACCAGAAAGGGCTGCAGATGCTGCCAGTTCACGATCAGCCGGCCTCAGCCGAAGGCCTCGGCGGGCACCTCCGGCTCCCCAGCGAGGATGGCCGCGACGATCCGGCGGGCGACCGCGTCGGGTTGCAGGCCCTCACGCAACTGCGGTGCCGTACCGGCGATGGGGCGCTGCGCAAGCCCGGTCTCGGTATGCGGCGGCCGGGCGTCGGTCACGGTGATTCCGACCCTGCGTAACTCTCGGCTCAACGCCCGGTCCGCCGCACTCAGCGCTGCCTTGGAAGCCGCGTAGGCGGCCATACCAGGAAGCGGTTGCTCGGCGACCACCGCGCTGATGTTGGCGATGAAGCCACGGGACTCGGTCAGGGCCGGCAGCGCCGCCCGGATCAGCCAGAGCGGCCCGAGCACGTTGGTGAGGAACAGATCCTCGATCACCTCGTCGTCGGTGTCGGTCAGCGGGCCGAAGGCCACCACCCCGGCCGCGTTGACCAGGCCGTCGATCCGCCCATGCGCCGACAGCGCGGCCTGCACGATCGCCGCACCGGCACCCGCGTCACGTAAATCCGCCGTGACCGGGATGGCCTCGAACCCCAGCGACTCCAGTCCCCGCGAATTCCGCGCGGCGATGGTCAGACGAGCGCCCAGGGCGGCGAGTTGCCCGGCGACATGGCGTCCGATACCTCCGCTGGCCCCGACGACGACGACCGATGCGCCCTTGAGTTGACGGTCCGGCACGGCAGTCCCCTACCGCGCCAGCGGGCTGTAGAAGACCAGGCCGTTGCCCTTGTTGTCGTAGACCACCGCACGGCGTTCATGGGCGTCGTCGTACGGACCCTTGACGATTCCGCCGCCGCTGGCCTCGATCGCCTTCGCCGCGGCGTCAACATCGGCGGTCTTGATGCCGACCACGACCTGACCCGGGATGGGATGGTCTACGGCGGTGGCCAACGCCAGGGTGACCGATCCGCCGTCGAGGGCGGCGAAGTGCGTGCCGTCGCGGAATTTCAGCGGCATACCCAACGTCTCGCTGTAGAACTTGATGGACTCGTCCAGATCGTCGGTCGACAGGATGACCATCCTGACGTCGTGATCGCTCATCCTCTTTCCTCTCTGCCCGCCCGGATCTGCCCGCCCGGATCTGCCCGGCCGGATCTGCCCGGGTACTACCTTCCCGCCCGGAGTCCCCGGGCGATCACCAATCGCTGAATTTGGTTGGTGCCCTCGAAGATCTGGGTGATCTTGGCCTCGCGCATATAGCGCTCCACCCGGTAGTCGCGGGTGTACCCGACGCCGCCGAGCACCTGGACCGCGTCGGTGGTGACCTTCATAGCCGCGTCGGTCGCGATCAGCTTGGCCACGCTCGCCTGCTGGGAGTAGGGCAACCCGGCATCCCGACGCCGCGCCGCGTCCAGATAGGTGGCCCGCGCGGCCCCCACCGCGGCGGCCATATCGGCCAGCAGGAATCCAAGGCCCTGGTGGTCGATGATCTTGCGGCCGAACGTTGTTCGCTCGTTGGCGTAGGCGACCGCCTCGTCGAGTGCGGCCTGGGCCAGGCCCACGGCCACCGCGGCGATCCCGAGCCGTCCGGCGTCCAGGGCGCTGAAGGCGATCTGCAGGCCCTGCCCCTCAGCGCCGACACGCCGCTCGGCGACCACCGGCGCCCGGTCGTAGAACGCGGTCGTGGTGGGGATCGCCGCCAGCCCCATCTTCTCCTCCGGCTTGCCGAAGGTCAGACCAGGCTGGTCGGCGGCGATCAGAAAGCAGCTCACCCCGCGGCTGCCCTCCCCCGTTCGGACGAACACCGTGTAGAAGTCCGCCCGCCCGCCGTGGGTGATCCACGACTTGGATCCGTTGATGAGATAGCCGTCGTCGGTGGGCGTGGCCGCGCACCGCAGCGCCGCCGCATCGGACCCGGCCTGCGGTTCGGAAAGGCTGTAGGCGCCGATCTGCTCCCCGGAGAGCATGCCGGGCAACCAGCGCCGCTTCTGCTCGTCGGTGCCGAAGTTCTGCAGCGGGTTGCAGGACAGTCCGTGCACGCTGACCGCGACCGCGACCGCCGCCCAGCGCGCCGCGAGTTCCTCAAGGACCTGCAGGTAGACCTCGTAGGGCTGGCCGCCCCCGCCCCACTGGAGCGGCTGGGGCAGGCTCATCAGTCCGGCCGCCCCCAGTTGGGCGAAGACCCCTTCGGGATAGGTCTCGGTGCGTTCGTGCTCGTCGACGATCGGCGCCAGCACCTTGTCGGCGATCTCGCGGGTGAGCGCAATCAGGTCGGCGGCGTCGTCGTCGGGAAGAAGTCGGTCGACGGGCATCGTGTTTCTCCGGACTGTGTGACGGCGTATCGGGACGGGTTCAGCATCGGGGCAGGTTCAGAAGTAGCGCGGGAACCGACTCCAGTCCGGGTCGCGCTTCTCCAGGAAGGAGTCGCGGCCCTCGACCGCCTCGTCGGTCATGTATGCCAACCGGGTGGCCTCGCCGGCGAAGATCTGCTGGCCGACCAGTCCGTCGTCGAGCAGGTTGAAGGCGAACTTCAGCATCCGCTGTGCCTGCGGGGACTTGCCGTTGATCTTCTCGGCCCACTGCATTGCGACCGTCTCCAACTCGGCGTGGTCCACGACGCGGTTGACCGCACCCATCTGATGCATCTGCTCGGCGGTATAGGCCTCACCCAGAAAGAAGATCTCCCGGGCGAACTTCTGCCCCACCTGCTTGGCCAGGTATGCGCTGCCGTAACCGCCGTCGAAACTTCCGACGTCGGCGTCGGTCTGCTTGAACCGGGCATGCTCGCGGCTGGCCAGGGTCAGGTCGCAGGTGACGTGCAGGCTGTGTCCGCCGCCGGCCGCCCACCCGTTGACCAGGCAGATGACCACCTTCGGCATGAACCGGATCAGACGCTGGACCTCGAGGATGTGCAACCGCCCGGCCCGGGCCGGATCGACGGTGTCGGCGGTGTCCCCGGCGGCGTATTGGTAGCCGCTGCGGCCACGGATGCGCTGGTCGCCCCCGGAGCAGAACGCCCACCCGCCATCCTTGGGCGATGGCCCGTTCCCGGTCAGCAGCACGACGCCGACCTCGGGCCACATCCGGGCGTGGTCAAGAACCCGGTACAACTCGTCGACGGTGTGCGGCCGGAACGCGTTACGCACCTCGGGGCGGTCGAAGGCCACCCGAACCGTCGGCTGCGGCTCGCCGTCGCGCACCTGTCGGTGATAGGTGATGTCGGTCAGATCCTCGAAGCCCTCGACTGGGGCCCAGAGGTCGGGGTCGAACGGGTTTGGGCTCACGGCCCGAACTTACGCCACCGCCGATTCGGCGCCGCCTATCGGCCGCGCCGTCACGGAGACGTCCATTCCGGGCTTGTCTCGGCGGTCTGAGTCGGTATCCCCAGCGCCACAGTAAGTTCCAGGATCTTCTGCGGATCGGCCAGCCACTCGCCGTAGAGATCGCGCAACTGGTTCATCCGGTAACGCACGGTCTGCGAGTGCACGAAGAGATCTGCCGCGACCGCCTCTCGCTGACCCAGGTGCAACAGCCACGAACGCAGTGTCTCGGTGAGGCGTTGCGCCGTGGCGGGCCTCAGGCCCGCCAGCGGCTCCAGAACCCGACGGCGCAGATCCTCGGCCGCCTCGGGGTCAGCGCCCAGCACGATCTCGACCAGATGCTCGTCGGTGTCGATGCGGCCGGCACCACCGAGAAGGTGTCGGGCCCGTACGGCACGCTCGAACGAGCACCGCGCCAGCAGCCAGGGCCGGGCGGGGCCTACCACCGCGCCTCGCCCGGCCAAGACGGACATCAGAACCGGTCTCCGGTCGCCGTGCGCATCGGGAACCAGCACGGCCGACCAGGACTCGGCGGGGTCCAGACCCGGCAGTCCGTCGGTTGTCTGCAGCACCTCCGAACTCAGTAGGGCGGTCAGGCCCCGGGCTCCCGAAACCGGCAACAAGATCGCCGTAAGCGTTTGCGGAACAGACCAGTTGGCACGCTCGGCGCTGCTGCGCAAGACCTCCGGCGATTCACCGGCGAGCAGTTGGGCCGTGAGCAGGTCGAGGTAACGCTGACGGACCCGGCCCTCGGTCGTCGACTCGTCGGCATGGCCCGAAACGCTGGACGCCGACAGTTCGTCGATATAGGCAAAGACCAGTTCGGCGAATCGGGCGATGGTGGTGGCGGGCAGGCCGGCCTCCACCGCGGTGGCCGACAACTCCCGCCAGGCCACCCTCGCGCCGACCCGGTAGGCGGCCAGCAGTGCGTCCATGGAACGGCCGTTGCGGGCCTCGCCCCGGCCCAGTTCGTAGGCGCCGTCAACGGCCGGAGACATCTGAACCCCCGGATCGGCGCCATCCGCCGAGGTCACCAGACGTAAGAAGGTCGCCAAAGAGGTCTGCACCGCGCTCTCGATGTTCTGGCCCATCTGCCCGCTGAACGGGTCGGTGTAGGCAGGCACCTCGGCGATGATCGCGTCCACGGTGCGTTGCGCCATCCGGGGCAGGACCGCCTCGAGGGCACTGACCACCTCTGGATCCAGCGCCAGACCGGAAAACCGTCCCTTCCTCTCCGGCACCACCCCCGGCGTTGTCTCCAACATTTTGTTCCTTTTGAATAAATCCGAGAGATTTTTCCACTCTGAACTGTCAAGACTTTAGCGCCGACGACAGTGGATTGTGTTGATATGACCACAACCGCACCCCGTACCGAACCGGCCGCGGCCGCTCTGCGCGGACGCATGCTGAGGTTCGCCGCACGGGTCACCACCCCATTGGCCCCCGCCGACTATCTCGACCTGATCGACCCCCTGCGCTCCAACGCCGCACTACGCGGGCGAATCGTCGCCGTCAATCCCGAAACCCGCGACGCCGTCACGCTGGTGATCAAGCCCGGCCGAGGATGGCCCGGCCATCTTCCCGGCCAATACGTCCGCATCGGCGTCGATGTCGACGGCGTGCGCCAGTGGCGGGCCTACTCGCTGACTTCGAACATCGGGCGACCCGACGGCTGTATCGCCATCACGGTGAAGGCCATCCCCGACGGCGTGGTGAGCAATTACCTGGTCCGGCGCGTGACCGTCGGGGCGTTGCTTCAGCTCGAACCGGCGGCCGGGAAGTTCACCCTGCCCCGCCCGGCACCGGAGAAGATCCTGTTCGTCACGGCCGGCAGCGGCATCACCCCGGTGATGGGCATGCTGCGCAACATGCCCGGCGGCAACGCGTCCGACATCGTCGTGGTGCACTCCGCTCCCACCCCCGCCGAGGTCATCTTCGGCGGCGAGCTGCGGATGCTGGCCGCCAAGGGCCGGATTCGGCTGCACGAGATTCATACCGACACCGACGGCGTGCTCAGCACCGGCACCCTCACCGATGTCGTCGGCGATCTCGCCGAACGGCAAACCTGGGCGTGCGGACCCACCGGACTGCTCGAGACCCTCGAAACCCACTGGGCGACAGCAGGTATCGCCGACCTCCTGCACACCGAGCGGTTCCGCCCGTCGGTCGTCACCACCGGCGAAGGGGGCAAGGTGAACTTCTCGGCCACCGGCGTCCGCGCCGACAACGACGGAACCGACAGCCTTCTGGAGACCGGCGAGGCCGCCGGGGTGCTGATGCCCTCGGGGTGCCGGATGGGCATCTGCTTCGGGTGCGTCGCCCCGCTTCGCCGCGGCGCGGTCAGGGACCTGCGCACCGGCGCTATCACCACCGGCACCGAGGGCGACGGCGTCGTCGTCCAGACCTGCGTCTCCACCGCCGCCGGCGACTGCGATATCGAACTCTAGAAAGGAATCCGACATGACCGCACTGCTGGAACACACCGCTGCGAGCGCCGGCCTGAGCGAGGTCGACATCAAGAACCTCGGCGCCGAACTCGACGCCATCCGCGACCAGATCGTCGCGAGCCGCGGCGAACGTGATGCCGCCTATATCCGCAAAGTCATCGACAGCCAGCGCAAACTCGAGCTCGGCAGCCGGACGATTCTGCTGTTTTCCCTGTTTCCCCCGGCGTGGCTCATCGGAACCGCGGGGCTGTCGATCTCCAAAATCATCGAGAACATGGAGATCGGGCACAACGTCATGCACGGCCAGTGGGACTGGATGCGCGACCCGAAGATCCACTCCACCACCTGGGAATGGGACAACGCCTCGCCGGCAGAACTCTGGAAGCACTCCCACAACGAACTGCACCACACCTACACCAACGTCCGCGGCCGCGACAACGACCTGGGCTACGGCATCATGCGGGTCGACGAGGAACAGCCCTGGAAGCCGCTGTATCTGATGCAGCCGCTGTCCAACGCCGTGAACGCCTGCTTCTTCCAGTACGGAATCGCGTTCTACGACCTCGAGGTCGGCAAGTACCTCAAGGGCCGCGTCGAGAAGAAGGATTTCATCGGAAGGGGCAGGAAGGTGCTGGCCAAGATTCGTCGGCAGGCGACCCGCGACTACATGCTGTGGCCCCTGCTGTCCGGGCCGAGCGCGCTGAGCACGCTGACCGCCAACCTCACCGCGAACCTGATCCGCAACCTCTGGACACACTCGGTCATCATGTGCGGCCACTTCCCCGACGGCGTCCAGACTTTCTCGAAGGACTCGATCGAGGGCGAGACGCGCGGTCAGTGGTACCTGCGCCAGATGCTGGGATCGGCCAACATCTCCGGCGGCCCAGCCCTGCATTTCATGACCGGCAACCTGTCCTACCAGATCGAACACCACCTGTTCCCGGACCTGCCGAGCAACCGCTACCAGGAGATCTCCCCGAAGGTGCGGGAGGTGTTCGAGCGTTACGGCCTGACCTACACCACCGGACCGCTGCCCAGACAGGTCGCCTCGGCGTGGATGAAGATCATCCGACTCTCCGTTCCGAACGGCCGTCCGGACTGAGCCGAGAATCGAGGGTTCACCCGTGCGCGCCGCGCGGACCACGCCGTGCAACTCGAGCGGATCGAGGTCGACCAGAACACTTGCCCGCAGACGAATCACTGGTCACGGTACGTACACCGACACAACACCCGGACGTCGCGGTTTCGCCATCCGGCTCGATGACTGTGCAGTCCGTGAGCGCTTCCTCCGTACTCATCGCCCCCGACCCCACCGACACCCGCGGGCTTCCCGGCCCGCGCTATTCGCTGCTGTTGAGCTCGGACCCCGAGCTCATCGAGGCCGCCCAGCGATTGCGTTACGACGTGTTCTCCACCGAGCCGGGCTTCGCCCTCGACAACGCCACCTCGCTGGACGCCGACCGGTTCGACGAGCACTGCGACCACATCCTGGTCCGCGAGGACGCCTCCGGCGAGCTGGTCGGCTGCTACCGAATGCTGCCCCCGCCCGGTGCCATCGCGGCCGGGGGGCTCTACACCGCAACCGAATTCGACATTTGCGGCCTGGACCCGTTGCGGCCGTCGATGGTCGAGATGGGCCGTGCCGTGGTGCGCGGCGACCACCGCAACGGAGCGGTGATCCTGATGATGTGGGCGGGCATCCTCGCCTATCTGGACCGCTACGGATACGACTACGTCATCGGGTGCGTCTCGGTGCCGACCCACGGCGACGGCCCGGCGGGAAGTGTCCTGCGGGGCGTGCGCGACATCGCACTGAGCCGCCACCGCGCGCCGCAGGCCTATACGGTCCTGCCCTACCGGCCGGTGGTCCTCAACGGCCGACCGCTGCGGGACATCGACCCTCCCGAACGGACGGCGCTGCCGCCGCTGATGCGCGGATATCTGCGACTCGGCGCCCGGATTTGCGGGGAGCCCGCCCACGACCCCGATTTCGGGGTGGGCGACTTCCCAGCCCTGTTGGACAAACGCCAGGCCGACATCCGCTACCTCAACCGGTTGCGGTCGGCCTCGGCGGCCGGCCAGGGTCGATAACCGCACACCCGTGGCTGCCCAGGACCACCTGCGATGAGCACTGCGTGCTGTCCGGGCTCGGCGAACACGGGCGCCGCACCCTGGAAGCCGTGCGGTGCGCCCGGCGCATCACGGTAGCCGTCCTCGTCCTGATGGCCCTCCCCCTGCTCGCGATACCGCTGCCGGGCCACCTGAGGATCAAACGGCTGTACTGCCGGGCGATGCTGTCAGCTCTGGGTATCCGGATCACCCTGTCCGGCGGGCCCGTCCGCAACCTGCGCGGCATCCTGGTGGTCAGCAACCATGTGTCGTGGGTCGACGTCTTCACCGTCGGCGCCGTCCTGCCGGGCACCTTCGTCGCCCGCGCCGATCTGATCGACTGGCCGGCCGTGGGAGTGGCGGCCAGACTGGCCAAGATCATCCCCATCGACCGCGGAAACCTTCGGGATCTGCCCTCGGTCGTCAGCGCGGTGGCCGGGCGCCTACGCGCCGGGCACACGGTGGCCGTCTTCCCGGAGGGAACCACCTACTGCGGCACGGACCACGGCACATTCCGCCCGGCTCTGTTCCAGGCCGCGATCGACGCGGCCCGCCCCGTCCAGCCGGTGCGTCTGACCTATCACCACCGCGACGGAAAGCCCTCGACGGTGACGGCGTTCCTCGGCGAGGACTCGCTGTGGGCATCGCTGAAGCGCACCGCCCGGGCACACGGGACCGTCGTCCACCTAGAGGTGAGGCCGCTGGAACTGCCCGGCGCGGCCCGCAATGAACTGGCGGCGCGGTGCGAGGCGGCGGTCCGCGTGACGCCGGTCTCCCGCTGGGAAAACTGCGCCAGCACGGAAGCTTAAGTCCACGTGAACACTGGCCGTATTTTCGCAACGTCGTGATAACGGCCAACCCGGCCCTCTCTGTCAACCTGGGGTGAGGCACCCGCTCCCTGACAATTAGTGACCGTGAGGGCGGGGATGGAGAGGCTCCCTGAAATGACAACCATGTTGACGACGTTGGCTTGTGCGGCCGGGATGGAAGATCCTGGTCGGATGGCTGACGATGCAACGCGGCGTCCTGATCCCGAGGTGCCCGAACGCGCCCGGCGACGGACGTTCACTGCGAAGTACAAGTTGAAGGTGCTGACCGATTACGACGCAGCGCCTGACGGTGAGAAAGGCGCAGTGCTGCGTCGTGAGGGCTTGTATTCCAGCCACATCACCGAGTGGCGCAAAGCCCGAGACGTCGGCGCGCTGGCGGGTCTGGCCGCCCCCCGCGGGCGTAAGCGGCGTGACGCGCAGGCCGAACGGATCGCCCGACTTGAAGCCGACAATGAGCGCCTCGAGAAGGAGTTGGCCAAGACCCGCGCCGTGGTGGACGTCCAGGCAAAACTGCACGTGCTCTTGGAGACTCTCTCCGAGAGCACGGATTGCGGGCCGAGGTCGAAGCGATGACCGACCAGGCTGTCATCGAGCTGACACCTCAGCTTGGCGTGCGAGGCGCCTGCCGGGCGGTGGGGGTCTCGCAAGCCGGCTACTACCGCCGCCATCGGCAAAGCCCGGCGCCGCCACGTCCCGAACCCGTTCCGCACCGTCAGCGTCACCAGCCGCGGGCGTTGAGCCCTGCCGAGCAGCAGGCCATCCTCGACGTGCTCCACAGCGACCGGTTCGCCGATCTGGCTCCGGCCGAGGTGTGGGCCATCCTGCTCGATGAAGGCCGCTACCTGGGATCGGAGTCGACGTTCTACCGGCTGCTGCGTCGAGCCGGAGAGGTCCGTGAGCGCCGCCGCCAAGCCACTCATCCAGCGAAGGTGAAACCCGAACTCGTCGCCCACAGCCCGAACGAGGTGTGGTCCTGGGATATCACGAAATTGCGTGGCCCAGCGAAGTGGAGTTACTACTACCTGTATGTGATCTTGGACATCTTCTCTCGCTACGTCGTCGGCTGGATGGTTGCCAGCCGCGAAACCGGACCCCTGGCCGAGGAGCTGATCCGCCAGACCTGCGCCAAGCAAGGGATCGACCGTGCCCAGTTGACCATCCACGCCGACCGCGGCAGTTCCATGACCAGCAAACCGGTCGCGTTCCTGCTCGCCGATCTGGGTGTTACCCAGTCACATTCGCGGCCGCATGTATCCAACGACAACCCGTTCAGCGAAGCCCAGTTCAAGACGCTGAAGTACCGGCCAGACTTCCCCGAGCGGTTCAGCTCGATCGAAGACGCCCGGCGCCACTGCCAAGTCTTCTTCCCTTGGTACAACGACGAACATCGCCACACCGGGCTGGGATTACACACTCCCGCCGACGTCCACTACGGACTGGCCGAGGCCGTCCGTGACAAGCGTGCCGGCGTACTCCGCGCCGCCTACGCCGCACACCCCGAACGCTTCGGCAGCAAACCGCCCGAACCACCGAGAATGCCCGACGCCGCGTGGATCAACCGACCCGACCAACCAGAGGAGCACACTCACTAAACACCGCACAACGGTGCCTCATTCAGGTTGACAGGTTCCGCGGGCCCACGCAGAATGACGAAGTGAACACTGAGCTCGTCATCCTGGTGCTGTTGATCGCCACCGCTTTGGCGTTCGACTTCACCAACGGGTTCCACGACACCGGCAACGCCATGGCGACCTCGATCGCCACCGGCGCCCTGAAACCCAAACTCGCCGTCTTGCTGGCCGGTGTGCTCAACCTCGTCGGGGCGTTCCTGTCTGTCGAGGTGGCGGTCACCGTCACCACCTCGGTACTGAAGGTCCAGGACTCCGATACCGGCCGGCTGCTACCCGGGATCGACGCATCGACCGGCCTGACCATCATCTTCGCCGGCCTGATCGGCGGCATCCTGTGGAACCTTCTGACCTGGTTGTTCGGCATCCCGTCGAGTTCCTCGCACGCCCTGTTCGGCGGGCTGATCGGAGCGGGTCTGGCCGCGCTCGGATTCAGCGGTGTGAACTGGCCCGGTGTGACCCAGAAAGTGCTCATCCCCGCGGTGGCCGCGCCGGTGATCGCCGGTCTCGTCGCGGCCTGCGGCACCTGGCTGGTGTATCGGATCACCCGCAAGAGTTCTGCAGCCGGCGGCGCGAGGACGGGTTTCCGCTGGGGGCAGATCGCCACGGCGTCCTTGGTGGCGCTCTCGCACGGAACCAACGATGCGCAGAAGACGATGGGCGTGATCGCCCTGGCGCTGATCACCACCGGACACCTGACCGGCGACGTAAAGAACGACGGCCTGCCGATCTGGATCATCGCCAGCTGCGCCCTCGCGATCGGCCTGGGTACCTACCTGGGCGGTTGGCGGGTCATCCGCACCCTGGGCAAGGGCCTGGTGGAGATCGAGTCGCCGCAGGGCCTGGCCGCCGAGGCATCCTCGGCGGCGATCATCCTCAGTTCGAGCGCCGCCGGCATGGCGTTGTCCACCACTCACGTCGCCACCGGCTCGATCCTGGGCAGTGGGGTCGGCAAGCCCGGCGCCCAGGTTCGGTGGGCGGTCGCCGGCCGGATGGCGGTGGCCTGGCTGGTCACGCTGCCGGCGGCGGCATTGGTCGGTGCTCTGTCCTACTGGGTGTCCTATCTGATCAAGGATCTGACGGGTTCCCGGTTGGCCGGTGACGGGGTGATCTTCCTGGGACTGGTCGGATTGTCGTTGTACATGTGGTGGCGTGCCCAGCAGCAGAAGGTCGACCACAGCAACGTCAACGCGGATTGGGATGAAACCACGAATTCGGTTGTGCCCGCAGACGTCCGCAACAAAACCGCAGGTGGGTCGGAGCAGGCCCCGCCAAAAGCCACCACTTCGGTCTGACCAAAGGACACGTTGATGCACTATCTGGAAAGTATCTTCAAGGTGCTGGTCGTCGGCCTCCTGTTGGGAGCCGGGCTGCCCGCGCTGTTCGCCACCGGGATGCTGGCGTACTCGTTCGGCGCGGGTGGTGAGGAAGCGGACCATGTGATCCACAAGCCCAATCCGCCGCTGAAATACCTCGGCATCTTGATGTTCGTCTTTGTCGGACTGGTGATCCTCACCGCGGTCGGCTGGATCACCCGCACGACGATCCATCACCACTTCGGCGTGGACTTGTTCCCGATATTCCCCGGGAAATGAGAGAGCAGAACAGCTGACGGAGCGGACGCATCAACGAGATCAATCAGCTCGCCGCACGGCCGGCGCTGGTGGGTCGGCCGCTGGCCGACCGGTGTTGAGCGGGCCTTTCGGCCCCTGATCCGGGGCCGGGCCTCGTTCACTTTGGCCAGGTACGGTCTCACCATGGTGTCAAGGCCCGGCGTTCCGGGGCTCGGGACGTTGGTCCGGGTCCCGCTGTGGGCCGTCTCCGCGGGCCTGCAGGTCGCCGTGACCACCACGGCCGCCGTCGCGGGACTGGCGGGCTCGGCCGCATTGCAGGGCGGTTCGGCCGCCGGTCGCGCCGGCGGAGCGGTGCTTGACGCGGTTCCCGGGGTCCGGACCGTGGCCCGCACGGCAGTGGACATCGCCGTCGAGGCGATCGGCGGCGAACCGGCCCGGCGCAGCAGCCGGCACGGACGGCGGCGCTGGATCGAAGTCCGCGGACTGTCCGGACCGGACGCCGATGACATCGCCGACGAGGTGCTCGAGGCGGTGCGCGCCGCACCCGGGGTGATCGACGCCGTCATCAATCGTTCAGTAGCCCGCGTCGTGGTCACGGTTGACCCCCGGGCCGCCGAACCGGACCTCGCGGCCGTCGTCGAGGGCGCCGAGCAGAAAGCCCGTACCCACACCGGACACCGGCACCGGCCGCTGACGCTGCCCGGCGACGACGTCCTACTTCTCGGGCGGGCCTTCAGCGCCGCAGCCGCCGCCACCGGACTGGGCCTTTCGATCGCCGGGGCCACGATGAGGCTGCCGGGCCTGCCCAGCATCGTCTCGGTCGCGCCGACCCTGCTCGACCAGATCCCCGCCGTGCGTCACCGCCTGGTCCGCCGCATCGGGAACGAGGGAACCGACCTCCTGCTGTCCCTGCTCACTGTGACCGGCACTGTTCTGACGGTCTCGCCGACGGCCGCGGCCGCCGAGGCCGCGACCCGCACCCTGCTCGCCGTGGAGGCGTGGAATGTGCGGCAGGCCTGGCATCGCCACGAACCCGGGTTTGCAACGGACTGCCCGCGCGGTCGTGGACCCTCCCACGGCACAACGGTTTTCGCCGATGGCCCTGGTGAGGACTACGCCAACCGCGCGGGCTGGGTCGGCCTGAGCGCCGCCGTGCTCATCGGGGCGTTGTCCCGCAATCCCACCGTGGCCGGAGCCGCCGCCCTGGTGTCGGCACCCAAACCCTCCCGCGCCTCCCGGGAGGCCTTCGGGTGCGCCCTGACCCGCGGGCTGATCACCCACCACGACACCGTGATCGTGCGGCCGCGGGCATTGCGGGCCCTGGACCGGGTGGATGCCATCGTCATCGATCCCCGTGCGCTCTACACCGACGAGTTGACGGTCACCCGGGTGCGCGGCGTCGGGAACTCCCGGCGCACGACCGCCTGGCAGGCGGCCGAGGCGGAATTGGCCGCCGGGCGCATCGGCCCGGGCTGGCACCGGCTGTCGTCGATACCCGGGGCCGGCAACACCGGTGAGGCACTGGTCAGCCCGGTGCGCGACCCGATGGCCACCGCGGTGGTCGCCGAGGCGCGCCGTACCGGCGCGCGGGTGGTCTCCGTCGGTGATGACGGGTTGCGCTCGCTCGGGCAGGGTTTCGACACCCTCTACCCCGCCACCGGTTCGCTGGACGACACCCTCGTCGAGATCGTCTCCGAACTTCGACTCGACGGCTCGACGGTGGCGTTGCTGACCACCTCGCAGATGGCGGGCCAGCACGAGGCCGACATCACCGTCGGTGTCTCCCGCGGGACGAGCCCGTCATGGGGCGCCGACCTGTTCGTCCCCGACCTGCCCGCCGCGTGGCGGATTCTGCGGGCCGTGCCGGCGGCCCGGACAGCGGCCACCAGTGGGGTTCGCCTGTCGCTGTCAGGTTCGGCCATCGGTGCGCTGATGCTGGTTCCGGGCGTGCCCGGCTACGGCCCCGATGCGGTCAACACCAGCGTGTTCGCCGGGCTGTGGACCGGATTCCGGGCGGGCGGCAAGGTCTTCCGGGATCCGCTGCCGACCCCGGAGCCCGGCCACGAGTGGCACGGCCTGCCGGTCGAGGAGGTGCACCGCCTGCTGCCCCGGCCGCCGTCGGTGACATCGGAATTCCCCGACCGCCCGTCGCTGCTGGGCGCCCCGGTCCGCCTGGCCCGCCGCAGCGGTGCGGCCGCCTGGTCGCTGGCCGGTGATCTGGCCGGTGAGTTCCGGGCCAACCTCTCCGACCCGATCACACCCATTCTGGCCACCGGTGCGCTGGCCAGCGCCCTGCTGGGCTCGCCGTTGGACGCCGCGCTGGTCGCCAGCGTCCTGCTGACCAACGCCGCGCTGTCCGCCCAGCAGCAACTGCACGCCGAGCGGACGCTGCGCCGACTGCTGGCCGTGCAGGACCCGCCGGCCCGGCGACGGGTCGGGCCGTTAGAGGACGGCGTCAGCCAGGACGTGCCCGCCACCGGACTCAGGCCCGGCGATGTCATCGAGATCCACCCCGGCGAGGTGGTGCCCGCCGACGCCCGGCTCATCGAGGCCGACAACGTCGAAGTCGATGAGTCCCGACTGACCGGCGAGTCCCTACCGGTGGCCAAACAGACCGATCCGACTCCCGGCGCCCCGTTGGCCGAACGGTCCTGCATGCTCTACGCGGGATGCACGGTCGTCGCCGGAACCGGCCTGGCCATCGTCACCGCCGTCGGCCGCAGCACCGAGGTGCGGCGGGCGATCGCCTTGGCGCCCAAGTCCGATCACCGGATCGGCCTGCAGAACCAGCTGGCCCGGATCACCGGCCGCGCGCTGCCCTGGAGCCTGGGCGGCGGCGCGCTGGTCGGTCTGCTCAGCGTGCTGCGCGGCTCGGCGCTGCGCGACGCCGTCGGCAGTGCGGTGGCCGTCAGCATCGCCGCCGTCCCCGAGGGCCTTCCCCTGGTGGCCACGCTGGCCCAACTGGCCGCCGCCCGCAAACTCAGCGGCGAACATGTGCTGATCCGCAACGCCAACTCCGTGGAGGCGCTGGCCCGCCTTGACGTGGTGTGCTTCGACAAGACCGGCACTCTCAGCCAGAACCGCCTTCAGGTCAAGAAGGTGCACCCGATTGGCGGGCACAGCCGGCAAGCCGTGCTGGCCGCGGCGGCCGGCACCACCGCCACCAACAACGGCCGATTCGATCACGCCACCGACGAGGCGATCCGGCAGGCAGCCGGCGCCGGCGATCCCGGGGACCGCGACGCCTATCTGCCGTTTCAGTCCGGTCGCCCGTTCGCGGCCTCGCTGACCGGCAAGCGGCTGACCATCAAGGGTGCGCCCGAAGTACTGGCCACCGCACTGGATACCGAGGCCTCCGAGCTCAACGGCGTCGTGACCGACTTGGCGGCCAAGGGACTTCGCGTCATCGCCGTCGCCGAGCGGACCCTGACCGCCCGCCAGGCCGCCCGCGCCGCCGCCGACCCGGCCGCCATGGAGCGGCTGTGCCGGGCGGAACTCAGCCCGATCGGACTGCTCGGATTGGCCGACACACCGAGGGAGAACGCCGCCGAACTGCTGGCCGAGTTGGCCGGCCGCGGCATCGGCGTGCGGCTGATCACCGGCGACCATCCGGTGACCGCCACGGTCATCGCCAACGAACTGGGCCTGCGGGTCACACAGGATCAGGTGATCACCGGCGCGGAGTGGGAGTCGATGTCAGCCGACGAACGCGCCGTGGCGGTCACCGAGCGTCTGGTCTTCGCCCGGATGTCCCCGGAGCACAAGATCGACGTGGTGCAAACCCTCGAAGGCATCGGCCTGGTCACCGCGATGGTGGGCGACGGCGCCAACGACGCCGCGGCGATCAGGGCCGCCAGCGTGGGCATCGCGGTCTCGGCCACCGGCAGCGACCCGGCCCGGATCGCCGCCGACATGCTGCTGCTCGACGGCCACATCGAGGCGCTGATCGAGGCCCTCGACGAGGGCCGGCAGTTGTGGCACCGCGTCCAGTCGGCGGTGTCGGTCCTGCTCGGCGGCAACGCCGGCGAAGTGATGTTCGCCCTCATCACGGCACTGGCCACCGGCAAATCCGTGCTCAACGCACGTCAGATGCTGCTGGTCAACATGCTCACCGACGCGTTGCCCGCCGCCGCGCTGGCGGTGAGCAGTCACGACGGGGAGGGATTGCTGGATCGCGATGAGGCCGCCATGTGGCGGGCCATCGCGGTGCGCGGCGCGGCGACCACGACCGGTGCCACCCTGGCCTGGCTGATGGGTCGGCTGACCGGACCGCGCCAGCGTGCCGCGACCATCGCACTGATCGGCTTGGTATGCACCCAACTGGCGCAGACCCTGGCCGACTCCCGCGGCCCGTTGGTGGTCTCGACCGTGGCCGGCTCCCTGCTCGTGCTGGCCGCGGTGATCAGCACCCCCGGTTTGAGCCACGTCTTCGGCTGCACCCCGGTCGATCCGCTCGGGTGGGGTCAGGCATTCGTGGCGACCGCGGTCGCCTCGCTGCTGAGCCTCTACGCGCCGGTGCTGCTGGAGCGCCTGATCCCGGCTCCGGACAGCTCAGTCCTCGACGACGAGGACACCGGCCCGCAGGAGCAGGGCGTAGATCTCGTGGACGGCCGGAGCCAGCAGCCGGGCACCGGCGTCGACGAGGATTTCAGGACCGACCATGCGGGGAACACCAGCCACATAACCAGGTAATTCCGTCCCCGTGACCGGTACGGATCCGCAGAGTGAATAGGACACGAACATGTTGTTGCCGAATACCAAGAAGCTCATGGCGGCCCAGCGGGATGCCTCGGCTCGGGTGGCCCGGGCCACGAAGTATTCGGTCGACCTGCCGATCGTCGGCCGGGTGATGGTGCCGCCGCCGGAGCAGCTCGCGATCTACGCGGCGCTGGGCGGACTGGCGGTTCTGGAACTCATCGACTGGCCGGTCGCGCTGGCCATGGGCGTCGGTTCGGCTCTGGTGTCGCGGCACCTCTCGGATCTGGAGGCCCGCGAGGACGAACTCGCCGAGGCGATCGAACCGACCGCAGAGGACACCTCGAAGCCGACGACCGCGGCGGCACAGAAGGCGGCGGCCAAGAAGGTGGCGGCACAGAAGGCGGCGGCACAGCAGGCGGCGGCACCCGCGGCGAAAAGGGCGCCCCGGAAATCGGCGCCGAAGGCCGTGCGCAAGGCCGCCAAGAAAGCCCCCGGCACCGGGTCCAACGAAACAGGGTCCACCGAAACAGGGTCCACCGAAAGAGGGCCGGCGAAGCCGGTTCAGTAGGTCAGTGATTCCTCATCGACCGGCATCCGGCCCGTGACCTGAAAGATCACCCGCCGGGAAATTTCCACCGCGTGGTCGGCGAAACGCTCGTAGTAGCGGCTGAGCAGGGTCACATCGACCGCGGCGGTCATACCGTGGCGCCACTCCCGATCCAACATCACGGCGAACAGGTGCCGGTGCAGGTCGTCCATCGCGTCGTCGTCCTGCCGGATGAGCCGGGCCTCATCCGGATCGCACGAGACGATCACCTTCTGCGAGTTTTCCGGCTCTTCGAAGTTAAGCGGGC
>JAGQTQ010000142.1 GCA_020438905.1 Mycobacterium sp.
CCTGGCTTTGCTCTGCCGTCTTCATCATCTCCTCAAAACCTTCCTGTGCGGCGAAAAAGGCTGGCGGGAAGAGCAATTCACGGATGGCACCATCGTCTGGACCTCACCCTCGGGCCGCACCTACACCACCACGCCGGGCGGCGCGCTGTTCTTTCCGCAACTGGCCGAGCCCAGCGGACCCGTCACCGCAGCCGCGCGCGGGGTGGAGTCCGAGGGGCGCACCCTGATGATGCCGACCCGAAGACGCCCCCGAGCCGCCGAACGAGCCGCCCGTATCCGCTGGGAGCGCGGCCTCAACGAGGCCCGAATGAACGCCGACCCACCACCGTTCTAGCCCGACGCCGATAAGGTCGTCCCATGCCACCGCGCGACTCCCCCCGTCCAGCCGTGTGGCCGGGAAGCCCCTACCCGCTCGGCGCCACCTACGACGGCGCGGGCACCAATTTCTCGTTGTTCTCCGAGGTCGCCGACAGGGTGGAACTGTGCCTGATCGACGGCGACGGCTCCGAGACCCGGATCGACCTCGAAGAAGTCGACGTCTTCGTCTGGCACGCCTACCTTCCGACCGTCGCCCCGGGCCAGCGCTACGGGTTCCGGGTGCACGGGCCCTGGAATCCCGGAGCCGGGCTGCGTTGCGACTCCAGCAAGTTGCTGCTCGACCCGTACGGGAAGTCCTTCGACGGCCATTTCGACTTCAGCCAGGCCCTCTACTCCTACGACCTCGGTTCGGCCGACCCGGCCAGCGGGGGCGTGCCCCCGCGGATCGACTCGTTGGGGCACACGATGACCAGCGTTGTCATCAACCCCTACTTCCAATGGGGCTCCGACCACGCGCCGCGCACCCCTTATCACGAGACGATCATCTACGAGGCCCACGTCAAGGGGATGACGCAGACGCACCCTGCGGTGCCGGAGAACCTGCGCGGCACTTATGCCGGTCTGGCGCACCCGGCGGTGATCGACCACCTGAAATCGCTCAACGTCACGGCGATCGAGCTGATGCCGGTCCATCAGTTCATGGACGACAAGCGACTGCTCGGATTGGGCCTGCGGAACTACTGGGGCTACAACACCTTCGGCTATTTCGCACCGCACGCCGGCTACGCCTCCAACCAGCAGGCCGGTGGAGCGGTCGGCGAGTTCAAGACCATGGTCCGGGCCTTCCACGAGGCCGGCATCGAGGTGATCCTCGACGTGGTCTACAACCACACCGGCGAAAGCGACCACCTCGGGCCGACGATCAGCTTCCGCGGCATCGACAACGCCGCCTATTACCGGCTGCTGGACTCGGACCTACGGCTCTACAAGGACTTCACCGGAACCGGCAACAGCCTCAACGTCCGCCACCCGCACACCCTGCAGCTGATCATGGACTCGCTGCGCTACTGGGCGCAGGAGATGCACGTCGACGGGTTCCGCTTCGACCTCGCCTCGACGCTGGCCCGGGAGTTCTACGACGTAGACCGGCTGTCGGCCTTCTTCGACCTGGTTCAGCAGGATCCGGTGATCAGCCAGTTGAAGCTGATCGCCGAGCCCTGGGACATCGGCGAGGGCGGTTACCAGGTGGGCAACTTCCCCGGTCTGTGGACCGAGTGGAACGGCAAGTACCGCGACACCGT